>NZ_CP028960.1:1533928-1840714 GCF_003071365.1 Methyloceanibacter sp. wino2
CGCACGGATGTCGGCATCGCTCGCGAGATCCTCGCCGACGAGGACCTCACCGGGGCGGATGCGCGCCAGCTCGCCCGGTATGTCCGTGAGTTTGCAGGTCGCCGCGATCAACTCGCCCGTCGAGATATCGATCGAGGCGAGCGCCAGACGCGGCTCGGCGCCGTCGCCTTGCGGCTCGCGGAACAGGGCCGTGAGGAAGTTGTGGGCGCGCGCATCCAGCAGCGACTCCTCGGTCAGCGTTCCGGGCGTCACCAGGCGCACGACGTCGCGGCGGACGACCGCCTTCGCGCCCCGCTTCTTGGCCTCGGCCGGGTCTTCGGTTTGCTCGCACACGGCGACGCGGTGACCCAGCGCGATGAGCTTCTGCAGATAGTCATCGGCGGCATGGACGGGTACGCCGCACATGGGAATGTCCTCGCCGAGGTGTTTGCCGCGCTTGGTGAGCGCGATCCCGAGCGCGCGCGAGGCAACCGAGGCGTCCTCGAAGAACATCTCGTAGAAATCGCCCATGCGATAGAAGAGGAGGCTGTCGGCGTTGGCGGCTTTGATTTCGAGGTACTGCGCCATCATCGGCGTGACGCCTTCGGGCGCGCGGAACGGCTCTTTCGTACCGCCGATCATCGTGCCTGTTTCCGCGTCTGTCTTCATGGCCGTCTCTGACCGCATGCCCATTTGAGTCGCGCGACCACCTGCGCGCTCAACTGATCGAACCACACGCCGCACAACAGATCCTGGAACTCCGGATTGTCCGCGGCCTCGGCCACCACCGCATCGACGACCGGGCCGTCGTCATAGGGTATCAGGTCCTCCAGCATCCCGGCGGAAAGGATGCCGAGCAGGTTCGGGTTGTCTTCGATCTCGAGAATGGCTTTCACCAAGGCCAAGGCCTTCAACGGCTCGCTTCCGGTCAGGGTGTGCTGGTAATCGTAGAGGTCGTACCACTGATGGTCGCGCTCGATCTCGATATTGGAGCGCGACATGATCTCTACCCATTTCGTGGCAAGTTCCGGGAGCGGCAGCGCCTCGAACGCGACCGGCTCGGACTTGGGATACGCTGCCTCTTCCCAGGCGCGATAGGCGGGCTCGTCGCAGATCGGCAGGAGACGCCGCGCCAAATCCGGATCGTCCACCTTGCCGTTCCTTATGGACGCCGCCTGGCGGCCCATCAGCCACCGCAGACGCGGCTGCCGCAGCGCAAGCTCTTGCAGGAGAGGCGTCGCCACCGAGGCGCGGAAGACAAGAAGCTGACCGAGCGGCTTGCCCTTGGCGATCAGATTGAGCACCTCCTCGTCCGGCTCGTGTTGCAGCGCCGCCTCGATGAACGCGACTCCCTGCTCGGGGTCGTCGTGCGACAGGCGGTCGAAATGGGTGAAGAACGCATAGACGCCGGGTGTTCGATCCCGGAACTTCGTCGTGCAGACCTCACGCCAGGCACGGACCCAGTCGGTCATGGGCATCGCGTCGATCCGCGCGGCGACCTCGTAGTAGGCGGGCACGGGATCGAGCGCGGCGCCCGAGGGGTCGCAGAACCCCAAAATTTCGTCGCACCAGGCCATCAAAGCGTCCTAGCTTCTCACCGTCGGGCGCACAAGGGCGCGCCCCATGACAGTTGGGGAGGACAGTGGGGGAAAGGGCTTCCCGCGCCTCACCGCGTCCTCTAGGGTGCGCGGCCTCACCGCTATTTCCGAGGAGAGCTGCCATCATTCGCCCGTCCAAACGCGCACCCGACACGTTGCGCCCCGTGAGCCTCGAACGCGCGGCCTCGCGCCACGCCGAGGGCTCCTGCCTCGTCCGTTTCGGCGAGACTCATGTCTTATGCACCGCCTCGGTCGCCGAATCGGTTCCCCCGTGGCTCAAGGGGTCCGGGCGAGGCTGGGTCACGGCCGAGTACGGCATGCTGCCGCGCTCTACTCACGACCGCACCCGCCGCGAGGCGGCCGCCGGCAAGCAGTCCGGGCGGACCCAGGAAATTCAGCGGCTGATCGGTCGCTCCTTGCGGGCGGTGACCAATCTGGCCGGGATGCCGGACAAGCAGATCGTGGTCGACTGCGATGTGCTGCAGGCCGACGGCGGCACGCGCACTGCCTCCATCACGGGGGCCTGGGTCGCGCTCCATGACGCGCTCGCCTGGATGGAGGCGCGCAGCATGATCAAGAGCGGCGTCCTGCGCGATCACGTGGCGGCCGTCTCCTGCGGCCTCTATGGCGGCGAACCCGTGCTCGATCTCGACTACGCCGAGGACTCCGAAGCCGATGCGGACGCGAACTTCGTCATCACCGGCAAAGGCGGAATCGTCGAGGTGCAGGGAACGGCCGAGACCGAACCGTTCAGCCAAGAACAGTTCGATGCGCTGATGGGCCTTGCGCGCGCCGGCATCGCCGACCTCGTCGAACTCCAGAAGATGACGATTGCCTGAGGAGGCAAATGTGCTCAGTCCCGGCGTCCTCCATCCCGGCTCAAAAATCGTGGTCGCCAGCCACAACGAGGGCAAGGTGCGCGAGCTCGGCGAGCTGTTCGAACCGCTCGGCATCACGTGCATCTCGGCGGGCAGTCTCGGTCTGCCGGAGCCGGAGGAGACCGGCGACACGTTCGAGGCCAACGCGCTGCTCAAGGCCCATGCGGCGGCACGCGGGTCCGGCATGATAGCGCTGGCAGACGATTCCGGGCTCGAAGTCGACGCGCTCGGCGGCGATCCCGGTATTCACTCGGCGCGATGGGGCGGCCCGAACAAGGATTTCGCGCTTGCCATGCGGAAGGTGCACGAGGCGTTGGAAGCCACCGGCGGTGCCTTCAGCCACGCCAACTTCACCTGCGCTCTGGCGCTCGCGGCCCCCAACGGCGAAGAAGCCGTTTTCACGGGTAAGGTCTTCGGGCATATCCAATGGCCTCCGCGTGGGGAGCGGGGCTTCGGCTATGATCCCATCTTCGTGCCTGAGGACTACAAGGAGACGTTCGGCGAGATGGATCCATCCCTCAAGAACGACCTGTCTCACCGTATGCGCGCCTTCGAACAGCTGATCGAGGCGACCTATGCTAAAGCCGACGACGAAAACGCAGTCTGACGCCAAATACGGCGAGCCGTTCGGCGTCTACGTGCACTGGCCGTTCTGCGCGGCCAAGTGCCCCTATTGCGACTTCAACTCCCATGTCCGCCACGGCGGCATCGATCAGGATCGTTTCCTCGCCGCCTATCTCAAGGAGCTGGCGCATTTCGCTGCGCTCGCACCGGGACGCACGGTGACGAGCATATTCTTCGGCGGCGGCACGCCCTCGCTCATGGCGCCGCGCGTCACCGGCGCCATCCTGGACGCCATCGCCAAGTACTGGACGCTGGACGAGGCCGCGGAGATCACGCTCGAGGCCAATCCCACGAGCGTCGAGGCGGAGAACTTCCGGGGTTACGCGGCCGCCGGCGTCAACCGGTTGTCGCTGGGCGTCCAGGCGCTGGACGATGCCAGTCTGAAGTCTCTCGGCCGCATGCACACGGCCGAGGAGGCGCTCGCCGCCTTCGCACTGGCGCGGGAATGTTTCGACCGGATCTCGTTCGATCTCATCTATGCGCGCGAAGGGCAGTCTCTCGATGCTTGGCGGGAGGAACTGTCGCGCGCGCTGACCTTCGCCGCCGATCATCTCTCGCTTTATCAACTGACCATCGAGGACGGGACGCCGTTCGCCGCGCTGCACGAGGCGGGTCGTTTGCACGTGCCCGAGGGCGAGACGGCGCGGGCGATGTATCTGGCGACCCAGGAGCTTTGCGAAGCGGCGGGGCTGCCCGCCTACGAGGTTAGCAATCACGCCGTGCCGGGGGCCGAATCCCGTCACAACCTCGTCTATTGGCGCGGGCACGACTATGCAGGCGTCGGCGCGGGCGCCCATGCGCGCATCACGGCGGACGGCACGAAACGGGCGCTCTCCACGTTGCGGCTCCCCGAAGACTGGCTCGGGCAAGTCGAGGCGCGCGGGCACGGCCTTGTCAGCGACGAGCCGCTCAGCGCGCGTGAAGCGGCCGAAGAGTATCTGTTGATGGCCTTGCGGCTGGCCGAGGGCATGGATGTGTCCCGCTTTGAAGATTTCGCCGGCGAGCCGCTCGACGAGACCCGCATCGACGCACTCGCCGCCGAAGGGTTGCTCGTCCGGAACGGCACGCGGCTCACGGCGACACCGGCGGGGCGGCTCGTGCTGGAACGGCTGATCCTGGAACTTGCCGCCTGAAGCCCACGTGCGGAGCCACGCGAATCCGCCTAAATTCCCAACTCCCGGAATACGACGCGAGAGAAAGACGGAGCTTGTTGCAGGACCACGGAACAACGGAAGCCAATGCCAGAACGGTCGCCCGAGCCAGTGAGGCGCTGGCCGAGCTATTGGACCGGCCGCTCCCGGCGGGGCTCTATCTCGTGGCGACCCCGATCGGCAATCTTGCCGACATCTCCTTGCGCGCGCTTGCGGTCCTGTCCCGCGCCCCGCTGATCGCGGCGGAAGACACGCGGCACTCCCGCAAGCTGCTGTCGCACTACAACATCTCCGCCGAACTCACGCCCTATCACGAGCACAATGCTGCGCGCGAACGCCCGAAGCTGCTGGCCCGGATCGAGGCCGGCTATGCCGTGGCGCTGATCTCCGACGCCGGGACGCCCCTCGTCTCGGACCCTGGCTACAAGCTCGTGCGCGAGGCGCTCGATGCGGGGCTGATGGTGACCAGCATTCCCGGGCCCTCGGCGGCGCTGGCGGCGCTGACGAGCGCCGGGCTCCCGACCGACTCTTTTCTGTTCGGCGGATTCCTGCCGCCGAAGTCCGGACCGCGCCAGGCGCGTCTCACGGCGCTCAAGGACACGCCCGCAACGCTGATCTTCTTCGAGACGGCGCCGCGCCTCGCCAAGAGCCTTGCCGACATGAATGCGGTGTTGGGACCGCGCGAGGCGGTGATCGCGCGCGAACTCACCAAGCTGCACGAGACCCTGCATCGCGGGACGCTGGATGCGCTCGCGGGCGAGATCGAAGCGCAGCCGGTCAAAGGTGAGGTGGCCGTGGTGATCGCGCCGCCACGCGCCGAGGAGGGGCAAGTTGACGATGCGCGCCTCACGGCGGACTTGGAGGCCGCGCTTGAGACCATGAGCTTCCGCGATGCGGTGCGCGCGGTGACGGATGCGCACGGCGTAAAACGCGCGCGGGTCTATGAGCTGGGGCTGTCTTTGACGAAACGGGACAGGTCATGAGCCGCGCCCGTACACGCGCCTATCGCGACGGCCTCATGGCCGAGACGCTCACCGCCTGGCTCTTCCGCCTCAAAGGCTATCGCATCGTGGCGAAGCGTTACCGCTCGCCGGTGGGGGAAATCGATCTCGTCGCCACCAAAGGCGAGCGGCTCGCCTTCGTCGAAGTGAAGCATCGCAAGACCCACGACGAGGCGGCCTTTTCCGTGACGGCGCGGCAGAAGCGGCGCATCGTTCGCGCCGCCCAATATTGGATCGCAAGCCATCCGGACTTCGTCGGCCGCGACATCGCCTTCGACGTGGTGCTGTGCGCCCCCTGGACCCTGCCGCAGCACGTGGAAAACGCGTTCCCCGTGTGAGCGACACGGCGGCGGATGTGCCGCGCTTGAAATGTGCTGCCCCAGCGCGCAAGTTCCGCGGAACTTGCCCTGGCCCCTCATCTTGGCCCCCAGACCTGACAGGACATCATGGCCCTCAAAGTCGCCTTCCAAATGGATCCCATCGAGCTGATCGACATCAACGGGGATTCGACTTTCGCGTTGCTCTTGGAGGCGCAGAGCCGCGGCCACGACGTCTTCTACTACACGCCGCCCAATCTCTCGCTGAAGGACGGCCGGCTGATCGCGTTCGGCCACAGCCTGACGGTCGAGGACAAGCCGGGCGATCATTACCGGCTCGCCCATCCGCGCAGCGTGGACCTCGCCGAGTTCGATGTGGTGCAGCTCCGCCAGGACCCGCCCTTCGACATGGCCTATATCACCACGACACATCTGCTGGAGCGCCTGCAGCCCGGCACGCTCGTGGTCAACGATCCGGCCTCCGTGCGCAATGCGCCGGAGAAGGTCTTCGTCCTCGACTTCCTCGATCTCATGCCGCCGACGCTCGTGACCCGGTCCCCGGACGAGATCCGCGCCTTCCGCGCCGAGCACAAGGACATCGTCGTGAAGCCGCTTTACGGCAACGGCGGCGCCGCGATCTTCCGCATCGCCGAGGGCGACACCAATCTCAATTCGTTGATTGAGCTTCTCGGCCAGACCTTCCGCGAACCCATCATGGTGCAGCGATACCTGCCGAGCGTGCGCGCGGGCGACAAGCGTATCATCCTGGTCGACGGCGAGGTGGCCGGCGCCATCAACCGCGTGCCGGCGGCGGACGAGACGCGCTCGAACCTGCATGTCGGCGGCACGGCGAAAAAGACCACGCTCACTCCGCGCGAGGAGGAAATCTGCGCGCGGCTCGCACCCGAGCTTAAGAAGCGCGGGCTGATCTTCACCGGCATCGACGTGATTGGGGACTACCTCACCGAGATCAACGTCACCTCGCCGACAGGCATTCGGCAGGTCAAGGAGTTCGGCGGCAACGACATCGCCGCCATGATCTGGGACGTGGTCGAGAACAAGGTGGCCGCGCGCTAAGACCTGTCGCGCTGTCGCGCGCGACAGCGCCAAACGGCCAGCGCATGGGCGCCCAGCCCGATGCCCCAGCCAACCGCCACCCACACGAACCAGTGGCGCGGCGGATCATGCGACAGCGCCAGCGCGGCACACAGCCCGACGACGGCGAGGTAGACGCCGGCGTGGATAAAGAATCCGAGCGGGATCGAATCGTTCTTCATCGGAGGAGACAAACACGATCGCACCGGATTTGGCAGACCCGGCGTTTGTTCTCTTAATGTTCTTGCGCCTGCCTACCCGCTGAGATAGCATTGCCCTCGAAGATCAAACGGGGGTTCGCCGCATGTTCGCGCGGGTTACGACGGTTGCATTCGAGGGCATAGAAGCCCGCGCGGTCGATGTGCAGGTGCAGATCAGCTCCGGGATGCCGGCCTTCACCATCGTTGGCCTGCCCGACAAGGCTGTCGCGGAAAGCCGCGAACGGGTGCGCGGTGCGCTGAACGCCATAGGGCTGGCGCTGCCGCCCAAACGCATCACCGTCAATCTCGCCCCCGCCGACCTCCCCAAGGAAGGCAGCCATTACGATCTGCCCATCGCCCTCGGGGTGATGGCTTCCGCCGGGGCAATTGCGCCGGACGCGATCGAGGGCCACTGCGTCCTTGGTGAACTGGCGCTCGACGGCTCGATCGCGGCCATTGCGGGCGCGCTGCCGGCGGCCGTTGGCGCCAATGCGATGGACAAGGGGCTGATCTGCCCCGGGCCCTGCGGCGCGGAAGCCGCCTGGGCCGCCGCCGATATGCCGATCCTGGCCCCGGCGGATCTGCTGCAGCTCATCAACCATTTCAAAGGCCTCCAGACCTTGCGGCGGCCCGAGCCCAATCTGGAGCCGGAAGATGAAGCGATGCCGGATCTGGCCGACATCAAGGGGCAGGAAACCGCGAAGCGCGCCCTGGAAGTGGCGGCCGCCGGCGGGCATCACTTTTTCATGTTGAGTTTTCAATGCCAAATCCGGCCATCAGACCGAAAAAACTTGACCCAAGATCATTTTTTAACTTGATCTTAGATCAACCATCACCACATACTCATCAGAATTCAAGAGGTTCGAACTATGGCGCGAGATTCCGACGGGCCGCCGCAGGGGCACACGGCAACGAACCCCAGCCCGCGGCAAGAAGAAATTTGGATACGGGCGTTCGTTGAGTACTCGGGCACAGGCGGTGTCACGTGTTTTTGTCAGGCTGATATGGGCGGGGTGTCGCTGACGCGGGCTATCGAGGCCTTGCAGTTGGGCGAATGCGTCCTCAGTTCGAAGTGCGAAGGCCCGGGAGCTATTTGTGTTTTTGAGCATGAGTCTGAGGACGACACGGTGGAGGTGACCGTGTTTTTTGACAGTTCGATTCATGCGCTTGAGATTCGTGCAGCGTGCGTGGTTAAGGAGGAAAATGAAGGTGAACCAGATGCAGCATGACTTCGTTGACGGTCCTGTTGCACGGGACTACAGCGAAATGTTGGGAACACCATTCAAGGTTTTCTTGAGCAATGGTGTCGAGGAGAAGATAGATAAGAAATCTGGGAAGTTGAAGACCAGCATAGTTGACCTTCCTGGTCTTATTGCAACCATCGTCCAAGCGCGGGTGTTGCATCCGAGGAAGTTCTCTGGGAAAGACCTAAAGTACATTAGGTCGGCGCTTGCGATGCGGTCTTTTCAGGTCGCAGAAGCGCTCGATATCTCGCCGGAACATTATAGTAGGTGTGAGTCTGGCACTAAGACTCTCTCTACTTCCGCAGAGAAGCTATTGCGGATGTGCGCCTTCTATCTTGCCCAGTGCAAGGACGTCTCCTTTCTGGAGGAGCGGAAGGAAGCTAAGTCGGTATCCGAACTTTCCGATGAGGAGAGGGAGGCCGCAAGAGAAGCAGTTGGAGCTTTTCGAAGCGTATTTTTCGATATGAAGATCGAGAATGTCTTTGAAGCTGGCAAAGAATTGGAGCTTTCGTTTTCTCGAGGCTGTCGAGAGCACATAGAGGACGAAAGTTGTAACGACGAACGCGGTAAGTGGCGGGAACGCCATGAGAAGGTAGCCGCCTAAGACCGGATACAATGGAAGCGACCTAGAACCTAACAAGAGCCCCGCGCCTATTGGTTTGCGGGGCTTTTCTTTGCCGCTCAGACCGTCTGGCTCGATAGCAGCATGAGCCTCTCCGAATGATGGCCAAATCGGTCTATTGGCCGATAATCCACCTTCCAAAAACGGCTAAACCCTAGTATACCTCAGTCTCCCGTCATGGCGGGAACCCATCTAGACCGATATTGACAGACTAGGTTCAAAACTTTCCCGATTTTCAATCTAAGAATGGTGGTTAAGACTATGACCTAATACCATATATATACATTTATAGACTTTTGATTGCATTATTATTGTTTTCTACTTACAGGACTGTGCAATTTGCACACTAGTGCTTGCACACTAGACATCGAACTCAGTCTCTACCTCGGAAAGCAACTCTACGTCTTTTCCCGTCCAGTAGTGGACTAGTTGCCCAGGAAAGTCCGAATTCAGGATTTCAAGGGCCATTGCCACGATATCGGCATGCGCCCCAAAGTCGGATGGGAGATGTTTCGCCCACTGACTTGCCCACTTCTGGGCCTTCAACTGCCGCCAATCTCCCTCGCAGTTGGCAGTTTGCTCATCAAACTGCAGCGTTCGGGCCTGTCGCCAAGTCATGGCGCCAGCCTGGGGGTGCTCTCCGAGAACCTTTGCCATCGTGGAGACCGTGCGTCTGCTTATGGTCGCCGCCTTGGCAATGGCCGACTGGCTCTCATCGCCCTGGCGAACGAGCCTCCAAGCCGCCTCAAGCTTGTCCCGAGTACTTATCGGCAGCTTGTTTTTTGAGTTGCGTTTGAGAGCCTCAACCTGAGCGCCCTTTAGGCCGCCATCGAAGTACTCGACGGGTACTGGCTGACACCAATCGACGCTGTGGTACGCGTCAAATCGATGGTGGCCGTCGAGGACGTAGAACCTAGCGCCTATCGGGGCGACCAGGAGCGGGTCTAGCGGAGAAGCGTTGTCGACCAGGACCCGCACAAGTTCCCTCATGTGTGCGTCGTCCGCCGTCTGTGTCAGCCGCAGGTCGCGCCACTGAAACACCTCCGGCGCGACATGTATTTGTCCGAGGTCCAGTTTGGGCGGCCTTTCTGTTGGCGGTCGCTCGACCCTCTCAGCCTCCCTGAGCGACTCGTAACCGATTCTGGATTCCCACGAAGGTCGCCTGATTTCGGGGTATGCTCTTGAGTTCATCAGCTCGCCCCTTCGCCATCAAACAAGCGGCAATGCCGCGACTGGAAACTAACATTATCCGTGGTCTGAGCACTGTGGTGCCAGTGTATCGAGAGGCTCGCAGCCTCCGGGTCCATGACTATCTTGCTAACCGCTTCCCGCAACGCCTTGTTGGCCTGTTCCACGTCAAGCGGACGCTGCGCTAGAGCGTCCCTGAGCGCAGCGAGCCTTCGCCCCACAAATGGCTGAGCCAATGCGTCTCTCCGGGCTAGAAGCTCTGCTAGGCTGTCTTGGGCTAAACGAAGCTCATCCTCCTTTTCCAGAAGCAGCCTGCGGAGCGCGGGGCTCTTCGCAACCAGCAATTCATCTGCCAAATCGCGGGCGTCATCGCTCAGCACGCCCACGATGATGTCCTGCGACTCAATCTCTTCTTCGAGTTCCGCGGAACTGA
Source organism: Methyloceanibacter sp. wino2 (assembly GCF_003071365.1). NCBI lineage: Bacteria > Pseudomonadati > Pseudomonadota > Alphaproteobacteria > Hyphomicrobiales > Hyphomicrobiaceae > Methyloceanibacter > Methyloceanibacter sp. wino2. The sequence goes on from NZ_CP028960.1 coordinate 1,544,259, forward strand.
GCCCACGAGGCGCATCGCGGCAAATAGCCGTTGCGTTCGTGACCAGAGCATCCTCGACGTGTCGGTACGGGACGGCGCAATACGCGCAGTCACTAGCGCCCTTTCGGTGGGCCTCTGAACAAACTAGGTAGACGTACTTGCCCTTAGACACCCTGGTCACCAGACCGCCGCAACGGGCACATCGAATTACACCGGCAAAGATGGAAGCGGGCTTCCTCGACGCATTTCGACCTTTAGGGGCTACGGCCAGCATGCGAGCTCTGATGCGCCCAAAGACCTCAGGCTCTATGACAGTTGGAAAGTAACCCTCAATAGGTTCGAGCTTTTCGCGCTTGATTTTGCCATGACGGTCCTCGCGCTTTTGCTGCGGGGTGAAAGTGCCCACGACGGCCGGATTAGTGAGGAGCTTCTTTACGTAAGAACGGTGCCAGTGCTTTGCTTTGCGCTGCTTACCGCGTCCTCCCCAGGTTGGAATCTTCTGGTCGTTGAGCCAGGCAGCAATCCTATGCTGGCCCCAGCCTTCGTCGGCTTTGGCAAAAATGGTCCGCAGGACCTCGGCCCTTTCAGGGATAGCAACGTGCCTCTTCGCCGCATCATCCCACCGGAGCCACCCAGGAAGCATGCGGGTAAACGGCTCCGCTAGTCCGGCCTTGGCCTTAACTCGCTTGTTCTCATAAACCGCCAGCAGCCTTCTGGATTTCATCGCGCTCTCTTGATGGGCGCGTATGAAGCCAAGAGCCATGATGATGAACTCATGGCCACCGTCTTTTTGGAGGGTCTCGGCGTTGTAGACCTTCCCGTCGTAAGACAGGTCAACGAGGTTTATCCCCGCATGCACGATTTCGTGCATCTTGCCCACGGCCTGCCACACCGTTTCCCGACTAATGCGGTCAAGACTCTCAACGAGCAAATACGAGCCGGTGGCGATAACTCCGGTTCTCACCGCGTCGAGAAACTCGCCAAGCTTACCTGACTCTATGTTGAGGCCACGAAACGCGGAGGTCCCTAGGTCCTGGTATGTCAGCGTCTCGTCAAAATCGAGGTCATGCCGGGCGGCATACTCCCTAGCGGCTTCCATCTGTCTGCGTAGGCTGTCGCCACGAGCCTGCTCGGGGGTAGAGAACCGCACGTAGCTATAGGCCTTAGGCCGCAAAGCTAGACTCGCATCAGTCACTTTCGTTCCTCCACCAAGCCCCAGCGACAACGAACTGCTGAGGAGCAAAATCATGGGTCATAATTGTCATTCAAGCAATAACATTCTGATGGTGGGACCGCCGGGATCGGGCAAATCCATGCTCGCCAAACGCCTGCCCTCGATCCTGCCGCCTCTCGAACCCGCCGAAATGCTGGAAGTCAGCATGATCCGCAGCCTTGCCGGCGATCTTGCGGGAGGGCGGATCGGGCGCAACCGGCCCTTCCGCGCGCCTCACCATTCCGCCAGCATGGCCGCGCTGGTCGGCGGGGGCACCCGGCCCCGCCCCGGCGAAGTGGCGCTGGCCCATCTCGGCGTCCTGTTTCTCGACGAATTGCCCGAGTTCAACCCCCAGGTCCTCGACGCGCTGCGGCAGCCGCTCGAGAGCGGTGAGACGATCATCGCGCGGGCGAACCACCGCATCGCCTATCCCTCCCGGGTGCAACTCGTCGCCGCCATGAACCCCTGCCGTTGCGGCCACGCGGGCGAGCCGGGCCATGTCTGCCGCCAGGGGCAATCCTGCGCGGCGCGCTACCAGGCGCGCATCTCCGGGCCGCTGCTCGACCGGATTGACTTGCAGATCGAGGTGCCGGCCGTCTCTGCCGCCGATCTGGTGCTGCCGCGCGCCTCCGAAGGCAGCGCCGAGGTGCGGGAGCGCGTGGCTGCGGCACGGTCCATCCAAACGGCGCGCTACCGGAGCCTTGGCCTGCCGCAGGTGCGGACCAACGCGGAGGCCGACGGACAGGTTCTGGAGAAGGTGGCCACGCCCGATGCGCAAGGATTGGGACTCTTGCGCGATGCGGCGCGAACACTCTCTTTGAGCGCCCGCGGCTATCATCGGACCTTGCGCGTGGCACGCACGCTTGCGGACCTGGACGGGGCGGAGACCGTCTCCCGCATCCACATCGCCGAGGCGCTCAGCTATCGCGGCGAGGCCCTGCGCCGGACGAAAGTGGCGGCCTGAAGCCGCAATTCCGCACGATCCTCTCAAGAGTTTCTCAAACTTTCTCTGCCAAGCTCAGCGCCAATGAAAAGCCGGGCAAAAAGCCCGGCGCATAAACAGGCGTCAAAACAGTGCAGTACACGAACTGGCAGAGCTCCGGCGCTGACGGCGCCGGCGGGGTGCGCGCACCCCTGACCATCGCGGCCCTCGCGCTGGCGCTGATCGGGCTGTGCCTGCTCGGCCTGGGCGGGACCGGAACGCTCGCGCTTGCGCCGCTGCTGCTGGGCTTCGCGCTCTTTGTCGTCGCCATGCGCATCCAGCCCACGGCCGACCACACCCGGCTCGCGGCCCTGGCCGAGCGGCTCAATACCGACATCGAATCGATCAAGGATCTGCAGTGGGAAATCCGCGAACGCGAGAGGCGCTATCGCGACCTGCTGGATCACCAGGACGAGGTCATCGCGCGCCGCGATTGGCAAAACAATCTGTCCTTCGTCAACGATGCGTTTTGCAGAACCTTCGGCGTCGCGCGAGACGACGTTCTCGGTGCGCCGCTGACGCTGCCGATTCTCGACAGCGAATCCGGTTCGAGAAGCGAAGAGACAGGCGCAGGCCGGAGCACCCGCGTGATCGAGCTGAACACCACATCCGGCCCGCGCTGGTTCGTGTGGGAAGACTTCGTCTTGCCGAGTGAAGACGGAACGGCCGGCGAGGTTCAGAGCGTCGCCCGCGACGTGACGGAGCAGCGGGCCGCCGAATTGGCTCTGGCGCGCGCGCGCGACGAAGCCATGACGGCGAACCAGGCCAAGTCGCAGTTCCTCGCTTCGATGAGCCATGAAATCCGTACACCGATGAACGGCATCCTCGGCATGACGGGGCTGCTTCTCGACACCAAGCTTTCGCCGGAGCAGCTGACCTATGCGCACGCCATTTCGGCGTCGGCGACAACGCTTCTAAGCCTCATCGACGAGGTTCTCGACTTCTCCAAGATCGAGGCGGGTAAGATGGAGCTGCGCCCCGCGCCGTTCGACCTGTCCGAGGCCATTCAAGGCGTCGTCGAACTGCTCGCTCCCCGCGCCCGCGAAAAGGGATTGGAGATCGGCTGGCTCGTTGCGCCCGACCTGCCGCAACGCGTGGTGGGGGATGAGATCCGCGTCCGCCAGGTGCTGATCAATCTCCTCGGCAATGCCATCAAATTCACCGAGCACGGCGGCGTAAGCCTGTCCGTCAGCCAGGCCGCCGCTTCGTCGGACGCCGGCCGACCAGTCCTCCGCTTCGACGTGACGGACACGGGCCCCGGCGTGCGCGCCGATGCGCTCGAGCGCATCTTCGCCGAGTTCGAACAAGCCGATCAGGGTCCGACGCGCCGCCATGGCGGGACGGGACTTGGCCTCACGATTTCGAAGCGGCTCGTGCAGGCGATGGGCGGTGACATCCGGGTTGCAAGCCGGCCGGGCGCGGGAACGACGTTCAGCGTCGACCTCCCGCTCGAGGCCCCTATCGACACCCCGCGCCTCGGCGCCGCGTGGCCAAAGCCCATGGCGGGCGAACGTGTGCTCGTCCTGCTGGAAGGCCAGACCGAGGCGACGATCTTGCGGGAGCTCATCGCCAGCGCCGGTGCGCCTGTGACGTGCGTCTCCCGCGCCGAAGCCGCCCGTGTGGCCCAAGATGCCGCGGGCGAAGGCGCTCCCTTCAGCGGCTTACTGACCGATATGGCGAACGCCGAGTACGGCGCGCGGTCCCTCGTTCCGCTGCTCGGCGGCGCTCAAGGCCAGCCGGGACCCCGCGTGGTGGTCGTCATCGACCCGGGCGAACGCGATGCCTACGCAGCGGTCGCAGGTCAGGGCCATACCGCCTTTCTGGTGCGTCCGGTGCGGCCCGTCTCGGCACTGACGCGCCTGTTCGCCCCGCTGGAAACGGCCCAGAACTCCGTCCACCGTCTCGGCGGCGCCGGCCCCGCCCGCGACCCTGCAGCAACGGGGCTGTCGGTTCTGCTCGCCGAAGACAATGACATCAACGCCTTGTTGGCGCGCACCGTCCTTATGAAGGCCGGAGCCGCCGTGACCCGCGCGCGCAACGGCGCCGAAGCCATCGCGAAAGCCAAGGACGCGCTCGGCACTGGATCCGGCTTCGACCTGATCCTGATGGATATCCACATGCCGGACGTCGGCGGGATCGAGGCTGCGGCCCGAATCCGCGCCCTTTATCCCGGCAGCGCGGAACCGGGGACCGGGCGTCCGCCGATCGTTGCCCTGACCGCCAATGCCTATGCGGAGGACCGTGAATCCTATCTCGCGGCCGGCCTGGACGACTATCTCGCCAAACCCTTCGAAAAACGGGACTTGGAAGAGCTGGTCCAGCGCTGGCAGCGAAACCGCTACACGGCCGGGGCCGGGGCTGCCTAGGCACTGGACTCCACTTCAGCCACACGCGGATATCCACCGCCTGTCACATAGGGTTCGAATTGGTTTGCTAACCCGCTTCTGATGTGGCCGAATCGGGGGTGGCCGGAAGGCCCTGCGATCCGTCGAGAGCTTGGCTTAAGCCTCGCGGTACGATCCCCGAAAATGTCAGGTGGGCAGCACCATGCCGACGAAAACGACTCCGGGACGCTTTGCAGAGAAGTTTCTGGTGGGAGCCAAATTCCCCGGCTTGAATTTCCGAGGCGTCCCCGGCGGACTGCCCTTCATGGGCAGGGGCGGCGCTTTGGGCAAAGGCGGATTATCGTCCGGTCTTCGCGGGCGGTTTCAGCCGCCGCAAGTCTACGGGCGGATGGGCTCGCTCGAAGTCCGGCTCGCCCGAAAGAAGAGCGAAATCCGCCGAGCGCAGCGGCTCCGCTACAAAGTGTTCTACGAGGAGATGGCGGCCACGCCCAACGCGCTGGCCATGCTGTCGCGCCGCGACGAGGATGCGTTCGATCCGATTTTCGACCATCTCCTGGTGCTGGACCACGGCGATCCCAACCGAAAGGGGTGGAGGCGGCCCAAGGTGGTCGGCACCTATCGCGTTCTGCGCCAGGATATCGCCGACGAACACGACGGGTTCTACACCCAGGGCGAATACGACATCGAACCGCTCATCCAGTCCAAATCCGGGAACAGCTTCATGGAGCTTGGCCGCTCCTGCGTGCTGAAGCCGTACCGCAACCGCCGGACCGTGGAGCTTCTGTGGCACGGCATCTGGTCCTACGTGCGCCAGCACGGCGTCGACGTCATGGTCGGCTGCGCCAGCTTCCCGGGCGTCGATCCCGCTCAGCATGCGATGGCGCTCAGCTTCCTGCACCACACCGCCAGCCCGCCCGAGGAATGGCGCGTCTCGGCCCACGACCATCTGCGTGTCGACATGAACATGATGCCGCAGGAAGCGCTGAACATGCGCGCGGCGCTGAAGGCGATGCCGCCGCTGATCAAAGGGTATCTGAGGCTCGGGGCCTATATCGGTGACGGCGCGGTGATCGACCGGCAGTTCGGGACCACGGATGTCCTGATCATCCTGCCGGTGGAGCACATCAATTCGCGCTATTTCGCCCATTTCGGCGCACCGGACGAACTCGCGGCGCCGGTCGCGCATGATTTCGGGCCGCTGAACTAGTCGGGGCGCTGACGCCCGCCGCCGATGTCGTTTGACGCCGTGCGGAGCGCTACCTAAATTTCCCGCATGGGTCATACGGACGTCAAAAGCGCCATGGCGGCGGCGGACGCAGCAGCCGGATTGCGCCAGCTCAACGAACGCTCGCGCGAAATCTTCCGGCGCATCGTCGAGACCTATCTGGAGACGGGCGAACCGGTCGGCTCGCGCAATTTGAGCCGTGCCCTGCCGATGACCCTGTCTCCGGCCTCCGTACGCAATGTCATGTCCGACCTCGAGGGGCTGGGGCTGATCTACGCCCCGCACACGAGCGCGGGCCGGCTGCCGACGCAAACCGGCTTGCGGCTCTTCGTGGACGGCCTGCTGGAGATCGGCGACGTCACGGAGGCGGAGCGCAAGGAAATCGAAGCCCGCATCGGTGCGAGCGGCCGCCACCGGGGCGTGAAGGATTATCTCGCCGAGGCCGGCGAAATGCTGTCGGGCCTGTCTCGCTGCGCCGGTGTGGTCTTGGCCGAGAAGCAAAGCAAGACGCTGCGGCAGGTTGAATTCGTCAATCTCGGTCAAGGTCAGGCGCTGGCGGTGCTCGTGAGCGAAGACGGGGACGTCGAAAACCGCATCGTGACGCTACCTCAAGGATTGCCGCCGTCGTCCCTGAACGAAGCGACGAACTACATGAACGCGCGTATCGCCGGCATGACGCTGGAAGAGGCGCGCAAGCGCGTCGAGACGGAGATCGAGGAACGGCGCGCTCAGCTCGACGAACTGACGGCGCGGGTGGTCACGGACGGACTCGCGACCTGGTCTGGGGAGGCCGACAATCGCCAGAGCTTGATCGTGTGCGGCCGGGCGCATCTTCTCGAGGACATCAAGGCAATGGAGGACCTCGAGCGGGTCCGGCTGCTGTTCGAGGATCTCGATGCCAAAAAAGGGCTGATCCAACTGCTCGGTCTTGCCGAACGGGCCCAGGGCGTCCGGATTTTCATCGGTTCGGAGAACAATCTTTTCTCTCTCTCCGGCTCGGCTCTGATCGTGTCCCCGTTTGAGGACTCAGAACAGAAGATCGTCGGCGTGCTGGGCGTCATCGGCCCGACGCGCCTCAACTACGCCCGCATCATTCCGATGGTGGATTACACCGCGCGGCTCCTCGGGCGGCTCGTCCCGTAAGGCCTCCGCCACGGCGATCCCCGCCTTCTCCCTTGATTTTTGTCGCCGCCCGGTCGATATCCGGGGCTCTTCCTGTCAATCCAAACGCTTGAGAGTTTTGATGCCGGACGAACCTTCCGATACCCGCCCCAATGACAAGCCGCAGGCGCCGCAAGGCGCACCGGAGGCGTCCGCCACCAAGGACGCCGGCACCGACGTCGCGGGCGATCTCGAGGCGCTGCTGACGGAAAACGCGGACATGCGCGACAAGGTCTTGCGCACCATGGCCGACATGGAGAACCTGCGCCGCCGCACCGAGCGCGAGAAGGAAGATACCTCACGCTACGCCATCTCGAATTTCGCGCGCGATGTTCTCACCATCGGCGACAATCTACGCCGCGTGCTCGAACATGTGCCGGCGGAGGCGGCGGAAAAGGACCCGGCGCTCAAGAGCCTTCTCGAAGGCGTGGAGCTGACCGAGCGCGAGCTGCTCAAGATGATGGAGAAGCATGGCGTCACGCGGCTGGAGCCGCTGGGGCAGCGCTTCGACCCGAATCAGGAGCAGGCCATGTACGAAGTCCCGACCACGGACGTGCCGGACGGCACGGTGGTGCAGGTTATGCAGGCTGGCTTCACCATCGGCGATCGGGTCTTGCGGCCCGCGCTTGTCGCCGTGTCCAAAGGCGGACCGAAACCGGCCCCGGCGCCGAAAGGCGGTGCGCCTGAGGGCAACGGCTTCGGTACCGGCCCTGCCGCCAACGACGACACCAAAGGCAAGAGCTAGCAGGCAGCGCGCCTAAGCGGGCTTTGTGACGCGGCGGAGCGTGAGGTTGAACCGCCCGCCCTCGTCCAGGAGATCGCTCGTCCCGGGCAGCACGCAGTCGATACCGTGATAGGCCAGCCGGTCTGCACCCCCCAGAACGACCGCGTCCCCCGACGTCAGTTCGAGCTTGCGCGTCGGGCCTTTCCGGGTGGTGCCGCCGACACGGAAAATTGCCGTATCGCCCAGCGAGACCGACAGCACGGGCGCTTCAAACTCGTCCTCGTCCCGGTCCTGATGCAGCCCCATCTTGGCCGTGCAGCCATAGTAGTTGATCAGGCAAGCTTCCGGCTGATGGGGATAGCCGGCAAGCTTCTCCCACAGCGCGAGGAGGCTTTGGGGAATCGCGGGCCAAGCGGCCCCAGTCTCGGGATGGGTGGCCTGATAGCGATAGCCGCGCGCCTTGTCCGTGACCCAGCCGAGCACACCCGCGTTGGTCATGCGGACCGACATGGGCTTGCCCGACCGCGGCATGGTGGGGACGAACAGCGGTGCTTGCCGGATAATCTTGCGAATATCGCCCAGCAGCGCGGTCTGTTCGGCCACGGTTAATTCTTTCGGAAAATACTGCACGCGCCGTTTGCCCTTCCGCGTCCCTTCCACGCCACTCGCCCTGAAGCTCTAGTCTACCGGGCGGAAATGCTCAGGACAGGCCCCATCGCGAGGTCTCCGGGGTGACAAAGGAGGATCGCGCAAGAGCACCGGCGGCGATACCTGGAATACCTCCAGATGCGACCTGTGTTCTCCTTGCGGGCCCTAGGGTTGGCACCTATATAACCGCGGAACCCCGTGTGATTTTGCGCATGGGGGCGCTGCGAAACAATTGGGAACCGGATCGCGCCGCCTTGAGGAAGGCCAGGCGCATCAGTGAATGCCGGGTGCCGCGCTAGGGCCCGGACGGTTTGCCAGAAAGAGAGGCTCGGAAATGGCGAAAGTTATTGGTATCGACCTCGGCACGACGAATTCTTGTGTCGCGGTCATGGATGGAACAAGCCCGAAGGTCATCGAAAATGCCGAGGGCGTGCGCACGACACCGTCCATGGTGGCGTTTGCCGACGACGACGAGGTGCTGGTCGGACTGCCGGCGAAGCGCCAGGCCGTTACCAATCCCGAAAATACGATGTTTGCGATCAAACGCCTGATCGGTCGCCGCTTCGACGACCCGACGGTTGCCAAGGATCAAAAGCTCGTCCCATACGAGATCATCAAGGCGGACAACGGCGATGCATGGGTCGAATCCCATGGCAAGAAGTACTCGCCCTCCCAAATCTCCGCCTACATCCTTCAGAAGATGAAGGAGACGGCCGAAGCCCATCTCGGGCAGAAGGTCGAACAGGCCGTTATCACGGTTCCCGCCTATTTCAACGACGCTCAGCGCCAGGCGACGAAAGACGCCGGCAAGATCGCCGGCCTTGAGGTGCTCCGCATCATCAACGAGCCGACGGCCGCCGCGCTCGCCTACGGTCTCGACAAGAAGGACGGCCAGACCATTGCCGTCTACGACCTTGGCGGCGGCACGTTCGACGTCTCCATTCTTGAGATCGGCGACGGTGTGTTCGAGGTGAAGTCGACCAACGGCGACACGTTCCTCGGCGGCGAGGACTTCGACATGCGCCTGGTCGATTACCTGGCCGACGAGTTCAAGAAGGAGAACGGCATCGACCTGCGCGGCGACAAACTCGCTCTGCAGCGCCTGAAAGAGGCGGCCGAGAAGGCCAAGATCGAGCTGTCGTCGACGCAGCAGACCGAAATCAACCTGCCCTTCATCACGGCCGATCAGTCGGGTCCGAAGCATCTGACCATGAAGCTGACCCGCGCGAAGCTCGAGAGCCTCGTGGAAGACCTGATCAAGCGCACCATCGCCCCGTGCGAGGCGGCGCTGAAGGATGCCGGCCTGAAGGCAGGCGACATCAACGAGGTCATCCTCGTCGGCGGCATGACCCGCATGCCGAAGGTCGCCGAGACGGTGAAGACCTTCTTCGGCAAGGATCCGCACAAGGGCGTGAACCCGGACGAAGTCGTGGCCATCGGCGCCGCGATCCAGGCGGGCGTGCTGCAGGGCGACGTCAAAGACGTGCTGCTGCTCGACGTGACGCCGCTGTCGCTCGGTATCGAGACACTGGGCGGCGTGTTCACCCGTCTCATCGACCGGAACACCACGATCCCGACCAAGAAGAGCCAGGTCTTCTCCACCGCCGAAGACAATCAGAACGCGGTGACGATCCGGGTCTTCCAGGGCGAGCGCGAGATGGCCGCGGACAACAAGATGCTTGGCCAGTTCGACCTTGTCGGCATTCCGCCCGCACCCCGCGGCGTGCCGCAGATCGAGGTCACGTTCGATATCGATGCCAATGGCATCGTGAATGTCTCGGCGGCAGACAAGGCGACCGGCAAGGAGCAGTCGATCCGCATCCAGGCCTCTGGCGGCCTGTCCGATGCGGACATCGACCGCATGGTCAAGGACGCCGAAAGCCATGCCGAGGAAGACAAGAAGCGCCGCGAACTCGTCGAGGTCCGCAACCAGGCGGAAGCGCTGACCCATTCGACCGAAAAGATGCTCGCCGATTTCGGCGACAAGGTTTCGGCCGAGGACAAGGCAGCGGTCGAGGCTGCCGCGGCCGAGGTGAAGACCGCCGCCGAAGGCGAGGACGTGGAAGCCATCAAGCAGAAGCTTGAGGCGCTGGCCCAGGCCTCGATGAAGCTTGGCGAAGCCATGTATCAGTCGAACGAGGCGGAGGGTGCCGCTGAAGGGCCCTCAGCCGACGCGGCCGGAAGCGGCGGCGGAGACGAGAACGTGGTCGATGTCGACTTTGAGGAAGTCAAAGACGACGACGACAAGAAATCCGCGTAACGACAAGGTCCAACACGGCAGCGGAGCCCCGGCCCACTCGGGGCTCCGCCGGCTGCCCAATAAGAGACCCGCGAGCGGCCCGTTCGGAAACGAACGCGGTATGAGGGTCCGGAGGGTTGATGGCGAAGCAGTGCTACTACGAAGTCCTCGGCGTTGCCCGCGGGGCCAATGACGGTGAGATCAAGACCGCGTTCCGGCGGCTTGCGAAGGAATGTCATCCGGACCGGCATGGCGGCGACGAGACCGCCGAAGAGCGTTTCAAGGTTGTCAACGAAGCCTATGAGGTCCTGAAGGACCCGCAGCGCCGCGCGGCTTATGACCGGTTCGGCCATGCGGCCTTCGACGGGCGGTCCGGCTTTGGCGGTTTCGGCGGCGGCGCGGGCGGACACGGCTTTGGTTCGGACTTTTCGGAGTCCATGTCAGCCATGTTCGACGATCTGTTCGGCGAATTCATGGGCGCGCGCCGGCCACGGCAACGCGGCGGCCGCGAGCGTGGCGCCGATCTCCGCTACAACATGCAGATTTCACTGGCCGAGGCCTATGAGGGCCGCACGGCGCAAATTCGCGTCCCCACCGGTGTCACCTGCGAAGAGTGTTCCGGCTCGGGCGCCAAGCCCGGCACGTCGCCGGTCACCTGCCGGACCTGTGGCGGGGCGGGCAAAGTCCGAGCGAGCCAAGGCTTCTTCACCATCGAACGATCATGCCCCACATGCGACGGCCGCGGCGAGGTCATCGAAGACCCCTGCACGAGCTGCCAAGGGACCGGACGCGTGATGCGGGAGCGGACACTGTCCGTGACGATCCCCGAGGGCGTGGAGGATGGCACGCGGATCCGGCTCGCGGGCGAGGGTGAAGCGGGCTTGCGCGGCGGCCCCCCGGGCGACCTCTATATTTTCCTGGCGATCAAGCCCCATGAGTTTTTCCAGCGCGACGGTGCGGACCTGTTCTGCCGCGCGCCGATCTCCATGACGACGGCTGCGCTAGGCGGCCAGATCGAAGTCCCGACGATCGACGGCGGACGCAGCCGCGTGAAGATTCCCGAGGGCAGCGAGAGCGGCAAACAGTTTCGCCTCAAAGGCAAGGGCATGCCCGTTCTGCGGTCCAAGCAGCAGGGCGACCTCTATATTCAGGTCGAGGTTGAGACGCCGAAGAACCTCACACGCAAGCAGCGCGACCTCTTGCGTCAATTCGACGAGGAGTCGAACGCGGAGACGAGCCCCGAATCATCGGGCTTCTTCGCGCGCGTGAAAGAATTCTTCGACGGCATCGGCGAGTAGCGCATCCGCCGTCACGCGATTAGGTCGATTAATTCCACGATCGCCTCTTCCGCTCCCGCCGAACCGTCCCTACATGCATTCCCGCGCGGACGACAGGAGGGCGGCACCGGCGCGCTTCGCCACAAGGCCACGGCGAAGGCGCTCTAAGCCTCGACGAACAAGCCTCAGCCTGCAAAGATCAACGGGAAGGCTCGACTACAACGGAGACGCTTATGCGGTTGTTGTTTTTCGCAGGGAGCGCTCGAGAGGGATCGCACAACAAGAAGCTGGCCCGTCTGGGGCAGATGATCGCCGAAGCCAACGGCATCGAGGCCGTCTTCGCCGATCTTTGCGACTACCACATGCCGATCTATCACGGCGATCTGGAAGACGCCGAGGGCGTGCCGGAACGGGCCCAAGCCTTCAAGGCGCTTCTCGGCGAGTATGACGGCGTCATGATCGTCACGCCCGAGTACAATTCCGGCATTCCGGCGCTCCTCAAGAATACACTGGATTGGGTTAGCCGCGTGCGCACGGAGCCGAACGTGTTCCAGACCCGCGTGTTCGCGGTCTCGGGCACGTCACCCGGTTATTACGGCGCCATGCGCGCGCTGCTGCAGCTGCGCCAAGTCCTCACGGTCGGGCTCGGCGCCACCGTGATCCCGCAACAAATGGCCTTGCCCGGCGCGATGAAGGCCTTCGCCGAGGATGGTAGTCTGGTCGACGAGACACGGCAGAAGATGTTTGCCGATGTGGTGGAGGCCTTGGCTGTGGCGGCGCGCAAGTTCGGGGCCTAGGCGCGAAATCGTTTGGGGGGAAACATGACAACGGAGAACTTGGCGCCCAAGGACCGGATCGTTCTTGCGCTGGATGTCGCCGATCTCGATGAGGCGCGCAGGCTTGTCGACGCACTCGGGGACAGCGTGGGCGTCTTCAAGATCGGCCTCGAGCTGATCTATCGCGGCGGGCTCGGCTTTGCGGAGGAACTGGTCGGCCAAGGCCGCAAGGTGTTTCTCGATGCCAAGCTGCTCGATATCGAAGCGACCGTGGAGCGCGCCACGGCGGCGATCGCCAAGACCGGCGCGCAGTTCCTCACCGTCCACGCCACCGACCGCAAGACCCTGAACGCGGCCGTGCGCGGTCGCGGGGACAGCGCGATGAAACTGCTTGGCGTAACGGTGCTCACCAATCTCGATCGGGCGGATCTCTCGGAGCAAGGCATCGAGATGCCTCCCCTGGCCCTCGTGCAAGAGCGGGCGCGGCTCGCGCAGGATGCGGGATTCGACGGGATCGTGGCGTCGGGCAAGGAAGCAGCGGCGCTGCATGAGCGCCTGCGGGACTTTCTCATCGTCACGCCCGGTATCAGACCGGCGGGTGCAGATGCAAATGATCAGGCGCGGATCGTGACCCCTAGCGACGCGATCGCCGCCGGGGCGCATTACCTCGTGATCGGGCGGCCCATCACGCGCGCGGAAGACCCACGCGCGGCGGCAGAAGCCATCGCCGCGGAGATTGCCGCGACCGCCTAGGACGGAGGATTGCTGAATTCGGTGAGCCTTGTGGCGACCAAGGCCGAAAGGCCAATGGCGCTGCCATCGATCGCCACGATCTTGATGCGCGCCTTGGTGCCCTGGATGACCGAAACTGTCGACCGTGGCACGCCGAGCCATTTAGCGATCAGCGCTTCGAGCGCCATATTGGCTTTGCCGTTCTCAGGCACGGCGCGCACGCGCGCTTTCAGTATGGGATCGCCCCCGAACTCCTCGACGCCTTCCACCGCATCCCGCGCCGACTTGGGCGTAAGCCGCACGGCGATGGCCACGCCGGTTTCCGTCTGACGGATTTTCAGTTGCAGCGCGCGAGGCCCCTGGGCGCTGTCGCCCATGGGACTGCTACACGAAGGCCGGCAGCAGCCAGCCCAGCAGCACCACGTCGCGGATGAACAACAGAATGAGGATGAGGATCACCGGCGAGATGTCGATACCGCCGAGATTGGGCATGAAGCTGCGTATCGGCGCAAGCGCGGGCTCGGTGATGCGGTAGAGCATGTCCGCGATCGAATAGACGAAGCGGTTGTTCGTGTTCACGACATTGAAGGCGATCAGCCAGCTCAGAATGGCGCTGGCGATGACAACCCAGATGAAGAGGTCGATGACAAGAGCAATGAATCCGATCAAAGGCACCATGTAACGGCCCCTCCTCGCGCGGCCTCGGACCCCATGTAGCTGACGGGCGCGCCAAAGGGCAAGCCCCCTGACGAAAAGCCCGTTTATGTGCGCCCTCTGCGCCGTTTCGTGGCACTTCCCCGACCAACTGACCACCGTACAGAATTCGGCGCCTCAATGCGGGCGTTGCTTGACAGAGGGGGGAGCGGCTCCCTAAATGCGGGGCTCGCATGGGGCCGTAGCTCAGTTGGGAGAGCGCAGCAATCGCACTGCTGAGGTCGTCGGTTCGATCCCGTCCGGCTCCACCAAATCCCTCGCACAATCAGTGGCTTGACAAAGCCTCGCCGGAAGCCTTGAGGGCCGCCCGGTTCGCCTTGGCGCCGATGTGCCGAGCGCCAGCCTAAGGCGTGATCGCAATGCCCCAAGGCAGACGCCCGACCGGGACCGACTTGAGCGGCTTCAGCGTCTCCAGATCGACGACGGTCATGTCGTTTGTGAGCCCATTGGCGACATAGAGCTTCGAGCCATCGGGAGCGATCTCCACGTGCCAGGGGCGCTGCCCGACGAGGATGTAGTCCTCCACTTCGAACGTCTCGGCGTTCACCACCGCGACCCGGTTGGCGGGCCCCAAAGCGACGAAAGCCTTTCTCCCGTCCTTGGAGAACCGCATGCCGACGGGCTGTATCTGTTCCGGCGACACACCAGGAATCTCGAAACCGATCACCTTGAGCGTCTCGTAGGTGTCGCCGTCGATGACCGCAACGGTCCCGCCCACTTCGGAGGTGACCCAGACGTTCTTGCCGTCCGGCTGCCACTCGGCGTGGCGCGGGCGCGTATCGACAAGGACGTTGGCCACGAGCTCGTTGGTTGCCGTGTCGATGAAATGCGCCATGCTCGAGCTTTCGGACGTTGCCACCGTCACGGTGCCGTCGGGGCTGACCCGCATGCCCTCCGGTTCGACGCCGACGGGAACCTCGACGATGAGTTCCCCTGAGTCGGGTTTCATGATCGTCACCATCGAGTCGTCCTCGTTGGCGATGTAGATGGTCTTGCCGTCCTTCGACACGTCCATCAGTTCGGGATCTGGCCCCGAATCCAAAGTACGGACAATCTCGAGCGACTCCGCATCGATGACCTCGACGGCATCGTCGTCACCGACGCACACGAACACCTCGGTCTTGTCCGGCCCCGTGACGATCCCGCGCGGGCGGCGGCCCGTGGCGATCGTCTTGATGATCTCCAAGGAGTCCGAGTCGACCACGGTGACGGTGTTGTCCCGCTCGTTCGAGACGAAAATCTTGTCGGCGTAGGCCGGCGTGATCGCAAGCATCGCGATCGGCGCCACGGCCAGCATGACGGCATTGCGGCGTTTCATTCCCACTATCTCTGGACGGTTGTTTCGGGGGCGGTGTTTTCAGGGAAACGGCAGGCCGTTTCCGGCTCATCGAAGCCGAGCGTGTCGGTCGGGAAATGCTGGTGCAGGAACCCCTCCTGCGGCGAAAGGGATACGAGTGCCTGCGGGCCCATGATCAGAATCGGTTGACGCAGTTGATGGTCCCAAGGCCGCACGGTCAACTTCTGACCCTTAAAGCCGGCCACGCGGAACTTGTCCGAGTAGACATAGTCGCGCAGGGATCCGACGTCGCGCTTTTTGGAACGCGCGGCTGCTTCTCCGAACGTGCGGACGGCCAGCCAGCCCGCATAGTCTCGCTCGGTCATGTTGCGGCCGGCCAGTTCCTGGAAAGCGCTCTGCAGGGACATGCCGCCCCATTGTTCGAAGGCGCGGTGCCAGATCGAGGCCGTGAGGCCATGCGTGCCGACAACCGGGTCGGGATCCGAGGTGCGGTACATGAAGTACAGTCCGAAAGCCTCGCCCGTATCGATGACGAAGACCACATCGTGATCGGGCGCGTTCTGCGTGACCATCGGGATCTGGCTTTGAATCTGCTGATGCCCGGACTCGACGCGCCGCGAACCGGCCTCGAATTCATAGGTGCGTTCGTCAACCACCTTGCCGCCGAATCGCTGCGCCGCGCGTTTTACGGCCTCGGCATAGTCGTCGTCTTGCGAGCTCGTCCCTTTGACGATCAGCCATCGCGGCCACTTCTTCCAAACGAGGTATTGGGCGAGAGCGTCCGCACGCATGGCCCAATTGGGCACGATGTGAACGACATTGGCGCGGCAGTTCTCCTGGCGCAGCCGGTCGTCGGCGGAGCGCATGTTCAGGATGAGCGAGTCTTGCGCCTCGGGAAGATCGGCCACGGCGAGGAGGTCGTCCGGCTCCAAGTCGGCCACGATCAGTCGCGGTCCGTCGGCAAGTAGTTTCTTGGCTTCTGCGGTGACATCGCCGTCTTCGGGCACGATGTGCTCCGTCAGCACCGTCTCGACGCCGAGAAAGCGCGCCGTCGCGTTGTTGTCGAGGATGCCGAGGCGGGCGCCTTGGACGCCCTTGTCGGTCAGGACCGGCTCCATCAGCGACAGGGGAATCGGTTCCTCGTACTGCTTGCCGAGATAGACGATGTCCACGACCGTTTCCGGCTGCGGTGCCGGTGGCTTCCGCGCCGCTCGAGACTCTTCGGACGGTTTAGAGACGTTATTGCCGGGCTGCTCCGTAGGATAAGCGGGGGTGAGCAGTGCGACAGAGATCGCGGCGACGGCGATGCATAAGGTTGCCGTTCCAAATCTCATTTCACCTCCATAAGCGCCGCGGACGACTTCTTCGGCGTTTCTTCGACGCCACGCTCGGACTTATTGGTTGCCGGCGCACGGATCTTGGCCGGGAGTTCGAGCTGGAGAATCGCAGCCTCGCTCTGATTGGCCTTGGCGATATCCAGCGCCGTTTGACCGCCCGGCGTCTTCACGTCGGGATCCGCGCCCGCCTGAAGCAACAGGCCGATCAGCGGCGGGTTGTTGTGCGTGGCCGCGATCATCAGCGGCGTCACGCCTTTCGTGCTCCGCGCATCGACATCCGCACCGCCCTCGATCAGCCGGCGGGCGACATCGACGGAACTGGCGCCCTGATTGAAGCGGGCGGCACGTCCCGACTTGAGGGGCTGCGTGGCAACCATCATGAGGGGCGTCAGCCGCTCCGCGCCCACCGGCTCGTCAAGCTTCGCGCCCGCATCCATGAGGGCGTTGGCCGCGAAGAACTTGGCTTCCATGATCGCGATTGCCAGCGGTGTCACTCCGCTGGGAGCGGCTTTATCCAAATCGGCACCGCCTTTCGCCAGCGCCTCGATGGACGGCACGTGGTTGCGAAATGCCGCGTGGAGCAGCGGCGTCCAACCGTCGCGATCCGCAAGATTCGGGTCCGCGCCCTTGTCGAGCAGAAACGCGATCATGTCGGAGTCACGCTCGCGGGCAGCGGTGTGGAGCGGGGCAAGGCCCATGAGGTTGAGCGAATCGATATCGGCACCACGCTCGAGCAGGAAGGCGACCCGCTCGCGGTCGGTACCGACAACCGCGTTGCTGAGTTCCTCGTTGAGATCGGCGCCGTCGTCGAGCCATTCGTCGAGCCGCGTTTCGGTTACGACCTGATCAGGGGACGCCTTATCTTTCTGCAAGCCTTCGCGATTCGCCGACAAGGGCGTCAGGTAGAGCTTTCGCGCCTTCTCCTGCCGGTCCGTGAAGTAGGTGCCATGGGAGGGGAGGTCCCCCGACACGACGCAGTTGCTGCATTGCACGAGCGGCACGCCATACGCGTTCAGGACGTCCTTGATCTCGTCGCGGCCGCGTTCAAGCGCGTCATCCAGCATGTATTTCAGGACAATGTTGGTCGGCTGGACACCGAGCGCGAGGTTAAACTCGAGCGGCACCTCGTCGTCCATCAGATTGACGGGCTGAATGTTGATCTCCTCGCCGCGCAAGGTCTTGAGGAAGCCCGCAAAGGGCCCGAACACACCGGCTATGTCGATCTCTCCATCGACAACCTGCTGGACCTGCCGCCAGGGCTGCTTCTCCGGCTGCAAGTCCGCGTCGTGGCTAAGGACATGGACGTCCAACTCATCGGTAATCCCATGCTTGGCGAGCACCAAGCGGAGGCCAGAGTGCTGATAAACACCGAGGCGAAGCTCTTTCAGCCGCGGATCATCGAATCCTTCGATGTCGATGTCGTCTTCCTCGCGGGAGACGAATACGTAAGGCGTTCGATAGATCGGAGTGGTGGTCAGCACCTGGTCGTAACCGGCGGGCATTCCCAGCAGCACATCACACTCGAAGTTATCGAAAGTCTGCCGAGTCAGGCCGCGGTCGATCTGCGGACGCCAGAAATGGATGATCTTGGCGCCGAGTTCCTTCGCGACAATCTCGATGATCTTGTTGTCGAAGCCTTCGCCCTTGTCGTTCGACAGAGGCATATTGCCCGGATCCGCACACACACGCAGCGACTCGATCTTCATCTTGCGCGCCACCGCCTTGGCTGCGGTGAGTTCGGCGGAGGTCAGTTCGTCATAGGTCTTGTTGGCAAAGCCCTGACTGAGAAACTCGGCTGTTTCTTCGGACTGCGCCGTTACTTCCGGCAGCGCCGTTTCTTCGGCCTGAGCAGTCGCGGCTGCGCCGCCTGTAATAAACAGAAACGCCGCGCAAACCGCGGTGCAGGAGAATCGGTGGGTCAACGCAACAACCCCAGTTTGGATCAAAGGTTCTCAGAGAAAGAGGTGGCGCCAGACGAGTTGCCCCGTCTGACGCCACTGACAAGCCGTAGCTAGTCGAGGAGTCTGAAGGTCGTGACCGTTCCACCCTGCGGGATGTTGGTCAGGCCGGTGGCCTTGGCCATGGCCGTCGCGCCGATCGCACCGAACTTGTCGTTCATGTCCAGACCCGCGGTGACCGGCAGGCCGATCCAGCCGCCGATACCCGAATGCACCGACACGTACTGCTTTCCGTCAAGCTTGTAGGTGATCGGATTGCCGATGATGCCGGAGCCCAGCTTGCGGCTCCACAGGACCTTACCGGACTTCCGGTCGACCGCACGGAAGTCACCGCCGAGCGAACCGTAGAAGACGAGACCGCCGTCGGTCACGGCAGCGCCACCCCAGTTCGGATACGGATCCGGGATCTCCCAGAGCGTCTTGCCGGTCAGCACGTCGAACTTCTTGAACTTGCCGGTTACGCCGGGCTTTTCAGGATACATGTACACGTTCGCGAACACGTAGACCGTGCCCTGCTGCGTGTGCGTGCGCTCCTGAGGCTCGTCTTCCATGCACCAGTTGTTGGTCGGGCAGTACGCAATGTTTCCTTCCTTGGGATCGATTGCGCAGGGCTGCTGATCCTTACCGCCCATGGCAGACGGACAGGCCGACGTGTTCACACCGATGTTGAAGGGCGAATGCTCCTTCACCTTGATCGGACGGCCGGTCTTGAGATCGACCTTCTCCGCCCAGTCCACGGTGACGAACTTGTTGGCACGAAGAAGCGTGCCGTCGACACGATCGAGGACGTAGGCGAAGCCGTTGCGATCAAAGTGCACCAGCGTCTTACGCTGCTTTCCGTCGACTTCCATGTCCACGAGGATGTTCTCGTTGACGCCGTCATAGTCCCACTGGTCGAACGGGGTCATCTGGTAGGCGAACACAGCGTCACCGTTCTCAACCTTGCGGGCGAAGATCGTCATCGACCACTTGTTGTCGAACTTGCCGGAGGTCAGGTCGGGATCGAATTCGTTGCACTTCTCGTGCGTATGATCCTCACCTTCGAGACCGCAGCGAAGGCCGGGGCTCCAGTGACCGGGGTTACCCGTGGAGTAATAGATCATTTTCAGCTCAGGATCGTAGCTGAACCACGCCCAGGGGGCGCCGCCGCCGATCTTCCACTCGTCGTTCGGATAGGTGACGACGCCGAGATCCTTGCCGTACGACCCATAATGGGGGTTGGCCTTGTTGGTCTCGGGCGTCAGGCAGACGTCCTTGTCCGACCCCGTCGAATGACAGCTCCAAACTTCGCTGCCGTCTTCGATGTTGTAGGCCGTGATGCGGCCGCGCGCGGCAAATTCGTCACCGCCGAAGCCGGCGAGAACCAGGTTCTCGGCAATCATCGTCGGACCGGTATGCGTCTCGCCCTTCTCAGGATAGGCGTGCTTGACGGTCCAGACCTCCTTGCCGGTCTTGCCGTCGAGCGCAATGACGAAGCCGTCCAGCGTGTGGAACACGACCTTGCCCTTCGCGTAGTTCAGACCACGGTTGACCGTGTCGCAGCAGGCGCGCGGAATGGCCGATTCGTCACGATCGGTCTTCTTCACGTAGTTCCAGGTCTGCTTCGGATTATCCGGATCCGTCAGGTCAAGCGCCTGCACAACGTTGCAGAGCGGCATCGACGGGCAACCGCTCACGAAATACATCATGGGCGTGCCGTCTTCCAACTTGACGACGACGGGCTGGCCTTCCTGGCCACGCAGCGAGTTCATCGACTGCGCCCAAATCATCCCAAGCTTGCCGACATTCTCCGTGTTGATGTCTTTCAGCGGGCTGTGACGGGTCAGCTGGTTGTCACGGCCCGGCGCGGGCCACAAATTGGGATCCTTGGCTCGTTCGTCGATCTCGGCCGATGCGGACTGGTCCGCCATCACCGACACCGGCGCGAGCAGAAGCGCGGCTGTCAGGCCAATACCTAGGCCTAGTTTCTCAAACTTCATTTCGGTTGCTCCTCCCGAATTATCCGGACGGCTCGTAGGATTTGTTCCTGCGCGCCAAACTTGCCCCTTGGGGCGTGACGTCGGCGAAGCACTCGCTGGCTAGCTTGTCCGTGAGTGCGAAGTTCCGAGGGAAAGTCGAGTTGGGAAGAAGTGCCCAGACGCGGGTTCGAAACGAAGTCAACACTCTGACAAACCGAGGGCCATAGGGGCTCCCGACGACTGGGATGCTACAGAGTGTCACGCTGCTTGGTGTTCCAGACCTCTCAGAGAAGATTGCGCGCCGACTGCGAAACGCATGTCTGGGTTTTGGGGAATTTGTCCCGACATTGTGCAACACATGTTCCCCAGGGCCTTCCCGGTGCACGGGGAAGATCTAGCCCGTTTTTTTGGAACCTTTGGCAAGCGGGCGCGCGACGTTCGGGGGCGCCGGAAAGTTCTGAACCGCGAAGTGAACCAATTCCTGCAGCGATTGCACGCCCAGCTTCGGTTTCAGGCGATTGCAGATGTGAGCAACGGACTTGTAGCTGAGGGCGAGATTGTCGGCGATCTGTGTGTAGGACTTCCCATCCGCTAGTAGAGAAAGGATGAAGCGTTCCCGGGACGATAGGGCCTCGAGGGCCAACGTCTTGGGTTCGCGATTTCTGAGGAACGCGAGATCGGACGCCAGGATCCGACTCACATAGGGAAGACCCTGACGCACCGTCGTCAGCGCCATCGCAATCTCGTCGTTCGATGCATCCTTCACAACATAGCCATTCGCGCCCACTTTCAGGGCCTCGTGTGCAATGCGCGGATCGTCATACATGCTGAGCACGAGGATCGGCACGCTCTCGTCGTAGCGGCGGAGCCGCCTGATGAAGGACAGCCCCGCAAGCGCGCCGGCGCCCATGGCCAAGTCCACAATGACGATAGCGGGGCGCCTGGAGCGGCAGAACCTGAAGGCTTCGGCGAAGCTTTGCGCGTTGCGAATGACGGTGCCGCCGGTCTCTTCGATCAGCAGGCGAATACCGGCGAAGACGACCGGATGATCGTCGACAAGCAGAATGACATCGTCGGAGTCAGTCTGCTGATCGTTCTGGATTTCATCATTCGGCACCGGATCTCAGTTCGCCCCGCTTCGATTCGCCTCGACGGGGAAATGCTAGCAGAGCGTGTCATGCCTGATATTCCAGAGCGCCTGTAGAAAAACGGGAAGCGACCCTCACCGCGTTGGCAAGGCGAGGAACAATATTCGCCAACATCGGGATCGGGGACGACATCGCACCGCCGACACTGTGAGATCAGAGGTCGAAGCTCAGCGCAGTGCGCCGAGAGACCGGCCGCTCGTAAGACGGCACTCCGGCCGCCGGTCCTTCCCGGCGGACACCGTGCGTCACACGGGTTCGATCAGATGCCGCGCGCGACGCTGAGCCCGTCGAAGGGCGTGATCCAAGATGCCGTCCAGCCCAAGCGCCCGTCTTCAGCGAAGCGAAGGCCGGCGAGCATGAACAAGGCGCCGGACTGGTTCTTGGTCTTTTCGACTTCCACGACGGCGTAGCCGATGAAGCGTCCGCAGACTTCAGAGCCTGCAGCTTTGTTGACCTCGTTGACCGCGATGGGCTCGGTCTTGCCCGCCGACAACTCCGACGCAAGAGAAATGGCCTGCGCCTCGGTCTCGCACAGCATGGCGTTGACTTTTGAAGGAGAGCCGGCCTCGCCCGCGACCACGGGAACGGCCGCGAAGATGCCCGCCAACGCAACTAAGAGAGTTTTTGCCTGCATGGATGGCCTGTCCTGGTTCCTGCAAATTTGCGTTGAGGCAAAATTGTCAACATCACCCGGCGCCCGGTCAAGAACATCCTGGGGGTTGGTAGGAAAGTTTGCCACTCTCCTATTGGCACTAGTCTGGCCCTGTTTCGTCCAGTCTTGCTTGATATTTCGGCCATTTTCACTGGGCACTTCCGAGGTATGGGCCCTTATGTCCTGGGCATTTCTCCATCGGGAGATTTGCGGGAGATGGCATCGCTACCAGGGCCTGCAATCGTCTAAGGGAAGACTCTTGTGCCCCCCGAAAAGAGAGTATTCCCATGTCCACTCCTATTCCGGCTCTTCGCGCTCTGTGTCTGAGCCTCGCCACGTTCCTCGCGCTTGCCTTCATCAACACCGCGGATGCGCAAGGGCTTGCGGAGGGAGGCTTCGACCCAGCTGACCTCGAAGCGATGACCGCCTCCGTGCGTCAGGTGGAGCTCACCGAGGACAACGTGACCCGGCTGATCGCGTCATTTCCGGAGATACGGAAGACGGGGGCGAAGTTCTCCAAGACGCAGCTGCCGGAGAAGCCGCCCGTACCGGGCAGCGGCAACTCGGACCTGGACGCCCTGCCGGACGACAAGCGTGCCGCCCTCGAAGCGATTGCCCAGAAGCACGGCTTCAAAAATCTGGAGGAGTGGTCCGACACGGCGGGAACCGTGGTCAGGGGATACATTTTCCTGGCACAGGGCAAGAAACCCGGCGCGACCGACACGGCTCTCCGTTTGAACGTCGAGCATGCCGAGCGCAATCCCAATCTCACCCCGGAGCAAAAGACCGAGATCATCGAGATGTATCGGCGGATCGCGTCCAGCCTCAAGCGCCTCGAGCCGTCCGACGAGAACTACGAGATGATCGTTGCGATGAAGGACAAGCTCGCGCCGATCATGGATCCGAACTAGCCGGTCCGTAGCCAAGCGAACGCGTTACCTCTTCGATGAACGCACGATTTGCGGAAAGTGCCGTGGCGGCGCTCTCGCGGCGGCCAAAGACGGCGGCCAGTTCCGGCGGCAGGCCGCGCTGAGCCGAGATGACACCGACATAGCGCAACACTTCGTCGTCATCCTCGATCAGGAGGGCGCCGCCGCTATCGCCGGGTAGGACATTCTCATCCAGACACCATAGCGTCTCATGCAAGCCTGCCTCTCGGTCGAGCCGGCTCTTGAAGCACTCGGCTGCGTCTTTGATCTTCACCGGCCGATAGCGGCGTATCCCCGCATTGCTGCAGTCCTCGGCCGTTGCGCAAGTCAGCCCTCCATACGCCACAAGGAGGCCCCGGCGTCCGGGCCCCGTCGTCGCGGGACGTGGCAACGAAGACCCCATCGCGTCCGCCTTGCCGAGCGGCAGTTCGACATCGATCGGCGCCGCCGTCACAAGGATTGCCATGTCATGGGGAAGGCGGGCGGTTCTCCATTGGCTCGTGTCGTTCTCGCGCCACTCTGGAGCGACGTTGACGGCTTCCACGGCGTACGATCGCATGCGCCCCTGCTTGAACACGTGCACGAACAGCTCGTCCGGCTGCAAATAGGAGTCGACATAGATGCGCTTGCCCCATGCCTTCGCCACATGCTGCACGCAGTGCGCCGAGGTTACGACGACGCGGGGATAGAGCACCGTGCCCGAGCAGATCATACGGCCGCGCTGGGCGATCTCCACGACGAAGGGATAGCGCTCATCGCGATCCTCGATGCCATTGGGAAGAGCGCGGGCCGAAGCCCCCGGAAGAGTGACCGCAATCAGGATGGCCAGCCAAAGCGCGATGTCGAGGAAGCGTGTCGGGCGCGGCATCGCGAGCGCCCTCTACTCGGACGCCGCGATGGCGAGACCGCGAATTCCTTCGCCCACGGCGATGCGCTTCAGCTCTTTTCCAGACTTGCCGTCGAGCACCGAGATGTCGCCCGACATCCAATTGACTACATACAGGCGCCCGCCATCGGGGAGCATGCCCATGCTCTCGGGATACTTTCCGACCTTGGTGCGCTGAACGGGATCGAGCGAGGCGGCATCCAGAACCTTCACGGTGCCCGACTGCTGGTTCGCCACGAACACAAGCGCACCGTCCGGCGAGACCGCAACGCCATACGGCATGGCGCCGGTCCGCACGGTCCCCAGCGTCTTCAGGGAAGCAGCATCCAAGACCGACACGTCGCCGCTTCGGACGTTGGCCACGTAAAGGCGCTCGCCTGTGGGCGAGACTGTCAGCGCGAACGGCGCCTTACCGACCTTGACCGTGCCCGCGACCTTCAATGTGTCCGTATCGATCGCGGTGACGGAATCGTCCTCTCTGTTCGCCACAAAGACACGCTTGAGCTGCGGGGCGAATGCCACGTGCGCGGGCGCGCGGCCGACCTTTATCTCCGCGAACACCTTGCCCGTCGCATCGTCGACGACCGACACGATGTTCCTGTTCCAGTCACTGACGAAGAGGCGCCCGTCGTCGGAGGCGGCTATCCCGAACGGCGTACCGGCGATGCTGATGGTGCGGGGTGCGTCCAGTGCGTTGGGATCCAGGACGTCGATCCGGCCGATCTCGGGATAGGTGACATAGAGTGTGCGCCCGTTCGGCGCGGCGGCGATGATGGCCGGCCCCGGTGCGACCGAGATCGTTTCGACCGTCTCGTCGGTCGCCGTGTCGATCACCACCACGCGGCCCGCCTCTTGATTGGTGACATAGAGGCGCGGCGCGGCTGCAGCGCCGTTCGCCACACACAGGGCGGCGAAGAGCGCCGCAAAAATTCCGGCTGCGGCGGCGATGCGTTGCCGCGCCCCGGCCACCTCTATTCCTCCGCCTTCTTCTTCAGCTCGTCGAGTCCCGCCTTGTAGAACTTGGTGACGGCGGCGATCGCCGACGCATCGTTCTGTTCCTCCGAAGGGAAATTGCCGGTGTCGGCGCGATACAGACGCGCGTCCCATGTCACTTCGCTGCCGCCGTCTGCGCCCGGCTTTACGGCCAGCGTGGCGGAGTAGAAGCTCACGGGGAACGCTTCGATGTCGGGCGTATCGAGGCGGTAGGAGTACGACATCTCCTCCTCGACATATTCATCGAGACTGTCTTTGAGCTGGCCACCCTCACGGAGAACGACCGTTCGTTCCGCACCCGCCTCGTTGCCGCCCGTTCCCGAGCTCGTCTCGACGAGCGGATTCCACGACACGAGGCCGTCGAAGTTTTTGACCAGCTCCCACACCTTCGCGGGCGGAGCCGCAATCGCGATGCTCTCTTCGACCTTCTGTGGCGTCGGGCCATGCGCTGCTGCGGACGCAGCGCCGAGCAGAAGGAAGACGTGCAACATGGCTATTCTAAACAACGTCATGGATAAACCTCATTCAGGGTTGGTTTTGAGTGTGGGCGGCGGCGTGCGATGCGCTCCCGCAGCGGCAGGACGCCGTAAAGAATGACGAGAAGAAGCAGCGCCAGGCCGGCGGGATAGGCGCGAACGTCCATCGCGACGCGCACCTCTCGGCCCGGTGCGACCCGTTCGAGGTCCTTAACCAGCGCCCCTGTGCTTCCCAGATGCGCGTAACCCAGCCCTGTCACAGCGGCGATCGCTTCTAGGTGCTCCTCTTTTACTGAGCTCATGTGATTGTTGTTATCGACGGGGAAATCGCCGAAGGGCGCCTGACGCGGATGCCAGCCCGGACGGCTGGACGCATCGGGGGGCGGCGGCCCGAAGCGGTTTTCCTGCAGCACGTCATACGGCCCCAGGTTGCCGACCTCGCGTCCCGAGTCGTCATATTTCAGCAAGGGGACCAACGTCTTTCCGCCAACGCCGACGATCAGACCGGGCACCTCTCCCGGCTTGCCCTCGAAGGGTGGGAGCCCCGTCCAGGGGAGCGGCGGCGCTTCATGGCCGTCCGTGAAGAACAGCACCGCGTCGTCGAATGTCTTGGCGACGGCTAAGGCGTCGTAGACGCCGAGCGCCACGTAGCTGTCGCCCTCCCATCCCATGCGCCAGTCAAGCGCATCGATCGCGGAATCGAGACTGGAGAAGTTTTCGCAGACCTCAATCGGCTCGAACAAGACAAAGATGCGGCGCGCCGTGAAGATGCCCAGCCCAAGCTTGCTTTGACACGGCAGCTCAGCGATGAGGCCTTCCAATCGATCCTTGACGAAATCGAGCCTGCTGACCGGTTGCCCGTTCAGAACCCCATCGCGGGCATTCATGCTTGCGGTCACATCGACGAATGCCATCACGTCATAGGCTTTTCGCGTCAACGTCACGCGCGGCAGGACCAAGGCGACGACGACCAGAAGCATCGCGGCGGCGAGCAGCCAGAAGCGATGCTCGTGGACAGCGTAGGGTAGCGGGACGCGGCTCATGGCTCTCCCCGTGGAACTCCCGGCAAGTCGCTCCAAAGGTCCTTGCGCGGCTCCTGCTGCATCGGCTCCTCGGTCTGCACGATTGTCGGCAGATCCCGCACAAGCCGAGCGGCGACATCCAGATTGTATTTCACGTCCCAGGCGCCGGGATCGAGGCGGAGCGCCTGCTCGTAGTCGGCCTTGGCGAGATTGACGAGCGAGGTCGCCTTGTCGAACTTGCCCTGTTCGATCGCGGCGAAGGTCGTCCTGAGGCGCGCATTGCCGTCGTCGTACAGCATCGCGACGCGCGTCTCGTCGTCGGCGCGGAAATTCGCCTGATCGAGCAGGACCTGCGCCTCGCCAACCCTATCGCGCTGGAGGAGATAGTAGGCGCGCGCGAACAGCACCGGCGGCGACGCGGTGTCGGGACGAATTTCGACATTCTGCCCGGTAGCCAGCGCGGCGATCGTGCGGTTGTCGTTCCAGGCCTTGTACCAATTCCACCCCGACGAGATCGCGAGCGCGAGGCCAGTGGCAAGCAGAAGCCACACGAAGACGATGCGCGCGGCATGGATTGCGCC
This sequence comes from Methyloceanibacter sp. wino2, assembly GCF_003071365.1. Classification (NCBI taxonomy): domain Bacteria; kingdom Pseudomonadati; phylum Pseudomonadota; class Alphaproteobacteria; order Hyphomicrobiales; family Hyphomicrobiaceae; genus Methyloceanibacter; species Methyloceanibacter sp. wino2. The sequence goes on from NZ_CP028960.1 coordinate 1,571,511, forward strand.
GAGAGCGCCGCGCAGAAGCCCCCGTGTACGAACTGAGTGCCGGGCGGCCGTCATTGGGCTTGCTCCGGCAGGCCGGTCGCGCTGTCGAGCCCCTTCAGTCCGCTCAGCGTGGCGCCATCGAGATCGGCATTGGAGAAGTCGGCACCGGCGACATTGGCTCCATCGAGCTTGGCGCCGGACATCTTCGCCCAGTTGAACCGCGTATCCACCAAGGTGGCGTCGCGGAGATCGGCAAAAGTGAGAACGACATGGACGAGGTTCGAACGCGTGAGGTCGGCGCCCTCGAGGCTCGCCCCGGCCATGTCGAGACGCACCGGAACCATGCCTTGATTGGCGGGGTCAGCACCGAGATCGGCGTCCACCATCTTGACCTTGTTCAAGCGCGCCTTGACCAACTGGCCGATGATCCGGGTCTTGGACAGATTGGCGCCCGTGAGATCCGAACCGTTCATGACGATGGCGAACATGCTCGCGCCTTCGAAGTTGGCGCCCGAGAAGTCCGCCTCGTTGGCGACCATCCGGTTGAGATTGGCGCCCGCGAAATTTGCGCCTTGCACCATGGAGCCACTCAAGTTTGCTGCGAACAGATCGGCCCTTTTGAAATCGATGCCGGAAAGATCGAGCCCGGTGAGATCGCGCCGCGACAGATCGGGCCGGTCCTCGCCAAAGGCTTCGAGAACCGCGAGGAGCTGCTCACGCGTGACTTCCGCGCCCCGTGCCGGGTCACTCGGTGCGCTCGCAACCGCTAGAGCGCAGAGCACAAGACCAAGACTCGCGTGACCGACACGGCCCACCCGTGCCCCTGGCTGCGAAACTCTGACCTCGGCCAGCTTGGCCAGCACGAGAAGAAACAGAGCACCGAGGGCTATGCTGTAGGCGAGTGCCGACAGGTCCTTTTGCGGAATGCGCTCGTGATAGCGCATGGGGCGCCGCTCGAGCTTGTCGATCGTGGCGATCGCCTCTCCGACGGCGGATGGGTTTTCCACCTCGAAAGCCCGGTATGGAATCTTGAGGTTCTCGAAGAACAGATTGAGATGACGCTCCGGCATGGCCCGAGGCGTATCGGGCTTGTCCGGATCGGGCGCCTCGAAGATGCCACGCGAGCCTTCCGTACGCAGGAAGATCCAATACAGGTTGACCGGCCGCTTCAAAAAGGCCGCCTCGAGCTTTTGCTGCATCTTGCGGTCGATGACGGCGGCGCCATCCGAGACCAGCACGATGGCGCGGTTCGCAACGCCCCCGGCCATGTCATCGACGGACACGATATCCGCATCGTGCATGGACTGCGCCATGGCGAGCCCCTTGCCGACATTGGTGAGCGCGAGGCCCGGCTGCACGATGGCGTCGATGGCGGCAAGCGTTGCGTCCTTGTGATCCGACAGCGGCAAGACGAACATCGGCGCCGTCGAGAAGGCCGTGACGCCGAATCGGTCGTGCTCGCGGGTGGCGACGAACTGTTTCAAGAAGCGCCGCGCCGCCGCCGATTTCGATTCCTCGCCGCTGCGTGTCGGCGCCTGGCCGGCGAAAGTGTCGTTCATGCTCGCCGAACGATCGAAGAGCAGCACGATACTGGCGCCTTCGCCGGTTCGCTCGATGCTTTGGCCCTTGACGTGGAGCCCCGCCAGCCCGAGCTCGAGTGCGGCGATCGCGACAGCGCCGAGCACGCGCAAGGCCACATCGACGCCTTGCGAGAGCGGGTCCGGTTTGGCGGCCCGCAACGACGGATAGGGATCGGCCTCGCGCGCCGCAGCCAGGAGCGGCAGGAGTGCCAATGGGAGCAGCAACAGAACCCACGGATGGCTGACGGCGAGATTCATGAGGCCCTCCGTTCCGCTGCACTGAGCTCCGCGCCCAGAGCCGCCATCGCCGGCAACGGCATGGACTTTTCGGCGCCGCTCACATCGTTTGCGAAGAAGGCCTGGCGCGACGCGGCAAAGAACCGATCGATCTCGCGCTCTTGAGCGCGAAACACCGCGTGGCTTTCCAGAAATCCCCCGACATCTTCCGCGAGCACGCGGCGCCCGGCGGAGGCATCGAACGCCCGGTGGAGATCGAGAAGACCCTCGCGATAGGCCTCGTCATCGTTCAGGCGTGCGAGGAACCGCAACCGGCGGGAGGCGCGCGCGAAGGGCCGGTCGGGCCTTGCACGAAACGGCCACCACGCCCGATCGTAAGCCAGGAAGATCAGCGCCAGCCCTGCGAGCCCTAGCCCTATGCCGAACAGAATGCGGTCGCGGCGCGTGGACACCGCTTGCGGTTTGGCGTCTGGCCTCAGATAGCCTTCCGGCCCCTCCGCCGGCACCTCCGGGATGACTTCCCGCAGCGGGGCCATGACGAATTTGAAGGGCGGCACTTTGGCGACGGCGACGTCGTCGCCATCCTTGAAGCGAAGCTCGAATGCCGGCAGGTAGCGCTCGGCCGGCGACAGCGGCACGTAGAGCGTTTGATAGACGAGCTTGAGGCGGTAACGCGTCGCCCCGGTCTCCTCCCGCTCGGTCAGATCGACCGAACGAAGGTCGAGCCAATAGGCCAGACGGCCAGGCTTCGGTTGAGATGCCGCTTCGAGGACGTAGGGTTTGGCGACGTCAACATGCACTTCGCGCGTCAGCAGATCTCCGACGAAGTAACCGAAGCCGCGCGGCTCGACCGTGCTGACGGACAAGACAGGCGATGCGGGCTCGTCAGCCGCGAGTGCCGGCGTCGAGAGCAGCAGAGCGAGGACAAACGCGATCATCCCACTTCACCCATGAGATACGCGCCAAACCTGTCCCAATCGATCTTGCCGACAATCTCGAATGGAGGACGGCCGTAACGCATGGCGAGCGAGCGCAAGCGCTTGGATCGCTCCGCATCGTCGGCGATGAGCGCCGCCCGCAAAGCGGGGCGCATCGCATACAGACGCCTGCGACCCGTCTCGAGATCGGCGAACGACACGAGGCCGTAGCGCGGCAGGTCCTCCAGCTCGCGTGGATCGCGTAGCACGATCGGAATGACGTCGTGTCCGGCCAGGGCCTCGAAGATGGCTTCGATCGTGCCCTCCGGCATGAGGAAGTCGGAAATGAGAAACACCAACTTGCGGCGCCCGGCGATGATTGCGGCGGCATCGACAAGACCCTCCGCGCTGTCGCCGAGTTCACCCTGTTCGGCCGGATCGAAGGCGCGCAGATTCGTCAGCATCTCCGCTTCAGCACCCCGCGACGCGGTCGCCGGCCAGAAGCAAGTCGGAACGATGCGGCGGTTGGCGCCGATGAGGCCGAACGTATCGCCTATGCGCCGGGCTGACCCGGCCAGGGCCGCGCACAGGTCCGTGGCCACGTCGATGATGCGCGCCTGCCCGAGGAACCCCATCGAGGCGGACAAGTCCACGAGCGCATAAACGGTGATTGCGCTTCGCTGCGAAAACCGCTTGGCATAGAGGTTGCCGAACGGATCGCGCAGCGACACCCGCAGGTCGATCCGGCGCGGATCCCGGGCGCGAACGAGAAGTTCGTGATCTTTGAAGAGGCCGCCGGCGCCTTCCATCTTTCCTTGATGGGCGCCGATGCGAACGCCGGCCGCGCGCCAGGCCAGCCGGTAAGGCACGTCGATAGCTGAACTGGCTTCGTGAGAAGCCGTGCTCATGGGGCCGGTACCTTCGCAAAGACCTCCGCGAACAACGCTTCGACCAGGGCCTCGCGGCGCAGCTCGTAGATCGGATCGAGAAAGACGCGGTGCGACATGATCTCCGGGAACACGGATCGGATGTCCTCGGGGACCACCATGTCGCGTCCGTTGAGCCAAGCTTCGACACGCGCGCCGCGCACGAGATAGGCAATGCCGCGTGGCGACGCGCCACCCTGAACGAGGCGGGACATGTCGACACCGCTGATCTCGATGCCGGCCGACACGGGATCCCGAACGGCGGACCATAGATCGAGAGTGTATTTCTCGAGCGCCTCGCTGGTCTGGATTTGTGCCTGCACGCCGCGCGCCACATCGTTCAACAGGCTGTGGTCGAGGACATCCTCCGTGACCGATTGCACCAGCGCATCCGCATCGTAGAAGCGCCGGTCGAAGGCCAAGGCGCGGCGAATCTCGCGGTCCTTCGGTGTCTCCATGGAGATCTCCATGAAGAAGCGGTCGCGCGCGGCGGCGGGCAGTTCGAACGTCTCCTCACGCTCGATCCTGTTGCGGTCGGCGAAGATGAGGAGATGCGGAAAGAAGTACTCGCGATTGAACGCGGTGACACTGCGCTCGGCCATGAGGCGCAGCAGCAATGAATGCACCTGAGGACGGGCGCGGTTGATCTCGTTGAAGAAGAAGACGGTGAGATCCTCGCCCTGGCGCAGGACGGGACCCGGCTCGACGCGAGGCCGTCCGTCCTCGTCGAGGTATGTGTGGTAAATCAGATCGGCGGGCATGAGGTCGATCGTGCCCTCGACACGCTCGAAGGCTCCGCCGAGCGCGCGGGTCGCGGCCCGCAGCAACGTCGTCTTGCCGACGCCGACATCCCCTTCCAGCAGCACATGGCCACGCGCGAAGATCGCGATCGTCAGCAGACGAAGGACGCGGTCCTGTCCGATGACGGTGTTCCGCAGGACGCCTTCAAACGCCAAGGCGCGGTCGCGCCAATTGGCAAGATCGATCGTTTGGTCCCGGCTGACGGAGTCCGCAGGCGACTCAGCAAGACCTGCCATAGCAATGCCCCTCTCTTGCGCTGTGCCGCTTTCGCTCAAGCGCAGGCGCGCGGCACGACGTCCGAGTTGTCGAAGACAAAAGGGGGTGCAGCCCTTGGCTGCACCCCGCCCCCGAAAAACAGTGATGGACGCCCTGTTCCGAGGGTTAGCTCTGGGAGAAGCAAGACAGAGCTAGAGCTTGGAAACGTCGTAGACCCACTTGCCGGTCTCTTTGAAGTGCGCAGAACGCTTGGCGTTGCGCGCTTCCATTTCCTTGATGGACTCGCTTTGCTTGGCGAGTTCCTTCGGGTCGTGCTTCGGATCGTACTTGGATCCTGCAACCTTCTCCGGATAGCCCGGCTTGGGCTCCCAGCAATTGCCAGGGGCCTTGCAGTTCGTGCCGTCGTAGGCCAGAGCGCTTCCGGCCGTCATGGCAAGCGCAACAGCGCCTGCAAGCGCCGCGCCTGTAATACGTAGTGTCTTCTTCATGGGTCAGTTCCTCCGTGCTCAGTCGCTAGTTTTCTGACGGTGTTTCCGTCTTCTTCTCCGCGCTGTCCGCACCTACTGCGGCCGTTTGCGCGGGAATTTCGCAAACCAATTCTTCGGCTTCAGGCTTGTGGTGTTCGGGATCGAAGGGAACGAAGTTTGCCTTCTGCTCATCAGTGAGCCAGACGGCGCCGTCCACATCGTCCTTGTACAGATGACGGACCCAGGCGATGACCAGGAGGATCTCGTCCATCGTTCTAGCGGACGCTTGCGGTCCCATCATGCTGCGGGCGCCGCCATAGATCGTCTCGAACAGACCCTTATCGGTCTGGTTCTTGGGATACGTCCAGTAATTGTCGTTGAGACCGGGCCCGAGCTTGCCTTCGCCAATATGGCCATGGCAGCCGGAGCATGCGGTGAGATACACCTCTTCGGCCTCGTGTAGGCAGCTCTCAACCCCGATGTAAGGATTGTGGCCGGTCTTCATGAACTCCTTCACCGCCGGTGTATCTCGGCCCTCTTCAGGCGAAAGGCTGAGATCAAGCGGCATGCCGGTGATCGTGTGAACCAGTTGAATCTGCTGGGCGAGAGCCATCAGCGGTATCAACGAAAGCGCTGCCACCACGGCTGCAACTTTAAAACCCTGCCTCATTACGTTTCGCTTCCTTCTCGAATCTTCTTACTCAAGTCTTCTTTATGGCGGGCGCCCAGACGCCCGCATGCAATGTCCTAGGACTTCGTATCCGACGGCGGCTTCGTGGGCTCTTCGACCGGAATGCCTTCCTCGATCAGAATCTCTTGGATCTGCGGTTTGGCCTTTTCCAAAGCCTCTTCAACCTCGGCGAGAAGCTTCTCGTCGTCCTTGCGCACGCCCATGGACTGATCGAAGTGGAACAGCACCGGCTCGCCATCGAAGCGGAAATTGTTGTCCGGCACGCCGGTCATCTTGAGCTTGCCGTCCGACTCCTTGACGTAGCGGGCAACCGACGGCGCGAACGCGATGGCGACGTCGGACTTGCCGGACGACACATTGCCCACCATCAGCGCGGGATCGATGCGCAGGTACTGATTGCGGGAACTCTTGAAGTTGGTCAGCGACTTCACGTAGTTGAAGTTCTTACTGAAGAGGCCGTACTTCACCATCATCACTTCGGCAGGCCCGCCGGGCTCGTAACCCACGTTGTTCGCCTTGGCGAGATCCTCGCTGTCGAAGGCCTCGATCTCGAGCTTGGAGTTCGAGGGCTGCACGAAGACGTAGCCAGCACGATAGTAGGGCGACGTGGTGAGGACGCGTGGATCGCCGGTATCGACGCCAATCACGATGTCGCACTTGTCTTTGTCGAGAAGGTCCCGCACCACATAGATCGCAGGCCGGTCCTCCCACACGAACTCCACATCTCTGCCCATGGCCTCGCCGAGCGCCTTCGCGATGCGGTTCTCGAAGCCTTCCTCGCTCTTCAGGGAGTAGGGGTTTTCGTTGGCGCCGGCGCAGACCCGCAAGGGGGCCTCGTCGTTCTTTGCGTCGCTCGCCGCATTCGCAGGCCCGGCAAACAGGGCCACGGCGGCAGCGGTCGTCAGAAGCGCCTTACTCAGGAAGTTGAATTTCTTGTCCATCACATGTGTCCTTACAGACTGTCTTGTCATTCGGAGGGATCGGCTCGGCGCGGCGGCGGATCGGCAAACACCGATCGCTCTCTCGTCCATCAGGCGGCCTGGTCGACCCTCGCAATGTCTCGGGGAAGCGGGTTCCGCCAGGGCGCACCGAGGCGCCCTGGCAGACCCTTCGTCTGACTAGGTTCCGTCCGTGATGATCTCGGTCGAGTACTCGTCGAGATTCACGTCCTCGCTGTACGGGCCTTTGCCGTCGAGCGAGAAGACCAGAAGGCCACCGCCCTGCTGGGTCCAGTTCTGCAGGTTGCGGAACGCACCCACGGCACCGAGACCAGCGGTCGGATCCTGGAGGTCGAACACCAGGCCAACACCCGGCCAGCCGCCGACGCCGTAGTACACTGCGACATACTGCGTGCCGTCGTGCTCATAGGTCATCGGATAGCCGATTCCGCCAGACGGCATCTTGAACTTCCAGAGAAGCTCGCCGGTGTCGGAGTTGCGGGCTTTGAGGTAGCCGTCGAGGGTGGGATAGAACATCACACCGCCCTTGGTCGCGAGCGTGCCGCCCCAAGCAGCGAAGCGCTCCATGACCGACCACTTGTACTTGCCCTCAGGCGCGCTGTAGGCCTTGACCTGACCGAGGCCAAGATAGTTGGCGCGGTCGCCCTTCGGACCCGGGTACATCGACAGGGTGGCACCGACAAAGAACTGGCCGGCGCGGTAGGGAAGCATGAAGGGCTCCCAATCCATGCAGATGTGGTTGATGGCGAGGTAGAAGAGACCCCGCTCCGGATCGTACGAGTCGTGGGCTTGGTCGTGGTAGCCCATGGCCGACGGGCAGATGTCCTTGCCCTTGTGGTCCATGCGCGTGCCGTATTCCGGATTACGAACCGGAATACCCGTCTTCATGTCGACATGCGTCCAAACGTTGACGGTGTCATCCAGGAAGTCGGCACGGACAAGGTCGCCGTTGACGCGGTTCAGCGTGTAGATGATGCCGTTCCGGTCCGGATGGGTGACCAGCTTGAGGTCTTTGCCATCGATCTTCTGATCGGAGAGCATCATCACGTTGACGCCGGCGTAGTCCCACTCGTCATGCGGGGTCTTCTGATACCCCCACTTGAGCATGCCGTCGTCGGCGTTGCGGGCCATGATGGTCATGGTCCACTTGTTGTCGCCCGGACGCATCGTCTCGTTCCACGGCGAGGGGTTACCCGAGCCGTAGTAGATCAGGTCCAAAGACGGATCGTAGGCATACCAACCCCAGTTGGTGCCGCCGCCGATCTTCCAGGCATCGCCTTCCCAAGTCGCAAGGCCGAGACCCTTCTGACCGTATTGGGGGTTGTCCTTGTTGAAGTCGTCGCCAATGCCGATTTCGGCGTCCGGACCCGTGGCATAACGGCGCCAGACCTGCTCGCCGGTCTTGACGTTGTATGCGGTGGCATAGCCGCGCACACCGAGCTCAGCGCCCGACGACCCGACAATGACCATGTCCTTGACGACATAAGGTGCAACCGTAAGCGTCGAGCCGACCTTGATGTCGGAGTTCTCGACCTTCCAGTACATCTCACCCGTGTCAGCATTCAGCGCCACCACATGGCCATCCAACTGGTTGGAGAGGATGAGGTTCGGCGTCTTGCCCTTATCGTCGGTCGGCCAGTAGGCGAGACCACGATTGACCAGGTCGCAGCAAGCCACGGCACGGGCCGCAGGATCCTGCTTCGGCTTGTACTGCCATTTGATCTTGCCCGGATTCTTGAGGTCCAGGGCATAGACGTTGTTCGGGAAAGAACTGTTGACGTACATCACGCCATCGACCACGAGCGGCGTGCCTTCGTGACCATTCAGCAGACCCGTCGAGAAGGTCCAAGCAACACGAAGGTCCTTAACGTTCCCCGTGTTGATCTGATCCATCTCACTGTAGTTGTCCGCCGTGTAGTCAAGACCCGGCATGACGTAGTTTTCTGGATTCTTCGCCATTTCGACCAGACGGTCGTTGGCGTTGGCGGCCCCTGCTAGAAGGCCACCGAGGGCCAGCGCGACGCATGACGCCGACACATACCCACCGATACTGTGAAATCTCCTCATATGCGAACCCTCGCGTTTTCGCTCCCATTATGACGAAGAAGTCCAAGAGCCCTCGTGATCGAGGGACCTCGTCCTCTCCGCTCGGTTTCTGCGCGACAACGCCTTGGGCGAACGATGCCGTCGGCGCTTCACACAGCCGCCAAGCCAAATGTTCAAACCACGTGTTGAAGTCTGGCCAAGTCAGGAGAAACGAGCGGCCTGTTTGTACAGGGCGCCCACATCCCTGGCGGTGGACGAAGTCTATGGCCGCGCTCGCTGAAACGTCTTTGGGCCTATTCCCAGAAACCTCTCTGGAGCATTGCTCGAAACCTAAGGGTGCAACTTCATCGCAGGCATGTGGATAAGTGACGGGACAGGCGTGCGTTTTCTCCCGGCAGCCATTGACGGATTCGCTTCGGGCAGCGGCAGGGGTAAGCAATTTTTCGGGAACAGCGAGCAGACCGATTGGGCAACGGTAGCAAGAAACTTGGTGACATTATTGCTACCGAGTAGATGCCGTCGAGAGCCAGCGCGCGGAGCGCATGTGGCCCGGGCATCTTGCCGAATAACTCGAGAGCCGACACCCAAATGTCCCCTTTGCTCCCTGCTGTCGCCGCGCGCCTTTCGCGCCTTTTTCTGGTTGTGCTGACGGCACTTTGCCTGGCCGGCTGCGACGACGAAACCGAGACAGCCACGCTGACGCCCGTACCGCAGGACACCGAGAGTTCCGTCTATTCACAGATCACCTGGCTGGACGCGGGCTCCCCCATAGCGCCGGCCCAGTGGCTGGCGAGCCGCGCCGCCAAGACCGAACTGCCGCAGAACGATCCGCGGGTTGAAGCGGCCCGAAAGGAACTGGGGCTCGCCGCGCACCGCTTCGGCGACGAGCCACGCATGATCGCCAACCGCGCGGTCCAAGTTGAGAACATGCTTGCGGAGCAAGGCATTCAAGAGAACGCATCCGACATCATCGCCGCCCTCGTGCCCATCGCGGCCAAGCCCGGCGCTCTCCAAGGGTTCGGCACGCTATGCCAGCAATACTTCATTCTTCGCCAGCAGGGTTTAGACCGCAACGCCGCCGTCGAACGCCTTCAAAAACTCAGTCTGCGCACACCCGGGAGCAACCGAAGCCATGGCTAAGCTACTGAATGCGATCTGGTACGATCGGACAATCCGCGCCCAGTTCATGATCGCCATCGGCGTCATCAACGTCATCGCGCTCTTGATCGTTGGCGTGATCTTCGTCGCCAATGCCAACAAGGCGACGCGGGTCGAGATGGATGCCTCGGTCGAGCTGGCCAAGAATTTCGTACGGGTCGCCATCCAATCGCTGTCGCCGAACACGCGTGCCGAGGATATCTCCAAGAACGTGGACCAGCTCTCAAGCCGGCTTCGCATCGGCAATCTCCGGCACGTGCGCATCTACATGGCCGACGCGACCGGCGCCTTGGTGCAGCTGTCGCCCGTACCCAACGCAACGCGTGACCCGGGACTTCCGCCGCCCGCGCCGCGCTGGTTCGAAGCCCTCGTCGCACCCGACGTCGCGCCAAGTACCGTCAGCGTGGTCCACTCGGCAAAAACGGCCGGCTCGATCGTGATGGTGGAGATGCCGGTTCTCGACGGGCCACGCACCTGGGATCTCGGCACCGTGGTGATTGCCGGCGAACCTTCCGACGAAGTCGCGGAGGTCTGGGCCGACCTGACGGCCCTCGCCCCTGTCGTCGGCCTGATCAATATCCTGGTTCTCGCGACACTCTATCTCGTGCTGGGGCGGCTGCTCGATCCGATGGCGAACGTCGCGAAAGGTCTGTCGCGGCTCGAGGACGGCGATTACGGCACCCGCCTCACCCCACCGCGCGTCATGGAACTTGGCGCGATCGCATCGAGCTTCAACCGGCTCGCGGCAACGCTGGGGCGCACGCGCTCGGAGAACGGGCGGCTCTACGGCCAGCTCGTCACCGTCCAGGAAGAAGAGCGGCGGGAGATCGCCAACGAGCTGCATGACGAGGCGAGCCCGTGCCTGTTCGGGATCATGGCCAACGCCATGTCGGCGCAACGGCTCGTCGAACAACCGACGAAAGAGTCCGCTGCAGAACTCGGCGAACACTTGACGGAGATCCTGAAAATCACCGACCGGCTCAAGCACATGAACCGGGTCATGCTTAAGAAGCTGCGCCCGGTCGCGGTCGACCACGTGGCTCTGTCGGAGCTGGCGCGCGAGCTTGTCGGGGAACTTCAGAACCGGTATCCGGACGTAGACATCACCCCGTCCTTGCGGACACGGGGCGAGCGCTATGGCGAGTTGGTCGACCTGACCATCTACCGCTGTATTCAGGAAGGCGTCACCAACGCGATCCGGCACGGCAATGCACGAGCCATTCGTGTGGACCTGTTCGACAAGCGTCCCAAGCGCGGCGCCAGGCTCCTGCACCTTCTTATTCAAGACGACGGCAAAGGCGTGTCGCCCGGCACGTCTCTCGGCTTTGGGCTGACGGCCATGCGCGAACGCGTGCAGGCCCTGTCCGGCACCTGGCAGATCGAGAACGTGTCATCGAAAGGCACGTTGCTGAAGATCGTCATTCCAGTCACCGCGGCGCTGGCGAAGACCAAAGCCGCCGCACCCAGAATACTCGACGACACCGAGGTTACATAAATGCAGGTTCTCGTAATCGACGACCATCCCATCGTGCTGGAGGGCTGCAAGCAGCTCCTCAAGTTCGCAGGGGCAAAAAAAATCGTGCAGACGGAAAGTCTCGCGGAAGGGTTTCAGCTCTACCGCAGCAAGAAGCCGGACGTCATCATCGTGGACTTGGCGATGCGCACCGGCGCGCTTGGCGGGCTGTCCTTCATCCGGCGCCTGCGCCTGCATGACAGCCGCACGCCCGTTCTCGTGTTCAGCATGCACAGCGATCCCTTCATCGTGTCGCAGGCGCTGAAGCTCGGCGCCAACGGCTACATCCTGAAGGACACGTCAGGCGACGAGATCGTCAAGGCGTTCGACGCCATCCGCAACGGCGTTCCGTATCTGAGCCATGAGCTCGCCTCCAACATCGCTTTCATGGAGGCGCGCGGGCACACTAAGAACCCGCTGCACGCGATCACGGAGCGTGAACTGCAGATCCTGTCGCTGTTGGCAGAAGGCAAGTCCTACGCTCAGATCGCCTCGGACCTCCACGTGAGCTACAAGACGATCGCGAATACCTGCAGCCAGCTGAAGTCCAAGCTGCGGGTGCAGTCTCTGCCCGAGCTCATGCGGCTCGCGATCGAGAACCTTCCGTCCGTGCCCGGACGAAGCTTGAAGCAGTAGCGGGACCCAGCAGACGCGCTTCACCTCGGCGCGGCCGTCCCGGCCCACATCAGGTCTTGTCGTGCTCTGGCGTCTTGTCGTCCGGATGCGGAAGCGGCTTGGCTTCTGCTGCGGTGCCGTTTTCGTCGCGCACACGAAAGAACCACCCCGATGTGGGAATGAGGAAGTAGCCCGGCACGAATCGGGCGAGCGTGACGAAGGCGCGGTTCAGCCAGCCTTCGATGATGATCCAGTTGCCGTGCTTGAAGCGCCGATAGGACGCTTCGGCCAGGCGCTCCGGCGTCATCCTGGGCAGGTAGCGCGCGTAGAAGGAGTTCTCAGCGCCGCCCTCTGCATGAATGTCCGTTTCAATCACGCCCGGCGCGACCATGCAGACCCGCACGCCTGTTCCCATCACCTCGTAAGCAAGGGCCCGGCTCCAGGAGATCATGGCGGCTTTCGTTGCCGCATAGGTCGCTTGATAAGGCACCGGCATGAACCCTTCGACCGAGGAGACGTTCAGCACGCCCCCGGCTCTGCGTGCGATCATGTCGGGCAGAAAGCGCCGCGTGAGATCCATCACCGAACGCAAGTTAAGATCGATCGTCTTGAGCAGCGTGTCCCGATCCTGATCCTGGAAGTGGCCCGCGGTCATCATGGCCGCGTTGTTGACGAGCGACTCGCAATAAAGACCGTTCGCTTGCAGGGCGTCTTCAACCTTGTCGCACCCTTCCGGCGTCGCGAGGTCGCACGCAACGGAATAGGCGCCGACATTGTAGGTGGCAGCGATCTGCTGGGCGAGTTCGGCAAGGGCCGGCTCATTGCGCCCTACAAGAAGCACGGCATGGCTGTTCTTCGCGAACTCCTCGGCCAAAGCGCGACCGATTCCCCGCGTCGCCCCGGTGACGACGGCGACCGGCTTCAATGGCGCCCGCGTTTCCTTAGCCGAGTCCATGCCTGCCACTTAGTGTTGCCCCCTCACTGCGTCTTTCTCCCCTCGCCGATAAGTCCGCCAATCGGGCGGCAAGCAACCACCGAACGCGCCCTGGCGCAAGCGAAGGCTGCGGGCAATTGGTAGAACTTCGCTTCGGAACCGGCGGGAGACATGGCATCCTCTGTCCCGAACTGGCGCAGACGCCAAGAGTCAAAAAGGCAAGACCGATAGGAGGCGAGGGCCGAAATGGCGGCCGAAAGCACGGCAAAGAAGCCCGATCGGGACACATTCGGCGCCATCACGCTCACCAGTCCGGACAAGGTGCTGTATCCCTCGGTTCCGCTGACCAAGCGCGATCTGGCCGAGTACGATGTCCGAATCGCGGAAGCCATGCTCCCTTACGTCGCCAACCGGCCCATCAGCCTCGTGCGCTGCCCCGCGGGCCTCGGTGGTCCTCGCTTCTTTCAGCGGCACGCAACCAAGGGCATGTCCGAGGAGATCAAGCAGGTGGACGTTCCCGGCGGCGAGACCGATCAGCCGTATCTCTATATCGACGATGAGAATGGACTGTTTGCGCTGACGCAAATCGGAACGCTGGAGATTCACGATTGGGGCGTCACCGTCGACAAACTCGAAACGCCGGACCGGCTCGTCTTCGATCTCGACCCGGATGAGGAGCTGGGGTTCGACGTTCTGAGAGAGGCCGCACGGCACGTGCGCGATTTTCTCGCCAAGCTCGGCCTGACGAGTTTTCTCAAGGCCACGGGCGGCAAAGGTGTCCATGTCGTCGCGCCGCTGACGCCCAAGGCCGATTGGCCGGCGGTGAAGGCTTTCGCGCGCGCGGTCGCCGACGCGCTCGTGGCGGAGGTGCCGGATCGCTATACGGCGAACCCGCTCAAGCGCACCCGCACCGGCAAGATCTTCATCGACTATCTGCGCAATGGCCGGGGCAGTTCGGCGATCTGCAACTACTCGCCGCGCGCCAAACCCGGGGCGCCCGTGGCCACGCCCTTGCGTTGGGACGAATTGGCCGGCCTCAAGAGCGGCGCGCCATATTCGGTCAAGACGCTGCCCCGCCGCCTGTCCCAGCTGAAATCCGACCCTTGGGAGGGCTATTTCACGACACGGCAGTCGATGACGGCGCGCGCCCGCAAGGCGCTTGGCCTCGATTAACGGCTGTATCCTGCCAGTTCTGGAGACCAGACCGGGGGCCGTCAGGGCCTCGCATTGAAGAATTGTTCACAAACTTGGCCCCAAAGTCGTGCCCATGTTGGGGGCTCGTATTGCGTATCCGGCCGCCGCGCTGGCAGCTTCTGTCTTTCTCAGTTCATGCGGCGGCGGCGGTATTCCGAACGACACGCGCGCGGAATGGCGCGACCGTGCCGAGGCACAATGCATGGCGTCGGGCCAAGTGCGCGCGTCTTCTTATGTGACGCAGGCCTCGTCGATCCGCGGCCGTAGCGCCTGCGGCATTTTGGCGCCGCTACGGGTCTCGGCGGCGCTCGGCGGCCGTGTCCGCGTCACGCCGACCGCGACCATCGGCTGTCCCATGACGGCGGCGCTGGATCGCTGGCTCAACAATTCCGTACAGCGTGCCGCCATGCGCCAGTTCCGGCAGCCCGTGGTCGAGATCAAGCAGATCTCCGCCTATAGCTGCCGCGGCCGAAACAGCAAATCGACCGGCAAGCTGTCCGAGCACGCCTTCGGCAACGCTTTGGATATTGCCGGATTCACGCTCGCGGATGGGCGCACCATCACGGTCGTCAAAGGCTGGTGGCGCGGCACGCCTGCCGAAAAAGCATTCCTGCGCGAAGCTTTCGCAGGCGCTTGCCGCGAGTTCTTCACGGTTCTCGGGCCGGGCAGCGACCGGGCCCACTACAACCATTTCCACGTGGACCTGCTCATTACCAACGTATCGAAGGGTGGCGGCCACTACTGCCGGCCGCAGCCGAAGCAAGGCCTGTTCGCAGCGGCCGACGACACGTCGCCGGTCTCGACGGCATCGGTCAAGCCGATCCCCTTCACCGGAACGACCGAAGCGGACCAGCAGATGCCGGCGTACACGCTGGGGCCTGCCCACTAGGGGGGAGAAAACAGCCGACTGTGGCTCATCCGCAACTTCGCAGACGCACCATTGGGGTATGATCAGTTCGGGGAAGAATCGCACCAGGAACGCTTTAACCAAGGCGTAAGCCCATGTTTTTCCTTGGGCTTCGTTCGATCGGAGGACGCGATGGCAGCCGAATCGTTGGTGCAAATGCTCGAGGAAATCGCCGTAGGGCTGAAATCGGGCGACGAGGAAGTCTATGGCTGGCTTCGGGATCAACTCAAAGAGTGCGGCGGCAGCGAAGTGTCCGTCGAACTGGCTATGGGTGTGATCGCCAGGCTCCTGCCGGAAGAAGCTCAAGGCAGCATAGAACTCGCCGAGCACTATAACCGCCGCTGGGCCCACTAGGCCGCTCCCGCGGAAGGCCCCCTAAGACGGGGATTTGAGCGCGCCGCTCAGGCGTTGCCACTCTACTTCTTTTCCCGGAAGACCGAATCGCAAGAGTTGCGGGTTCTCCTCGAACCGGCGCACGAAGATGCCTGCCTCGCCGAGCGTTGTGAAAACCGCCTGCGCGCGCGGGCTGCTGACGAGGCAGAAGAGATCCGTACGGCCCACCGGTGTCAGACCGGCCGCGCTAAGCAATGTCTCCAGCCGCTCCGATGCG
Source organism: Methyloceanibacter sp. wino2 (assembly GCF_003071365.1). Taxonomy (NCBI): domain Bacteria; kingdom Pseudomonadati; phylum Pseudomonadota; class Alphaproteobacteria; order Hyphomicrobiales; family Hyphomicrobiaceae; genus Methyloceanibacter; species Methyloceanibacter sp. wino2. The sequence continues at coordinate 1,587,261 of NZ_CP028960.1, forward strand.
GTTCTCAGTGCCATTCGGGTGCCGTCTATCCAAGCCCGGTCGGCGAGCGCCGCGGCGCCAATGGACAGCGCCGGCCCGGAAACCGGCCATGGACCAAGCCGGGCGCGAAGCCGTTCCGCCAGCGAGCGGTTCACCAGCGCAAAACTGAGACGCAAGCCTGCAAGACCGAAGAACTTGCCGAACGAGCGCAGCACGGCGATGGGCGCGTGTTCGACCTGATCCGAGACGCTGGCGCCTTCGGGGCCGACATCCATGAAGGCCTCATCCACAACCAAAATGCCGCCGTTCGCCTTCTGCTCGTCAGCCAGGTTCGACAGGTCGTCTTTGGACGTCACGCGCCCATCGGGATTGTTGGGATTGACCACCACGGCCAGCGAGGCGCCGCCGAGGTCGGCGAGGCTTCCGACCGTCGCCACCGCGTGGCCTCCCAGCGCCGCAACACGCGCATGTTCTGCATAAGTTGGCCCCAGAATCGCGGCGGACCCTTGCGGCATGAGATCGGCGATCAGCGCCATCAAGATCTGGCTTCCCGGCGCGGCCACCACGTTTTGCGCCGACGGCGCGCCGTAGAAGGCCGCAGCGAGATCTAAGAGGCGCGCGAGCGCCGCGGGTTCGGGGAGCCGTGCAAAATCTTCTTCGCCCAGAGACGCGATAGGATAGGGATGTGGGTTGATGCCGGTCGACAGGTCGACGATCGGCTGAGGCGCATTGGGAAACTGCGCGCGTGCTGCGGCGAGATCGCCGCCGTGCAACAACGAGGCGTGCGTTTCGTCCGCGGCATTTGCGGTTTTGAGGCGATTGAGTGGAGATGGACCGGGTGACGTCATGGCAGCACCGCTAGCGCTTCTTGCGATGCTCGTCGAGCTTGCCGTCGGCTATCCCGCCTGGCTTGCGGCGCGAATCGGCCATCCCGTGACGTGGATGGGGCGTTTGATCGGCTGGCTTGATGCGCGGCTCAACGACTCCGCGGCGGACGGCGAGGCGCGACGGCGTGCGGGCCTCATGGCGCTCGTGCTCCTGCTGTTGGTTGTCGGCGCTTGCGCGATTCTTCTCGAGAGCGCGCTCCTGATGCTGCCGTTCGGGCTTTTCTTTGCCGCGGTCGCGGCGAGCACGCTGATCGCGCAGCGTAGTCTCTATGCCCACGTGGCGGCCGTGGCCGCGGCGCTCGAGAGCGGGACGATGGAGGACGCACGTCATGCCGTCTCGGAAATCGTCGGTCGCGATACGACTAAGCTCGATGAAGCCGGCATCGCGCGTGCGGCCATCGAAAGTCTCGCCGAGAATTTTTCCGACGGCGTCGTATCGCCCGTGATTTGGCTGGGGCTTGCCGGCCTCACGGGCGGAGCGCTCTACAAGGCCGTGAACACCGCCGACAGCATGATCGGCCATCGCTCGGCGCGTTACGAGGATTTCGGACGCGCATCCGCTCTGCTCGACGATGTGGTCAATCTGCCGGGCGCGCGCCTGTCCGGGTTGTTGCTTGTCGGCGCGGCGGCCATTACCGACAAGGCTTCTCCCGAGGAAGCCTGGAATGCGATGCGGCGCGATGCGGCCAAACACGCCTCCCCCAATGCCGGTTACCCGGAGGCGGCCATGGCGGGCGCGCTCGGTGTGGCCTTGGGCGGACCGCGGACCTATGCCGGATCGAGAAACGACAGCCCTTGGCTCGGCGATGGCCGGCGCACGGCAACCGCACAAGACATTCGCGCCGCCCTTCGGCTTTACGCCCGTGCCGACGGCCTGTTGATCGCACTTGTGGCGATCGCGGCCGCGCTCAGCGTGATCCTCAGCGCGACAATGTAAGAAGACGGTCGATGTCGACATGCTCCTCCAAATGGGCGGCAAGGTCGTCCAGAACGGCGTCGACCTGTTCATCGTAACGGACCTGCGAGGGGCCTGCGGCAAACCGGGCAAGCCACGCGGCGCGCTGGTGGTCGTCGGCGAATAGCCCATGCACATACGTGCCGTACACTTGGCGATCGGCCGAGATCGCGCCGTCTTGGAACCCCGTGTCGAGTCGGGCGAAGGGGCGCCCGCAATCGGGGCCCTTCGTGCGGCCCATATGCATTTCGTAGCCCTCGAAGGGCACTCCGTCGAAGGTGTGGCCGGACGCCGGCTCGAGCCGCTTGTCTCCCGAGAGCGTCGTCTCGATATCGAGGAGCCCCAAGCCTTCGGCTTCACCCGGCGCCCCTTCGATACCCTCCGGATCGCGCAAGACCCGCCCGAGCATCTGATACCCGCCGCATAGGCCGAGCACAGATCCGCCCCGGCGCAGATGAGCGTCGATATCGATGTCGAACCCGGCGTCGCGAAGAACGCGCAAGTCGGACAGCGTCGCTTTCGAGCCCGGCAGGACGATAAGCTGCGCATCCCCGGGCAGCGCCTCACCAGGCCGTACACGGACGACTTCGACGGCCGGCTCGGCGGCGAGCGGATCGAGGTCGTCGAAATTGGCGATATGGGGTAGCACCGGCACGGCGACCTTCAGCGTCGCATCCGTCTTGGCCGCCTGTTGCTGCTCGAGCGCTAACGCGTCTTCGGCCGGCAGGGCTCTTGCGCCTGCGAAAAACGGAATGAGGCCGAGCGGCTCCCAGCCGGTCTCTCTTGCGATGCGCACCATGCCGTCCGCGAAAAGAGACGGGTCGCCTCTGAATTTGTTGACGAGGAATCCGCGGATCATCGCGGCATCTTCGGGGGCAAGCACGGCCTTGGTGCCCACGAGGCTGGCGATGACGCCGCCGCGGTCGATATCGCCGATAAGAACGACCGGCACGTCAGCCTCACGTGCAAAACCCATATTGGCGATGTCGTTTGCGCGGAGATTGACTTCCGACGCGCTGCCCGCCCCTTCCACCAGCACGATGTCCGCCTCGTCCTTGAGAAGGGCGAAGCTATCCTGCACCGCGTCCATGAGCTCGGGCTTGAGCGCCTGGTAGTCCGCAGCCTTGGCCTTTCCGTAAACCTGGCCGCGCACGATGATCTGCGCGCCGACCTCGCTTTGTGGCTTGAGCAGCACCGGGTTCATGTGAACGCTTGGGGTCTCGCGGGCCGCGCGCGCTTGCAGCGCCTGTGCCCGCCCGATCTCACCCCCATCGAGGGTGACGGCCGCATTGTTCGACATGTTTTGCGGCTTGAAGGGCAAGACCTTAAACCCGCGGGACACGAGTGCGCGCGCTAGCCCGGCCACGATCAGGGACTTGCCCACATCGGAGCCCGTGCCCTGAAACATGAGCGCGCGGGCGGTCATCGCTAGAATTCGATGCCGGCTTGCGCCTTCACCCCGGCGGCGAAATGGTGCTTCACGAGCGTCATGTCGGTAACGAGGTCCGCGGCTTCGATCAGCGCTGGCTTGGCGTTGCGCCCCGTCACGATCACATGGAGGTCCGGGCGCCGCGCCTTCAGCGTGGCCACGACTTCGTCGAACGGCAGATAGTCGTAGCGCAGGGCGATGTTCAACTCGTCGAGAATGACGAGGCTGAAGCTGGGGTCGTCCATCAGCTCGACCGCCTTGGCCCAAGCACGCTCCGCCGCGGCGATGTCGCGTTCCAGATCCTGGGTCTCCCAGGTGAAACCTTCGCCCATGGAATACCAGGCGACCTGGTCCCCGAACTTCTCAAGCGCATCGCGCTCCGCCGTGTGCCACGCGCCCTTGACGAACTGCACGATGCCGACGCGTTTGCCCCGGCCGACCATACGCAAGGCAAGACCGAAAGCCGCCGTCGACTTGCCCTTGCCCGTTCCGGTGTGAACGATCAGGAGACCCTTCTCGACCGTCTTCTCGGCCACCTCGGCATCCTGCGCCTTTTTGCGGTTCGCCATCTTGGCGCGATGGCGCTCGAGGTCCTTTTCATCGACCGACTTGGTCATGTGTTTCCTTTCACCACGAGAGGCTGGCCCGCGACCACGAAGATGACGCGGCTGGCGATGGCGGCAATGCGCTGGTTGAGGCGCCCTTGCGCGTCCCGGAAGGCTCGCCCCAGCGGCGTTTCCGGCACCAGCCCCAGACCGACTTCATTCGAGACGAGCACGGTGGCGTTCTCACGGGCGTGCAAAGCCTGCTCCAGTCGAGTCGTCGCCTGCTCGATGTCGTAAGGGCCGTGCATGATATTCGAGAGCCACAAGGTCAAACAGTCCACCAGGACGACAGCTCCTTTGGGTGCCGCGCCTATGGCATCGTGCAGATCGTGCGGCGCTTCCAGAGTCTGCCAACCAGCTTCACGCTGGGCCCGGTGCTCGGCGATGCGCGCCACCATCTCGTCGTCATGCGCTTCGGCCGTGGCGATATAGACCCACGGCCGGGGCAGACTGGTGACGAAGCTCTCGGCGAAACGGCTCTTTCCGGAGCGGGCCCCCCCGAGGACGAAGGTGATCCCCTCGTCCTCGAGATCGGTACCTGTCATTGAACCGCTATGCGCTGGGGATGATTTGCCCGAGCAGCGTCGCAAGACCGATGCCGACGACCACCGCGCCGGCCAGACGGGGCGCAATGGCCGAGACGGACGGGGAGCGCATGCGGAAGAGCATGGCGACACCGACGCTGAGAGCGCTCTGGATGATCACGAGACCGAGCAGATAGGCCACAAGCGGCGTGGACTCCGCCCCGAAGATCGACTCGCCATAGGCATAGCCATGAGCTAGGCCGGCAATGCCGAACAGCACCGCCCAGGCGGCCAGCGGAAGGGCGCGGCCACCGGCAAGCACAACGCCTGCAATCACCACGGACAGAGCCACGATCAGTTCGGCGCCGGGCATCTGGAACCCGCCGACATGGATGCCGACACCGACGGCCGATGCCGCGACGAAGAGAACCGGCAGGCCGAGATTGAGACCGCCGACGCCGACCGCGACGCCCACGGCGATGAGAAAGGCCAGATGATCAAGCCCGACCACCGGGTGAGCGAGACCGGAAAGGAACCCTTGTGCGAAGGTCGACGGCAAGACGCCGCCCATCGCGTGATGCGCAGAGGCCGGCGCGGCGGTGAGCACAAGCGCGGCGAGCGCCAGAAACGCGGTGCGCTGGAGAGAAGAACGGGTCATGTGATCCCCCTTGCGCCCTCCACCCGAGGGCGCGGTTCAAGGTTTGCGCCGCGGCAGGTTTCCTGGCTTTGCGGGTCTGCGCATCCCCTCCACCTTCCCGGAGCGGTTGCTCCAGTGGCCTGAGGAGGGGCGCTCTCCGCTTACAGTTGCGGGGGCAGCCACGGAATTGGGTAAGACCCTCACCGTATTCCCTTCTTGAATCCGCCTCATGCGGAAACCATCGGCGCCCCGACTATAGCGACGTTCGCATGCGCCGCAACCAAGCTCGTGACGCCGTGTGGGGATCGTTCGGCTACTGACGGCAGTCGCCGTCTCTCTCCTTTGACCGGCACTCGTTGTGAAGCTCTCCCGACCTCGGCCGGCCGGATGTGGTGACCTCGTCATAGTCGCTTGTCGGCCATTGCGAGCAGTTCCTGCACCAGTGCCAGGTATCGCTCCCCTTCCTCTTCCGGTAGGTAGGCATGGGGCTATCCTCCATAAGTTGTTTATGGTGGCGTTATACTCGCATTGCGTGCCTTTCTCAATACGGCGACCCAAGGGTGAACGGGGCAAGGGCGAGCGGGGCAAGGCCCGCATTGACAAACACGCGCCTGGGGCCCTTATGTCCCTGATCGACGGTTGCTCGTTTCGAGCGAACAGGGAACGCGGTATGGAGGTTCTCCAAATCCGCGGCTGCCCCCGCAACTGTAAGCGGTGAGCCCATGGAACGGTTTCAACACCGGTCTTGGGCGCCCGAGCCATCGCCACTGGGGAGACCCCGGGAAGGCGGCGAAGGGAGAGACCCGCGAAGCCAGGAGACCTGCCGTCGATCTAGTCGTCCGCCGGGCGGGGTGCCTCTGCGACGGTTGGATCTTCGTCCGGCCCGAATCTGGGCCGACTTGCACCCTGTCTGCTGTGGCTTTCGCTTGAGATCGCCGAGGGATCTATCAGGGTGACATCTCCCCTAGACGCCAAGGACAGTGCCGCCAAGGTCCCGGACGGGCCGACCGTCTATGTCTGCGTGACCTGCCGCAAGCCAGGTGAGGACGGCGATGGCCCGCGCGCGGGGCTCCTGCTCGCCGAGGCCACCGCCGAGGCCGCGCGCGGGACGGGTGTCACTGTCCGCCAGGTCGAATGCCTTGCCAATTGCCGCCGCTCGCTCAGTGCCGCGATGCGGAAGAAAGACAGCTGGACTTATGTCTTCGGCGACTTGACCGCCCCGGACGATGCGGCAGCTCTCATCGACGGCGCGATGCTTCTCGCGGAGTCCGAAGACGGACTTCTGCCCTGGCGCGGCAGGCCCGACGCCCTGAAGGGCGGCCTCGTCGCCCGTGTTCCACCCCTCGTACTCGGCCCCATTCCGGAGGATTTCGAATGAATTCTGTCGCCCGCATTCCCTGCACGATCGTGACCGGCTTTCTCGGCTCGGGAAAGACCACGCTCATCCGCCACGTGCTTGCCAACACGGGCGGGCGGCGTCTGGCCGTGATCGTCAACGAATTCGGTGACGTCGGTATCGACGGCGAGATTCTCAAAGGCTGCGGGGACGAGAACTGCAGCGAAGAGAACATCGTCGAACTCGCCAATGGCTGCCTGTGCTGCACGGTCGCCGACGAGTTCGTGCCCGCGCTCGACGAGATCCTGGCGGCCGAGCCGCCGGTCGACCACATCGTCATCGAGACCTCCGGTCTCGCGCTGCCCAAGCCCCTGGTCCAAGCCTTCCATTGGCCGGCGATCAAGAACCGCGTGACGGTGGACGGGGTCGTGGCAGTCGTGGACGGCGCGGCGCTGGCCGACGGTCAAGTCTCCGCCGACATCGAAGCGCTCTCTGCGCAGCGCGCCGCCGACGATGCACTCGATCATGACGATCCCATTGAAGAGGTCTTCGAGGATCAAATCGCCTGTGCCGATCTGATTGTCCTCAACAAGCGCGATCTGCTCGATCCGGACGGGCTGCAGCGCGCCATGAAGACGGTGACCGACGCCCTGCCGCGCGGCATCGGTGTGGTGACCGTGTCGGAAGGAAAGGTCGACGCCACGGCCCTGCTCGGGCTCGGCATCGGCGCGGAAGACGACATCGAAAACCGCATGACCCATCACGACAGCGAAGAGGACCACGACCACGACGATTTCGATACGTTCGTGGTTCCGATCGCAGAGGTCACCGATCCCGCGGACATCACCAAGCGCATCGCCGATTTGGCCGAGGCGCATGATATCTTGCGCGTGAAGGGCTTCGCCGCCGTGACGGGCAAGCCGATGCGGCTGCTGATCCAGGCCGTGGGTCCGCGCGTGACCCACTATTTCGACCGCCCCTGGGACCAGGCCGAGGATCGCCAAGGCAAGGTCGTCGTGATCGGCTTGAAAGGCCTCGACCGCGAGGCGGTGGCCAGATCGTTGGCCGGGCACGAAGCCGTGGCCGGGTAACCGATAGGACCCTCGCATGCACCTCCTGCAGACAAGCAGCGCGACGCTCGACGACATCGCCGAGCCGATCGACCTGGGCCAGACGCCCGGCGATATCGCGGTCTTGTCTTTTACGGACAGCGACCTCTCGGGGCTTGCGGCCGCGTATGCGCACGAGCGCGAACAGGTGCCGTCCGTGCGGCTCGCGCATTTGCGTGACCTGCGCCATCCCATGTCCACCGATCTGTGGATCGAGACGGTCGCCCAGCACGCCAAGGTGATCGTGGTTCGGCTGTTGGGCGGGCTCGACTGGTGGCGCTACGGCGTCGACAGGTTGTCTACGATCGCCCGCGAGCGCGGCATCGCCCTCGCCATCCTGCCGGGCGAGGACCGCGACGACCCGCGCCTGTTCGAGCAGTCGACACTGGACGCAGCCGAGCTGCAGACTCTTCTGGCCTATTTCCGCGAGGGCGGAGTTGCGAACCTGCGCGCGCTGTTGCGGCGCCTGGCCCATCTTGGCGGCGCAGCGATCGAGGCGCCGGCCCCGCAGACCTTCCCGCGCATGGGCGCCTACCGGCCCGGCGCAGGCGTGTCCGATCTCGATGCCCTGCGCCCGCTGGGCGCAGAGCGAGGAGCCGTTGTTCCGATTCTTTTCTATCGCGCCTCGTTGCTGGCCGCCGACACCGGGCCGATCGATGCACTCTGCGGCGCACTGGAAGCACGCGGCCTCAATCCCATCCCGCTCTTCGTCCCCAGTCTCAAAGCGCCGGACGCGATCGCCTTCGTGCGGGACGCCTTCGAACGGCTCGACCCTTCGGTGATCGTGACGACGACAGCCTTTGCCGCCGGTGATGGTGTGTTCGACGGATGCGACGCGCCGGTTCTACAAGCGATCGTCGCCAATACGCGGCGCGAGGCTTGGGCCTCCAACCCGCGCGGGCTTGGACCGTCGGACCTTTCTATGCATGTGGTGCTGCCGGAGCTCGACGGGCGTGTCCTCGTCGGCACGCTCGGCTTCAAGGACAAGCGCGACAGAGATGACGCGCTCGGCTTCGAAGGCTTCGTCAGCAAGCCCGAACCCGATCGCGTCGAGGCCGTCGCCGACAAGATCGCCAAGCTCGCCCGCCTCCGGCAAACGCCGCGCGCGGACCGCAAGCTGGCGATCGTACTGCCGGACTACCCCGGCGCGGGCGGACGGGCCGCCTATGCGGTGGGGCTTGACGTGCCCGCGAGCGTGCTGGCCTGCCTATCGGATCTCAGGGACGCTGGATACACGGTTGAAAATGTTCCGGAGGACTCCCGCGCCCTTCTGGCCCGCCTGACCGACCCGGCTGCCGGCTTGAGCCTGACCCTCGAAGACTACGAGCGCCTTCTCGCAGCGCTGCCGGAATCCGTGGTCACGACCATGCGCGAGGCCTGGGGTGCGCCGGAAGAGGATCCCGATTTTCGCGACGGCGCCTTCCGCTTCAAGGCGGCCCGGTTCGGCAATGTCGTCGCCGCGCTTCCGCCCGACCGGGGCAAGACCACGGAGCGGCGCGCGGACTATCACGATCCGGTGCTGCCACCCCGCCATGCACTGCTCGCCTTCGGGCTCTGGCTGCAGCACGAGATCGGCGCCAACGCGGTTCTGCATCTCGGCGCGCACGGCACGCTGGAGTGGCTGCCGGGGCACGCGGTCGCGCTGACCGCATCCTGCTTCCCCGAAGCGGTGCTCGGCGCCTTGCCTGTGTTCTATCCCTTCATCGTCTCCAATCCTGGCGAAGCGGCGCAGGCCAAGCGGCGCGTCGCGGCCGTGACCATCGGCCACCTGCCACCGCCGCTCACGGGCACGGAGATGTCCGGCGCGGCGCTCGAGCTGGAGCAACTCGTCGACGAGTACGCGATTGCCGACGGGCTCGACACGCGGCGTCGCGACCGACTCGCTCTCCTCATCGTGGACAAGGCGAAAGAGACGGGCCTCGCCGCCGAGGCGGGTCTCGCTCAGGGTGAGTGCGAGCAGGAGGCCTTGCGCAAGATCGACACCTGGCTGTGCGATCTGAAGGATCTTGCCGTCAAGGACGGGCTGCACGTCTTCGGGCGCGATGCGCATACGGACGATTCCCACTGGCTCGCTTGCGCGGGGACGGAGCGCGCCGCGCTGCTCGATGCGCTCGACGGTAAGCGCGTGAAGCCGGGACCTGCCGGTGCGCCGGCCCGTGGACGCCGCGACGTGCTGCCGACCGGGCGCAATCTGTACACGGCCGATCCGCGCGTGCTGCCCACCCACACCGCCATGGAGCTCGGAACGCGGGCGGCCGGCGAGATCGTTCGGGGGTATATGCAAGACCACGGCGAGATGCCCCGCTCGCTCGTGATCGACCTCTGGGGCAGCTCCACTTTGCGGACAGGCGGCGAGGAGATCGCACAAGGCCTTGCTCTCATGGGTTGCCGGCCGGTGTGGGATCCCGCCACCGGCCGCGTCACCGGCGTCGAGGTCTTGCCGCCCGCAGCAATGGGACGGCCGCGTGTCGACGTCACCTTCCGCATCTCCGGCCTGTTCCGCGACCTCTTTCCGGCGCAGATCGCCCTTCTGGACGCCGCCGTCAAACTCGTGGCAGCGCGGGACGAAGATGCAGACGAGAACCCGCTGGCCGCTGCGGCCGCTCGCGAAGGCAACACCGCGCCTGCGCGCATCTTCGGCAATGCCCCAGGAGCGTATGGCGCGGGAATCGAAGACTTGCTCGGATCCGAGAGGGCCGAGAGCGTCTCGGACGACGCCTTGAGCGCGGCCTACCTCGCCGCCACATCGCACGTCTATGGCGGCGCCGAGGGCATGGGCACCGCCCGGCGCGGCGCCTTCGCCGACCGAGTGGCGGCAGCCGACCTCCTTGTGCATGTGAGCGACGACCCGACGCGGGACATCCTCGAAGGCGCCGAAGACGTCGCCCATGTCGGCGGATTTGCAGCCGCCGCGCGCGCACTCGGCGCCAGTCCCGATCTCGTCGTGCTCGATACGACCAACCCGGACGCACCCAGAGCCCGTCCGCTGCCGCAGGCCTTGGCCCGCATCGTCAGGGCGCGCGCGATCAGCCCGTCCTTCATCGAAGGCATGATGCGCCACGGCGCGCGCGGCGCGGCGGAGCTGGCGGAGACGGTTGACCGGCTCGCGGACTTCGCCGAGATCACGGATGCGGTTTCCGATAGCTTGTTCGATGCAATCCACGGGGCCTATCTTGCGGACCCCAACGTGCGGGATTTCCTGATCCGCGAAAACCTGCCGGCCGCCCGCGCCATCGCCGAACGCCTCGACGATGCACACCGCAAGGGGTTATGGCATCCGAAGCGGAACGATCTTTTGACAGACGACCTGTTGGGCGTCTCGGAGGCAGCGCAATGAGCGCGGAGCAGCATCACAGCGACGACAGGGGGACTCGACGCCCGCGAGGCGCATGCCCCCGCCTGTCCGAGCCCATGGAAACGGGTGACGGCCTGCTTGCGCGGATGGTTTTGTCGGGGCCGGTGCCGATCGAGGGCTTCGCCGCCCTTTGCGCGGCCGCACGGACCCATGGCAACGGGCTCATGGAGATCACGGCCCGGGGCAGTCTGCAGGTGCGGGGGCTGTCGGATAATTCCGCGCCGCGCTTCGCAGCTGCGGTCGAGGCGCTCGACATCCCGTTCGACGATCATGTCCCCGTGGTCGGGTCGCCGCTACCCGCGCACCCTCGGGCCGGCTTCAACGCTCAAGACCTCGCCTCTGAAATCCGCAACGGGATCGCGGAGCGCGCTCTCCGGCTCGCACCGAAAGTGTCTGTTGTCGTGGATGATGGCGGGCCCATCTCGCTCGATGGATTGGCGGCTGACGTTCGCCTGGTGCTGACGGATTCATCATCCGCACCGAAGGTTTCGGTCAGCCTTGGAGGCGACGGCGATACCGCTACGCCGCTTGGCGTCTCGCAGCCGGAGCGTGCGGGCACGGTTGCCGTCAATCTGCTCGCGGCCTTGGCGGCAAGCGGCGCCAAAGCACGGGCGCGCGATGTCGTCGCGCACGAGGGCACTGAACGGTTCCTGCGTGCAGCGGGGGATCATCTCGACACGGCCCCCACGCGGTCTGCTGCGCGGACCGCCGAAACTATCGGCCTCCACCGCCTGGCGGGCAGCGCCTGCGCGATCGGCGTGGCGCTTCCTTTCGGCCAGGCTCAGGCGCTCGACCTCATCGCGCTTGCCCGCATTGCCGGCGCCAACGGTGCGGACTGGGTGGCGCTGGCGCCCCAGCGGACGCTCCTTCTCGGCCCCATCGGTGAGATGACGGCCTTCGCGCTCGGGACGGCCGCCGACACGCTCGGTTTCATCGTCGATTCCCGCGACCCGCGGCGGCGCATTGCCGCCTGCGCGGGCGCACCCGCCTGCAGGTCGGGGCATATCCCGTCACGCGAACTCGCAGCGCGCATCGCCGAACGTCTGCCGCAAGGCACGTTCGCGCTTCACATTTCCGGTTGCAGCAAGGGCTGCGCCTATCCAAGACCGGCGCCGCTGACGATAATGGGCGCCGAGCAAGGTGCACGCATCATCGACGGCGATTCCGTTCGTAATGTGCCGACAAATGATGTGTATACGGATGACCTGATCGAGCAGATTGTGCGCCGGGTCGCCGCGGAGAACGAGAATGCTTGACTACGACTACATTCGCGACGGCACGGCGATTTACGAGCGTTCGTTCGCGATCATCCGCGAAGAGTCCGACCTATCGCGCTTCACGCCCGAGCAAGCCGACATCGCCGTGCGCATGATCCATGCGTGCGGCCGTGTGGATGCGGCCGAGTTCTTCGAGTTCTCCGACGACTTCGTGCCCGCCGCGCGCGAGGCGCTGCGGAACGGGGCGCCAATCTTTTGCGATGCGCAGATGGTGGCCCATGGCGTCACGCGGGCGCGGCTGCCCGCCGACAACGACGTGATCTGTACCTTGCGGGACGAGCGCACGCCCGAGATCGCTAAGCAACTCGGCACGACCCGTTCGGCGGCGGCGCTCGAGCTGTGGCGCGATCGGCTCGAGGGGGCGGTGGTCGCCATCGGCAATGCACCGACGGCGCTGTTCCATCTGCTGGAGATGATCGAGGCGGGCGGACCCAAGCCCGCCGCCATTCTCGGCGTGCCGGTCGGATTTGTCGGCGCGGCCGAATCAAAGGACGCCTTGGCGGCGCGGTCGCACGGCGTCCCCTGGCTTATCGTGCGCGGCCGCATGGGCGGCAGCGCCATGACGGCGGCGGCGCTGAATGCGCTCGCGCGCGAAGGCATATGAGGATGAGTGTATGAGCCGCATGACCGGCCGTTTGATCGGCGTGGGCGTCGGGCCCGGCGATCCGGAGCTTCTGACGGTGAAGGCGTTGAAGGCGCTTCAGTCGGCGGACGTGGTCGCCTATTTCGCGAAGGCTGGCAATAAGAGTAATGCGCGGCGGATTGTGGAAGGCCATTTGAACGGCGCCGAGGAGTTGCCGCTGCTCTATCCGGTTACCACCGAGATCCCCAAGGCGCACACCGCCTACCGCGACGCCATCGCGGACTTCTACGACGTCTCCGCGGCGGCGGTTGCTTCCTATCTCGACGACGGGCGGGACGTGGCCGTCCTGTCCGAAGGCGATCCGCTGTTCTACGGCTCCTACATGCATATCCATGTGCGGCTGAGCCAGCACTACCCGACGGAGGTGATCCCCGGCGTCACCGGCATGTCGGGCTGCTGGTCGTCCGCTGCCACACCCATCACCCAGGGCGACGATATCTTCACCGTGCTGCCGGGGACCTTGCCCGAAGTGGAACTCGAACGGCGGCTGGCCGACAGCGACGCCGCCGTGGTGATGAAGATCGGGCGGCACCTGGCCAAGATCCGCCGCGCCTGCGAACGGGCCGGATGCCTCGACCGGGCGATCTATGTGGAGCGCGGCACGATGACGAACTCGGCCGTGATGAAGCTCACCGACAAGTTGGACGTAACGGCGCCCTATTTCGCTATCGTCCTCGTGCCCGGCTGGGAGGAGCGCCGATGAGCGGACGCTTGACCGTTGTCGGGCTCGGTCCCGGCGACGACCGCTTCCTCACCCCTGAGGCGCGGGAGGCGCTTGCAAGCGCCGAGGCGCTTTACGGCTACGGCCCTTATCTCGACCGCGTTCCCATGCGCGAGGGACAGGCCCGCAATCCATCCGGCAATCGCGTCGAAGGCAACCGCGCGCAGGCCGCGCTCGCTCACGCGGCGGAAGGCGCCCATGTAGCCATGGTCTCGGGCGGCGATCCCGGCGTGTTCGCCATGGCCGCGGCCGTCTGCGGGGAGATCGAGGACGGACCGGAGGCTTGGCGTGCACTCGACCTGCGCATCCTCCCGGGCGTGACCGCCATGCTCGCCGTCGCCGCCCGTGCCGGTGCGCCGCTAGGACACGATTTCTGCGCCATCTCGCTGTCGGACAATCTCAAGCCCTGGGACCTGATCGAACGGCGCCTCGATGCGGCCGCCACGGGCGGTTTCGTGATCGCGTTCTACAATCCGATCTCCACGGCCCGACCCTGGCAGCTCGGCCAGGCCTTCGAACGTCTCGGGCGTCATCTTGCGCCGGAGACGCCCGTGGTATTCGGGCGCGCCGTCGGGCGCGCCGACGAAGCCGTGACCGTGACCACGCTGGACAAGGCGGCCGAGACGCCCGCGGACATGGCGACGCTCATCATCGTCGGCTCGCCGGAGACCCGCGTGATCGCCCGCGACGGGCAGCCGCCGCTCGTCTACACGCCGCGCATGGCCGCCACGGTGAGCGCATGATCGCACCATGCGAGAGCCTCGCTGACGGTGGCAACCGACGGCGCCTCGGGCAGGTCCGGGCGCCGGATCATCACGACGGGAAGGTGGAGCGCCCGCGCCGCCGCGATCTTGCCGTAGCTGGCCTCGCCCCCGCTGTTCTTGGACACGACGACCTCGATTCCGTGCTGCTCGAGCAAGCCCCGGTCGTCCGCTTCGCTGAACGGCCCGCGCGCCGTCACGTATTCCGCATTGGGAACCGCGAGCGGCGGATCGATGGGATCGACGCTACGCACGAGATAGGTGTGCTGCGGCGCGCTCTCGAATGGCGCGATGTCCTTGCGGCCAAGGGCGAGAAACACGCGCACAGGGTCGGGTCCCAATGCGGCAGCGGCCTCGGCGACCGTCGCGACCTCGATCCAGCGATCTCCCGGAACGGCGACCCAAGGCGCACGCCGCAGCGCCAGGAACGAGACGCCGGTCTTCTCCGCCGCCAGTTCCGCGTTTGCCGAGATTCGATCCGCGTAGGGGTGGGTCGCATCGATCAGCATGCCGATGTTTTCCGCTTGGATGAAACCAGCAAGACCTTCGGCGCCGCCAAACCCGCCAACGCGTGTCGGCACACCTTGGGCGCGGGGCGCGGCCGTGCTGCCTGCCAGCGACAACGTGACCTCGACATCGCCGCGCGCATCAAGTGCCCCGGCGAGCTTACGCGACTCCGTGGTGCCTCCGAGAATGAGGATGTTCATGTCCGGTCCTAGTCCGTTTGCGGCGGAGCCTGCCCCATTGCAGCGGTGGCTGTCCATCGTTGGTATCGGCGAGGATGGGATCGACGGCCTTGGCCGCGGGGCCCGCGACCTCATCGAGAACGCGGAAATCGTGTTCGGGGGCGTGCGCCACCTCGCGCTTGCCGCGCCGCTCATTCGCGGCGAGGCCAAGCCCTGGCCCTCGCCCTTCTCCTTGGCGCCGGGGCAGGTGGTGGCCTTGCGGGGACGCCGGGTCTGCGTCCTCGCCTCCGGCGATCCCTTCTTCTATGGCGTGGGCGCGACGCTCGCGGTCCATATCGCGGCCGACGAGACATGGGTGGTGCCGGCGCCGTCTTCCTTCAGCCTTGCCGCCGCGCGGATGGGCTGGCCGCTTCAGGAGGCGACGATCGTCTCCGTGCATGGCCGTGCGCTCGACCGCATTCGGCCGCATTTGCATCCAGGCGCGAAGCTCCTTGCCCTGACGTCGGATGCCGAAGGCCCGGCGGCCTTGGCGCAACTCCTCGCTGAAGCTGGCTTCGGCCCATCGCGTATGACCGTGCTGGAAGCGTTGGGCGGCCCGCGCGAGCGCGTGCGGGCAGCGGAGGCCCAAAGTTTCGACCTGACCGATGTCGCCGCGCTCAACACCGTCGCCATCGACGTGGCGGCCGAGCCAGGCGCGCGCGTCCTTAGCTATACGCCCGGTCTAAGCGACGACCTGTTCGAGCATGACGGCCAGATCACCAAGCGCGAGGTCCGGGCTTTGACCCTCTCCTCGCTGGCCCCCCGGCATGGCGAACTCCTGTGGGATGTCGGTGCCGGCTCCGGGTCGATCGGGATCGAGTGGCTGCTCGCGGACGCCTCGCTTCAGGCGATCGCTATCGAGGCGGACGAAGCGCGTGCCGCGCGCGCCGAACGCAATGCCGCTGCCTTCGGCGTGCCACATCTCGATGTGAGACAGGCCCGCGCGCCGGAAGCGCTTGCCGATTTGCCGACACCCGACGCGATCTTCGTCGGAGGCGGTGGCAGTGGCGATGGCGTGCTCGACACATGTCTCAATGCGCTGAAGCCCGGCGGCCGTCTTGTGGCCAACGCGGTGACGCTCGAGACGGAATCGGAACTCATCGCGAGGCATGCCGCGCGGGGCGGAACGTTGACCCGCGTGGCCATCTCGCGCGCGGACGCCGTTGGTGGAAAGACCGGCTGGCGTACGGCAATGCCCGTGACGCAATGGACCTGGGAGAAAGTATGATTGTCGCTGGAATCGGCTGCCGCAAAGGCGCCACGGCTCAGGAGATCGACGCGGCTATCGAGGCGGCCCTCGCGGAGACGGGACAGACGCGCGCGGCGTTGACGTCGCTCGCCACGTCGGACGGCAAGGGCAGCGAGCCGGGCCTCGTCGATGCCGCCGCCGCGTGCGGCCTCGAACTCATCCTCATCAAGCCTGCGGCTCTGGAAGCGGCGGGCCCGCGCACCCAGTCCTTCTCGCCGAGGGTCAAGGAGATGTTCGGCGTACCGTCCGTCGCCGAAGCCGCAGCGCTCGCCGCAGCCGGACCCGAGTCCGCCCTGTTCGGCCCCCGCACGATCGTCGGGCCCGTGACCTGCGCCATCGCGGGCACCGCCCCGAAGACGTGACCGTTCACTTCATAGGGGCGGGACCCGGCGCCGCGGACCTCATCACGGTGCGCGGCCGCGATCTCATCGCGCGTTGCCCGGTCTGCCTCTATGCCGGATCGATCGTCTCTGAGGAGCTACTCGCCTACTGCCCTGCGGACGCGCGCATCGTGAACACCGCGCCGATGTCGCTCGACGAGATCGAGGCCGAATACGTGGCAGCACACGACCAAGGACACGACGTGGCGCGGCTCCATTCGGGGGATCTATCGGTCTACAGCGCCGTGGCCGAGCAGATGCGCCGGCTCGATGCGCGCGGCATTCCCTATACGCTGACGCCGGGCGTTCCGGCTTTCGCCGCCGCGGCCGCCGCGCTCCGGTGCGAATTGACGGTCCCGGAAGTTGCGCAGAGCGTGGTGCTGACGCGCGTGTCCGGCCGAGCCTCGAAGATGCCGGACGGCGAGAGCCTCGAAGCCTTCGCCGCCACCGGCGCGACGCTCGCCATTCATCTGGCCATTCACGCGCTTCCCGCCATCGTCGAGACCCTGCTGCCGTACTATGGCGCGGACTGCCCCGCCGCCATCGTCGCCCATGCTAGCCACGCGAATGAAACTATCCTGCGCGGGACACTGGCCACGCTTTGCCCGCAGCTCGAGGCCAACCCCATCGAGCGCACGGCGATGATCCTGGTAGGCCCGGCGCTCGCCGCCTCCGACTTCAGAGAGAGCGCCCTCTACGATCCGGACTATCGTCGCCGCTACCGGGGAGGCCCTGCATGAGCGGCGGGGGGCTCGTCGTCGCTGCCCACAAATCGGGCGCCGGTAAGACTACGCTGACGCTGGCGCTGCTGGCCGCCCTCAAGCGCCGTGGCTTGGCGGTGCATGCGGCCAAGGCGGGACCGGACTATATCGACCCCGCCTTCCACGAGCGGGCTACCGGCCACGGCAGCGTCAATCTCGACAGCTGGGCCATGCCGCCGGGACTGTTGAACGCCCTCATGAGCGGGGCCACGAGCGAGGCCGATATCGTCGTGGTGGAAGGGGTCATGGGCCTGTTCGACGGAATCGCTGGCGCAGCCGGCCGCACCGGTGCGACTGCCGATCTTGCGGCCCGTTTCGGGCTGCCGGTTGTCTTGGTGATCGACGTCACGTCGCAGGCCCAATCCGCAGCCGCGCTTCTCAGGGGTTTCGCCACCCATGACCCGGCCGTGCAGATTGCCGGCGTGGTGCTCAATCGCGTGGCAAGTGAGCGGCACGCAAAGTTGGTGTCACGCGCGATCGAGGCGTTGCGCATCCCGATTCTCGGCATGCTCCCGCGCGACAAGACCGTGACCTTGCCGGAACGGCATCTGGGTCTCGTCCAGGCCGGCGAGCATGACGATCTGGACGACAGGTTTGCGGCCTTGGCCGCGCTGGCGGAGGCACATCTCGATGTCGATGCGGTCCTCGCCCTCGCGCGGCCACCTCTCCTGCAAAGCGACGCGGTTTCGGGCCGCCTGGCCCCGCCTGGCATGCGCATCGCGGTGGCGCAGGACGCGGCCTTCACGTTCCTCTATCCGCATCTCGTTCAGGGCTGGCGGGACCAAGGCGCGACCCTCGTGCCGTTCTCGCCGCTGGCGGACGAAGGACCGGATCCCGGTTGCGATTCGTGCTGGCTTCCGGGCGGTTACCCAGAACTGCATGCGGGCCGGATCGCCGCCGCTAGCGGCTTCACGTGCAAGCTCGCGGCCTTTGCCGAGACGCGGCCCGTGCACGGGGAGTGCGGCGGGTACATGGTTCTGGGTAAGGGGCTGGTGGACGCGGACGGTGTCCGCCACGCCATGACCGGACTTTTGAGCCACGCCACGAGCTTTGCGGATCGAAAGATGCATCTCGGCTATCGCGAAGCGAAGCTGCTAGAGCCGTCGGTGCTCGGGGGCATCGGCGCGCGTGTGCGCGGCCACGAATATCATTATGCCCGCGTGATCGAACCGGGAGACGATGCCCCGTTGGCCGCGCTCGCCGACGGCGAAGGAACACCGATCGGCTCTTCAGGCGGACGGCGCGGCACCGTCACCGGCACCTTCTTCCACGCGATCGCAGCTGCGTAGCTAGGACGCGGCCTTCCCCGAGACCTGAGCTTCGTCGAAGGTGGCCATGCCCGTGTGACACGCGAGCGCTGCGCGGAGGATCAGCAGCGCCACGCTGGCGCCCGTGCCTTCGCCAAGCCGCATGCCGAGATCGAGAAGCGGTGTCATACCGAGTTCGCGCAAGAGCAATTCGTGTCCGGCATCCGCCGATTTGTGCCCGACCCGCGCGTGATCGAGGGCGTCGGCCCTTAAAGCTTTGAGCGGCGCCACCGCCGACGAACTCACCATACCGTCGATCAGCACCGGTACGCGCTTGTGACGGGCGGCAAGACACGCGCCCATCATGGCGGCAAGCTCCCGTCCCCCGACGGCAGCCGCCGCGCACAAGGGATCGCCCAAAACATCGGAATGGCAGAGCAGGGCCTGCTGGATCACGGCACGCTTGCGGCCGAAGCCGTCCTTGCCGACACCGGTGCCGGTGCTGATGAAGCGGGCGCCACCGCCGAAAAGCGCGCCGGAAAGCGCGGCGGCGGCGGTGGTGTTGCTGATGCCCATCTCGCCCAGGATGATCAGATCCGCGCCGTCGGGCACCTGGTCGTAACCGGTCCCCACGGCGTCCAGAAACTCGTCCTCGCTCATGGCAGGGGCTTCGGTGAAATCGGCGGTCGGCCGGTCGAGATCGAGCGGCGTCACGCGCAAAGCTGCCCCATTGACGCGGGCGAGCTGATTGATGGCCGCGCCGCCGGCGGCGAAGTTGGCCACCATCTGCACCGTGACTTCGGGCGGATAGGCCGAGACGCCTTGGGCCGCCACGCCATGATTGCCGGCGAAGATCAGAATTTCGCACTTCTCCAAGGCGGGCGGATTGCGCCCCTGCCAGGCCGCGAGCCAAGCCGTCAGCTCTTCCAGCCGCCCAAGCGAGCCCGGCGGTTTGGTCAGCTGGGCTTCGCGCGCGGCGGCAGCGTCCGCGGCGGATTGATCAGGCGCTGGCAGGTCGAGACAGGCGGCGCGCAACTGTTTGAGAGAAGAAAATCGGGACATTTCAGCGTAGGGTCGCAAAAGTAAGTCTGGAAAGACGGGGGAATTCAACTCTATGGGCGGCATTACCACGGACCTCCGGGCGGGCCTAGCCTTTTGCACGCGGCTGCCTGTCACGGCGCCGGCGGACGCCCGGCTGGCCGACGCCGCCTGGACGTTCCCAATCGCCGGTGCCGTCGTCGGTTTGATCGGCGGCGTGGTGCTCTACGTGGCGTTGGCGCTCAATCTGCCGCCCTTCGTGACGGCGACGCTGGCCGTTGCCGCCACGGCGCTGGCGACGGGATGCCTTCATGAGGACGGGCTGGCCGACACGGCCGATGGGTTCGGCGGCGGCCACGAGCGCGCGCGGGTGCTGGAGATCCTGCGCGACAGCCGGATCGGCACCTATGGCGTCATCGCCCTCATCGTGTCCTTCCTGTTGCGCGTCGGCGCTTTGTCGAGCCTTGCCGCCGCCGGTGCGGGCCCGGCCATTCTCGCACTGATCGCCGCCCATGCGGGGGCAAGGGGGCGTTGCCGCTTTTCATGCGGGCCGTTCCGCGGGCCCGGGAGGACGGATTGTCGGCGGGCGCGGGCCAGCCCAGCGCGAACGTGGCGGCCGGCGCCCTCGCCCTCGGCATTGTCGTGATGCTCGTGTGCCTCGGGTTCGGCGCGACCCTTGTCTCGGCTGTCCTGGTCGCGGTGGCGCTTGTTTTGCTTGCACGGATGGCGATCCGGAAAATCGGCGGGCAGACAGGCGATGTTCTGGGCACGGCCGAACAAGCCGGCGAAGTCTTGATCCTGCTCACGGCGGCCGCGCTGCCCTGAGGCGAAGATCGGGTCGCTGGAGCCGTCAGGGTAACCAAATCGCTAAGACCCGCGTAAGACGGTCGAAAGACTGCCGTGGTATGGTGTGCACGTCGTTGCTTGAGAGCGGCCACGAGATGCATCCGGCCAGAAGGAGTTCTGTCCCATGCGAATTGCGATTGCAGCCCTCGTTATGGTTGGTGCAGCTTGGCTTGCCGCTACGCCCGCACGCGCGGCGCCCGTGCCGCTGTCCAGCACCGCGGCCCACACGATCGCCGAGGACGCCGGAGCGATGGTGACGACGGTCGCCAAACGCAAGCGTAAGACCGTGCGGCGCAGCGCGCGCAAGTGCGGCTGGCAATGCAAGCGCTATTGGCGCCCCTACCAATACCGCTATTGGAAGTTCTACTATCCGTACGGCGGACCGCTGTTCAGTTCCGGGCGCTGACCCGATTCACAGGGCTGCGTTGCACGGGGCTGCAATAAAAGAGTGACACGGCGCCGTGCCCTTGTGGCAGAGTGCGCCGCGTGACGCCGCCTGTTTCCGCCATAACCACCCGCGCCCTTGCGCTTTTCGAGGCTGCCCGCGCCCGCCCCGGCGCGCCTACGGTCCTTCCCGGCCGGCTCTTCGTCGTCGACGTCGAGCGCCAGACGGCGACGCTGATCGAGAACGGCGCGGCTGTGGGATCTTGGCCGGTCTCCACGGCGCTTAAAGGGATCGGCGGCGAAGAGAACTCTTTCAAGACGCCGCCGGGCTGGCACCGCATCGACCGGAAGATCGGCGCCGGCGCAGAGGCGGGCACGGTGTTCTCCTCCCGCGAACCGACCGGCGAACGCTGGCAGGGCGAGACTTGCGAGTCCGATCTCATCCTCACACGGATCCTGACCCTGGATGGCCTCGAGGGCGGCGTGAACCGCGGGCCGGGCTGCGACTCCCTTGAGCGCTACATCTACATCCACGGCTCCAACCACGAGGAGCACATCGGGCGCCCGGCCTCGTGCGGCTGTGTCCGCATGAGCAACACCGATGTCACCGCCCTGTTCGACGCGGCCCAGGAGGGCGACCTCATTCTGATCGCGCCGTCGGAGAGCCGCGAAATCCCCGATCTGTCGTCGGGCCGTTTTCATTATGCGGGTCTCGGCGGCTCCGGCATGAGCGCCCTCGCCCAGTTTCAGGCGATGAAGGGCGGACGCGTGAGCGGCAGCGACCGCGCTTTCGACCAGGGTGAGCGCGCGGCTGTTCGCGCCCAATTCGAAGCGTTGGGTATCGGCGTGTTCGCCCAAGACGGCAGCGGGATCGGGGAAGACTGCGCCGCGCTCGTGGTGTCGACGGCGGTGGAAGAAACGGTGCCCGATTTCGCCGCGGCGAAAACCCGTGGTGTGCCGATCGTGCACCGCTCCGAGATGCTCGCCCATTTCGTCGGCGCCTACCGATCCATCGCGGTGACGGGTACGAGCGGGAAGTCGACCGTCACGGGCATGACGTTCGAGATCCTGCGTGGGATTGGCGCCGATCCGTCCGTCATCACCGGCGGCGACCTGCCGGCGCTGCAAGCCGAGGGACTGATCGGCAATGCCTTCGCCGGTGCCTCCGACCTCCTCGTGGTCGAGGCGGATGAGAGCGACGGTTCCCTCGTCCGCTACGCGCCGTCGATCGGCATCATCCTCAACCTGCAACGCGACCACAAAGAGATGGAGGAGGTGGCGGCCATGTTCGCCACGCTGCGCGCGCGGACCCGCGAAACCCTCGTCGTAGGCGACGATGCGAACCTCGACGCGTTTTCTGGCGGCGCGATCCGCTTCGGCCTCAGCGAGCGGGCGGACATTCGCGCGGTCAACGTGGAGCACAGCGCCGACGGCGCGCGCTTCGAGGTGGAGGGCATCTCGTTCGCGATTCCCGTTCCCGGGCTGCACAACGTGACCAACGCGCTTGCCGCCATCGCGGCTTGCCGCGCCGCGGGTCTGCCGCTGGAAGGGATGGCGGAGCCGCTTGCGGGCTTCTCGGGCATCGGGCGGCGGTTCCAAACGATCGGCCGCATGAACGGAATTGAGGTCGTGGACGACTTCGCCCACAACGCGGAGAAGATCGCCGCCGCGATCCGGACAGCGAAACTGCGCGGACGCCGCGTGCTCGCGATCTACCAGCCGCACGGCTACGGGCCGACGCGCTTCCTGTGGCGGGACTTCGTGCGCACGTTCTCGGGCGAACTCGCCCCGGACGACCAGCTCTTCATGCTCGAAGTGTTCTACGCGGGCGGCACGGCCACGCGTGACTTCTCGGCCGCGGACATCGTGGCCGAGATCGCTGGCGCAGGGACGCAGGCTGCATTCGCGCCTTCGCGAGACTGGCTGATCGAGGCGATCGCGAACGAGGCGCGCGAAGGCGACGTCGTTCTTGTCATGGGCGCCCGCGATCCATCGCTCACGGCTTTCGCACGTGACATTCTAGGTGCGATCGAGAGAGCCTAGCGTTCCCGGCTAGTTGCCGAGGATCCCGGAGATGAAGTCGTCGACGCTATTCGCGGTGCGCCGCCGGCGTGGACGGGGCTCGGAATAGCGTTGGGTCGGTGATGTCTCGGCGATTTCCGGTCCGGACACCGGCACGTTGAAGTGCGCCGGGTTCTTGAAGAGCTTCGCCGCCATGCGGTTGTCGATGCCGTACACGTCCCCGAATTCACGGATGGAGCCGTAACCGTCGGCGATCGCCGTATTGTAGGTGAGATGGACCGGGATTTTGTGCTCGAGCGCGATCACCTTGGTCTGGCCTTGGGAGCGGGCCAAAATGTCCTGAACCGTGCCCATGGACCAGCCCTTGTCCTCATTGAGAAGGAAAGCAGCGAAGCGGGCCGGCTGATTGACGCGGATGCACCCGTGGCTCAGCGTCCGTACGCGGCGCCCGAACAGCTCCTTCTGGGTCGTATCGTGCATGTAGATCGCGTGCTTGTTCGGGAAGTTGAACTTGAACTGGCCAAGCACGTTGTGGGGACCAGGATCCTGCTGGAACGTGTAGGTGTGGACATTCACGTTCTGCCAGTCGACGGCATCCGCATCGACGGGCTTGCCGCCTTTGCTAACCTTGAGACCGTAGCGGCTCAGCATCCTGTTGCGGGACTCACGTCCGCCAAACAAGCCGCCCGAGCGCTGCGGGCCCTTCAACTTCGGTGCGATGTCCTCTTTCACGATCGTCGGCGGAACCGTCCAATTGGGATTGAAGACGATGTTCCGCATCGGCGCGGAGAAGAAAGCCGTCGCGTATTGGGTCTGCCCCACGATCGTCTTTTCCTCGTAGATCGTGCGACCGCCCTTCAGGACCCGGAACTTGAACTCCGGAATGTTGTTCCAGACGTGAAAGTTGCCGAGGTCGGACGGCAGCCAGCGCCAACGCTCCATGTTGATGGCGATGAGCTGGACGGTCCGGTCATTGTCCGGGTTGCGGCCGGACTGCTTCGCCGCGTCCCGCGCCTGAACCAAGGACGCATGCAGGCGCTGATACTGCTCGCTCTGCGGATGAAGCGCGAGAAGCGATTTGTCCGGTGTGTCCGACGCGGCAAGTTCCGTGAGGACCGTCTTGGGATCACTTGCCGTCGGGTGGAAGTCGAAGAGTTTGTGGGCGCTCGACGGCGTCATCCGGCCGGTCTGCGCGTGTCGTGCATATTTCAAAATCGCCGCCGAGAGGGCGAGTTCGGCATCGGCCCGGGCTTCGTCCGTCGTCAGCGTATCGCTGGGGGACGGCACGTCGTAGGCATCCGCGTCGAGACCCCAGTCGTCCGCGTCGCGGATGGTCGCGATCAGTGTCTTCGCCTTGGGCGTCAGGCCGTCCTCGGCGACCCATAGCGGATCGTCGTCACGCTCGCCATACAGCGTCTTGAGCGCTTCCAGATCCGCGGTGGCCACCTTGGGCGGTGCGGAGCCGTCCAGCTTAGAGCGCACGCCCGCGATGACAGGATCGACGGGCGGCGGTGGCGGCGGTCCAAGGTCGACCGCCTCTTCCGTGTCTTCGCTTTCGGACGCAGCATCGTCGGGGGTCAAACGGGCCGAACCGGGTTCGAGTGCTGCGACTTTGGCGTCCTCGCCGTCCGCCTCTGCACCTGGCGGCGGCGAGACGTCGAGAACGACCGTCGCGGAATAGGCGCGCGGATCGAGCTCGAGCCGCTCTTCCGCCGGTTCTTCGTCCGACGAGCGAGTTACATCCGTAACGTCCTGCGCTTCGTCCGATTGAGCCATGCCGTCGGGCTCGGATGACGGTGAGATCGAGGCAGTCACCTCGCTGTCCGGGGTCGGCTCGGTGTCTTCAGGGTCTGTCGCGGTCTCGGCTGCACGTTCCGGCGTGTTGGCCGGGCTCGCCATACGCGCGATCTCGGGCTTCGGCTCCGGAGCGGGCGGGAGAGACGCGGTGACGATCTCGCCCTCGGAATCGTCGGCCGCCTCGGCAGGCTCTTCGGCGTTCTCGGCGACGTCCTTGCTGTCCGCGTCCGCGGCAGCCTCGGCGTCAGCGTCCTTAGCGTCGGCAGTCTTGGAGTCGGCGCTCTTGGTATCGACGTTCTCGTCATCCGCCTGTTTGGCGGCGACGTCCTCCGAGTCTTCGACCTTCGCGTCTTTGGCCGTCGCGTCGTCGTCCTTGGTGCTATCGGCGACCTTCGCCGGCTCGTCGGCCTCGGTGTCCTTGCTCTCGGCTATGGCTCCAGCCGCGGCCGTCGCGGCTGTCTCGGCTTCGTCGTTGGCGGTGTCCATGGCCTTCGCCGCAGTGTCGGCCGCTTCGTCGAGCTTGTCTTCGTCTGCGGTATCGCCCGACGTGGTGGACGCATCGGCCGATGCGGTTTCGGTCTCTTTGGACGTGTCCGTAGCGGCGCTCTTCGACTGAGGCTCTTCCGCTTCCTTGTCGTCGGCGGTCTCGTCCTTTGCCGTCTTCTCATCGGCGGCATCCGCGCCGGAGGTCTCGTCGTCAGCGGTTTTCGCGTCCGCTGTCTTGGTTTCGGCTGCTTCGTCGTCGGAGCTCTCGGTGTCAGCCGTCTTGGACCCGGCCGTCTTGTCTTCGTCAGGTTCGGCATCCGCCGTTACGGGCGTGTCAGCCTCGTCGGCGTTCGCCTCAGAGTCGGCTGCCGTCTCGGTGTCGGACTTGTCCGGCCCGGCGTCGGCCAGCTTCGCATCAGACGCCTCGTCCTCCTTCGCCGCATCGGCGGTCTTGGTGTCGGGCGACGCATCGTCTTCTTCGGATTTGGCATCCGCTGATTTCGTATCGGCGGTCTCTTCCGTCACCGCTGCCGTGTCGGAAGCAGCCTCTGACGTGTCTGCCTCATCCGCCTCGGCGGTCGCCTCCTCGGACGCACTTTCGTCGGCATCCGCAGGCTCAGAGTCCGTCACCGCCGTCTTGTCGTCATCTGCAGAGTCCGCTTCGGCCTCCGCCTCAGCCGTCGACTCCGGCTCAGGCTTCGTGTCGGAGGCATCCGCGGTTTCGGTCTTGGACTCGCTGTCGCCAGAGTCGGACGCCGCAGCGACCTCCGTGCCGTCCGCATCCGACTTTGCGTCATCCGCATCGGCCGTCTCGGTCTCGTCGGACTTGTTTGCGTCGGCGGCCGCGTCGGCGGAATCATCTGACTTTGCCGCGAGAGGCGTTGCCGCCGGCAGCGCCATGGCCACGCTGGCGGCCGACGCGGTGCCAACGGCGAGCGCGGTGTCGCTGCCTTTGGCGACCTCAGGCGAAACGGTCTTGGCGGAGGTGGCCGCGAATATCCGGTCGGGATTTCGGACCGGCTGGACGGGCGGGGGCCGGCGATAGCGTCTGCGCTTGACGACCTTCTTGCCGCCGAAGAGGCCGGGCACGCGGAATTCCGCCGTTGCCGTGCCCGGAACCGCGCTCGTACCAATCCCCAATGCCAAAAGGGCCAACGCTGTCAGCCCAATAATGGCGAATCGTCCGCTCATTCGTCGTCCCTCAAAGCCTCCGCGCCTCAACGCTAATGTAGTCGGCGCTTTCATGAATTTGCAGAGGATCGCGCAAGAGCCTAAACATAATGGCAAAACAGGGCAGTTCCTTGGCTTTCCGA
This sequence comes from Methyloceanibacter sp. wino2, assembly GCF_003071365.1. NCBI lineage: Bacteria > Pseudomonadati > Pseudomonadota > Alphaproteobacteria > Hyphomicrobiales > Hyphomicrobiaceae > Methyloceanibacter > Methyloceanibacter sp. wino2. Next base: position 1,613,727 of record NZ_CP028960.1, read on the forward strand.
GGGGCGGCCCATCACAAAAACGCCAGCCTCGCATCTTTCCGGTGGTTTCTCGACGGCCATATTTGCCGCGCCGGGAGTTGAGCCGAGGATTTCATTGGCCGCTGCCCAAAAAAACGGCATCTGCGCGGATATGACCCGGGCATTGAGCGGGCCTCAATTTGATCGATACACGCATCGATGCAATACTTTCCAATATCAACGCAATTCTAGGTTCTTACGAGCGCCGTTGCCGGTGCGCGCGAAACCTCGCGAGTCCGGCCCCATTCTTGCTTTATTCTTGGAATGGCCTGGCGCGGCCAGCCGAAACCACCATCCCAAGAGAGGCATCAGAGTATGTGCGGATTATGCGGCGAGATCACATTCGACGGCTCGCCTGCATCGGTCGAGGCCATGGAGGCCATGACCTGCTCAATGGTTCCGCGCGGCCCGGATGCCGGCGGCATCGTCTCGCGCGGCACCTTCGCCTTCGGCCATCGGCGCTTGAAGATCATCGATCTATCTGAACGCGGCCAGCAGCCCATGGTTGATTCGGAGCTCGGGATCACGCTCGTCTTCAACGGCTGCATTTACAATCATAAGGAGTTGCGGACGGAGCTGGAGGCCAAGGGCTACAGGTTCTTCTCCACCAGCGACACCGAGGTCGTCCTCAAGGCTTGGCATGCCTGGGGACCAGAGGCACCGAAGCATTTCAACGGGATGTTCGCGTTCGTCGTCTATGAGCGCGACACCGGCCGCGTCGCAATGGCCCGGGACCGGCTCGGGATCAAACCGCTCTACTACACCATGTCGGACAGGCGTCTTCGCTTCGCCTCGACACTGCCCGCGCTCGTTGCGGCGGGCGATGTCGACACGGCGCTCGATCCGGTCGGCCTTGCGCATTACATGACGTTTCATGCGGTCGTGCCGCCGCCGCACACGATCCTGCGTGGTGTGCGCAAATTGCCGGCCGCGACCTTGCGCCTGATCGAGCCCGACGGAAGCTTCAAGGACACCCAGTATTGGGAGTTGCGCTTCGATCGCTCGGCGGAGGATCTCGCCACCAGTGACGACGAGTGGAAGGACCGTGTCGGCGCCGCGCTGCGGCGCGCGGTCGACAGGCGCATGATCGCCGACGTTCCGGTGGGCGTGCTGCTCTCCGGCGGCGTCGATTCCAGCCTGATCGTGGGCCTTTTGGCCGAGGCCGGCCAGCAGCATCTGAAGACGTTCTCGATCGGCTTCGAGGCCGCGCACGGCGAAGCCGGCGACGAGTTCAAATACTCGGACATCATCGCCAAGCATTTCGGCACCGACCACACCAAGATCATGATCCCCACGGGGCACATGCTCGAGTCTCTGCCGGAGACGATCGCGGCGATGTCGGAGCCCATGGTGTCCTACGACAATGTGGGTTTCTACCTGCTCTCCCGCGAAGTGGCGAAGCACGTGAAGGTCGTGCAGAGCGGCCAGGGCGCGGACGAGGTTTTCGCCGGGTACCATTGGTATCCGAAGCTGGCGAATTCCAACGACGTGCTGACCGACTACAAGGCCCTGTTCTTCGACCGTGGCCGCGAGAAACTCGGCTCGCACCTGAACGAGACCTGGATGGCCGACGAGGACGAGCCGGCCCGGCTCGTGGAAGCGCACCTCATGAAAGACGGCGCCGAGACGCCGCTGGACCGCGCCTTGCGCATCGATACCACCGTGATGCTCGTCGACGATCCGGTGAAGCGCGTCGACAACATGACCATGGCCTGGGGTCTCGAGGCACGGGTGCCGTTCCTGGACCACGAACTCGTCGAGCTCGCCGCGCGCGTGCCGCCCGAGATGAAACTCAAGGACGAAGGCAAAGGCGTGCTGAAAGATGTGGCCCGCGATGTTATCCCTTCGTCCGTGATAGACCGGCCGAAGGGCTATTTCCCGGTGCCTGCGCTGAAATATATCGACGGTCCCGTCCTGGAGATGACCCGCGACGCGCTGTCGTGCCAGGCCGCAAGCGATCGCGGCCTGTTCCGGCCGGCTTATCTCGACAGTCTTTTCTCAGACCCGAAATCGCACATCACACCGTTGCGCGGATCGGAGCTTTGGCAATGTGCGTTGTTGGAGCTTTGGCTTCAGTCCCACAACATCTAGGCACGGCATGAGCACGGAAAAAAGCAGCGTAGAAGGCGCGACGGAAAACGGCGCTCCGCACGGCACGACGCCACGTGCGGACCTGTCGCCGCGGGGTGGTCCCCAAAGCAACGTCGCGTTCGACTGCGGCTGGGGGCGCCTCTTGTTCGGCCAAACATTCGCCAGCGCGTCGGATTTGGCCGACTGCCTGCGAGCGGAAGGTCCCGGGCGGCGAGACATCGCCTTCTACATTCTCGATCCTCATGTGGTGCTGGCGGCGGCGCCCCAGGAACTGTTTCTCGATCCCTCGCATACCTATCGGCTGGATCTCAAAACCTACGAGCCGTCGACGACGGCGCCGCGCGGATTCCAGATTCGCAGACTGGATTCACTGCAGGACGCCGAGGAGATCAATCGCATCTATGCGGCCCGGCGCATGGTAACGGTCGCACCGAACTTCTTTTGGGAGAACCGCGACAGCGAGGCGATCACCTACTTCGTCGCCGTGGACAACAAGACCAAGACGATCGTCGGAACGGTCACGGGCGTCGACCACAACGCGGCCTTCGGCGATCCTGAAAAGGGCTCCTCGTTGTGGTGCCTTGCCGTCGACACCCAATCGACGCTGCCTGGAATCGGTGAAGCGCTGGTGCGCCGACTCTCCGAGCACTTCAAGGAACGTGGTTGTTCGTACATGGATTTGTCCGTGCTCTACGACAACAAGCTGGCCATCGCGCTGTACGAGAAGCTGGGCTTCATCCGCTGGGCCACGTTCACCGTCAAACGCAAGAACGTCATCAACGAGCAGCTTTTCACCGAAACTTCCGACGAGTACGACGCGCTCAACCCTTACGCGCGAATCATCGTCGACGAGGCTCAACGGCGCGGCATCGCGGCTGAGATCATCGACGCCGAGGGCGGATTCTTCCGGCTCACCTATGGCGGCCGTTCCGTGGCCTGCCGCGAAAGTTTGACAGCGCTCACCACCGCGATCGCCATGAGCATCTGCGACGACAAACGGGTCACGCGGCGTATCGTCAGCGCAGCGGGCGTGCGAGTTCCCGAGCAGATCACGGTGGACGACGAGGACACGGCCCGCGCCTTCATGGGTCGGTATGGGTCGATCGTGGTGAAGCCGGCCCGCGGCGAGCAGGGCAAGGGCATCGCCGTGGGTCTCACGAACTGGGACGATACGAAGGCGGCAATCGACTACGCCAAGACGCTCTGCAACGAGGTCATCCTCGAAGAATTCGTCCAAGGCGTCGATCTTCGGATCGTCGTCATCAACTACCGCGTGGTTGCGGCCGCGATCCGCAAGCCCGCCACCATTATCGGCAATGGCAAGTCGACCGTGCGGGAACTCATTGAGCGCCAGACCAAACGCCGGCTCGCCGCGACGGGCGGTGAATCGTCCATACCGATGGACACGGAGACGGAACGATGCCTGGCCGCGGCGGGCTACACCTACGACGATATTCCCGAGCCTGACGCCTCCATCGCCGTCCGCAAGACGGCGAACCTGCACACGGGCGGCACGATTCACGACGTGACGGGCATTCTTCACCGGACGCTGATCGACGCCGCTGTCAATGCCGCCAAGGCGATCGAAATCCCCGTGACCGGCATCGATTTCATCGTGAAGACCCCGACGGAACCGGATTACTGGTTTATCGAGGCAAATGAACGCCCCGGGCTTGCCAATCACGAGCCCCAGCCGACCGCAGCGCGCTTTATCGACCTTCTGTTTCCCCAGACCGTGCCTGCCACGGTGCGCAAAGCGCTTCAAATGTAGGCGTCCTCGTACTACCCATAGCCAATCCATGAAGGGCGCGCCGACAAGCGCTCCGAACACCAGGGCTGCGTGATGACTATTCTCCACATCGATCTCGACTACCTTGCCGACACGCTAGAGACTTTCCTCAATATTCCGAGCCCCACGAGCTACACCGACAATGCGGTGCGGTGGTGCGGCGAGGAGCTGGACCGGCTTGGCATTCCGTTCGAGGTCACGCGGCGTGGCGCCATTCGGGCCGTCTTGCGTGGCAAGGAGCGGCGGCCGGCGCGCGCGATCGCAGCCCATCTCGATACGCTCGGCGCTCAAGTGAAGGCCATCAAGGACAATGGACGCTTGGCCGTGGTGCCCATCGGCTATTGGAGCGCGCGCTTCGCCGAGGGCGCGCGATGCACGATTTTCACCGAACGCGGCAGCTATCGCGGGACGATCCTGCCGCTGATGGCCTCCGGGCATACGTTCGGCGACGATGTCGACGAGCAGCCGTCGGGTTGGCCGTACGTGGAGATCCGTGTGGATGCGCGGTGCTCGACGGCGGAAGAGGCTATGCGGCTCGGCGTCGAGGTCGGCGACATTGTCTCCATCGATCCCCAGCCGGAGTTCATGGAGAACGGGTTCATCAGCTCGCGGCATCTCGACGACAAGGCGGGCGTGGCGGTGATGTTCGCGGCGCTGAAAGCCCTGATCGCGGTAAAGGAACAGCTTCCGGTCGACGCCTATTTCCTCTTCACGATCGAGGAAGAGGTCGGCATCGGCGCGGCCAATATCTTGACGGAAGATATCGCCTCGCTCATCGCGGTCGATAACGGCACGACCGCTCCGGGCCAGAACAGCGCCGAGTTCGGCGTCACACTCGCCATGGCCGACCAGAACGGTCCGTTCGACTACCACCTCACGCGCAAACTGGCGCGTCTGTGCCGCGAGGACGACATCTTCTACCAGAAGGACGTTTTCCGGCATTACCGGTCCGATGTCGCCTCGGCTGTCGTGGCCGGCCACGACGTCCGCACGGCCCTGGTCTGCTTCGGGATCGATGCCTCCCACGGCTGGGAACGCATTCACGTTCACGCCTTGCGGTCTCTGGCGGAACTCATCACAGCTTACCTTCTCAGCCCCATCGCGTTCTGGCGCGACGCCGAGGAGGTGAGCACGCTCGAGGACTTCACCAGCCAGCCTACGGAGAAGGCAGAGCAAAAGCTCTCGTCGGATGTGCGCATGGACGCGATCGAAGACGAGGCGGTGGACGAGTAGCGGCGCGCACGGCTCCCCGAGCGCCAATCGGCAGGGGAAGGTCCAAAAAGGCGCTAGGCGCCAGGGCGCCCGCGACCATAACGCGCAATCTGACCCCGGTACTGAATCCGAAGTGTCATGTTACGCCGGTAGGTTCCACTGTCACAGACCTACCGAGTCACACCATGTTCTCACTTGCAGGAAAAAAGGCTCTCGTCCTTGGAGTCGCCAACGAGGACTCCATCGCGTTCGGCTGCGCGAAGGCGTTCCGCGACCAAGGCGCGGACCTTGCGATTACCTATCAAAACGATAAAGCCGAGAAGCATGTGCGGCCGCTCGCCGAGAAGCTCGGCACCGACATCATACTTCCCCTCGATGTGCGCGAAGATGGTCAGTACGGGCAGCTGTTCGACCGCATTCGTCAAATCTGGGGACATATCGATATCTGCCTGCACTCGATCGCGTTTTGCCCGCGCGAGGATCTGCACGGCCGCGTGGTGGACTGTTCGCGCGATGGTTTCATCACGGCGATGGACATCTCGGTCTACTCCTTCATCCGCATGGTGCGCCGGGCCGAGCCCTTGATGCGCCATGGGGGCAGTTGCATGACCGTCTCGTTTTTCGGAGCGGAAAAGGTTGTCGAGAACTACAACATCATGGGACCGGCCAAGGCCGCGCTGGAGTCGGTCACGCGCTACATGGCCGCGGAGCTCGGACCCAAGGGCATCAGCGTAAACGCCTTGTCCCCGGGGCCGCTGAAGACCCGCGCCGCCTCTGGCATTTCCCGTTTTGACGAATTGATGAATGAGGCGGCCGAGCGCGCGCCCACCCATCACCTGGCGTCGATCGAGGATATCGGCGCCTATGCGGCATTTCTCGCCAGCCGCGAGGCGGAGAACGTCACGGGTGGCGTGCACTACATCGACGGCGGGTATCACATTGTCGGATGAGCCCCCGAGCGGATCCGGTAGCTATGCACAGAGTCAGGACGCCTATGCCCGGCATGCGGCGGAAGACCTGCAGCAGGCGGAAGCGCAAGCGCGCCTCCTTGGCGAGCTTTCGGTACAGCACGGATCGGATATCGCGGAGAAGGCCCACACAGTCTGGAGCGGCCTTGCCGCGGAGTGGGCTGGGCTAGCCGCCAGCTTCGCAGCCCCCTTCGCCGCTGCCAGCTTGGCTCCCTATTGGAAGGATGCGGCCCAGCGCTGGGTGCTGACGCTCGAGACGCTGTGCCGGCGCGGCGATGCGTGCGCGGCCCGGGAGGCCGAGGGCTTCACGCCGGTCCTCGCCTTCGACTACGAGATCATCGTGGACGGACGGTTGCTCGAGCGTCCGGCCAACTACGCACTTGTGCGGATCATTCCGCCGGAAGGTACGCCACCGCCCCGCAACGACCGCCGTCCCTGGGTGATCATCGATCCACGCGCCGGTCAGGGAAGCGGCATCGGCGGCTTCAAGAGCGAGTCCGAGGTGGGCGAGGCGCTCAACGACGGCCACCCGGTCTACTTCGTCATCTTCTTCCGGGACCCCGAGCCGCATCAGACGCTGGCGGAAGTCTGCGCGGCCGAGGCGGAATTCCTGAAAGCGGTTCGGGAGCGTCATCCGAGGAGTTCCAAGCCCCTCGTCACCGGCAATTGTCAGGGAGGCTGGGCCGCCATGATCCTGGCCGCGACCCATCCGGATCTGATGGGACCCGTGGTGATCGCGGGCACGCCGCTCTCCTATTGGGCCGGCAAGGTCGGACAGAATCCGTTTCGGTATCTCGCCGGTATGGAAGGCGGCGCCGTTCCGGCTCTGCTGACCGCCGATCTCGGTGCGGGCAAGTTCGACGGCGCGACGCTGATCCACAATTTCGAACAGCTCAATCCCGGCAAGACGATCTGGCGCAAGAACTACGACATCTTCTCGAAGGTCGATTGGGACTCCGAGCGCTATCTGGACTTCGAACGCTGGTGGTCCGGCTTCTACTTCATGAACGAGGCGGAGATACGCTGGATCGTCGAGAACCTCTTCGTGGGCAACAAGCTGGTACGCGGTGAGGCGGTGCTCGACGACGGCACGCCGGTCGACCTCACACGGATCGATTCGCCTGTCGTCGTATTCGCTTCCCACGGCGACAACATTACCCCACCGCAGCAGGCACTCTTCTGGATCGCCGATCTCTACGAGTCCGTCCAGGAACTGCGCGCGCGCGGTCACGTCATCGCCTACACGCTCCATGACAGCATCGGTCATCTCGGCATCTTCGTGTCCGCAAAAGTCGCGAGTAAGCAGCACAAGGAGATCGCCTCGGTCGTCCAGACGATCGAGTCGCTGGCGCCGGGTCTCTACGAGATGCTTATTCACGAGGGCGATGACGTGCCGACGGTCTCGTTCGAGACCCGCACGATCGACGACATCCTGGCGCTTGGAGGAGACCGCAAAGAAGAAGCGGCTTTCGCCGCCGTCGCACGGCTTTCGGAGTGGGCGGTCAAAACCTATGAACTGACCATGCAGCCCCTGCTGCGTGCGCTCGTCACGCCGGAGGTCGCCGAGACGTTGCGCCAAGCGCATCCGATGCGCGCGCAGTACACATTCTTCTCGAGCGACAATCCATTGTTCGGCGACATCTATTCGCTGGCGGAAGCGACACGGGATGCACGCGAGCAGGCTGACGAGGACAATCCGTTCTTACGGGCAGAGCGCCTGTCGGCGACGGTAATCGAGGAGAGTTTCAACCTAGCCCGCGACATGCGTGATGCCTGCATGGAAATCGCTTTCCTCGGACTCTACGCGAACCCTTGGATGATGCGGCTTGGAGCCACATACCGGGCCCGCCCGCAAGAGCATAACATTCGAAGGCTGCCTCAAGTTCGTGACGCAATCCGAAGCGCAGAAGCTGGCGGCTACAAGGAAGCGATCGTACGCATGTTGATCCTACTGGCACGTGCGCGCGGCTCCGTCCGGCGCGACCGCCTAGAGCGTACCAACCGCCTACTCCATTCGCGCGCGCCATTCGATACGATGACGCCGGACCGGCGGGCCCGCCTCATCAACGAGCAGAACATGATCGTCGAATTCGCCGGCGACGGTGCCGTCTCGTCTCTCCCGGTGCTGCTGCGTGACGACGTCGACCGTGTCCGTGCGGTCAATCTTGTCTTCGACATCGTCGGTCCCATCGAAGAGATGGATGAACGAACGATCGCCATGTTCAAGCAATTGCAATCAACATTGTACACGATGGCCCGGGGGTGGAAGGAACCCGCCCCAGGCAGGACCAACGGCGTGGCTTCCGGCATGCGCATTGGCGCTTGAGGCACCGGGGTTTCGCCTGACGAACCGAGCGTTATTACAGCGGAAAGCAGTAGACCGCAGGAGGCATACATGATCCGCGAGAACAAGCTCTACGACGAACTTTCGATTGGCGACACGGAGTCGGTCAAACGCGTCTGCACCGCGAACGACCTTTTCGTCTTTGCCCATGCGTCCGGAAATCTCAATCCGCTTCATATTCCGGATGACGACGAGCACGACGATCACGAGGCGGTCGCACCGTCCATGTGGGTCGGCGCCCTGATCTCGTCGGTGCTCGGCAATGTGCTGCCGGGACCGGGAACATTGTACCGGTCACAGACCCTTCGGTTTCTCGACCGGGCCCACGTGGGCGACGAACTGACGATCACCGTCACCGTGAAGGAGAAGCTCCCGAACTCGGTCGTGGTGATGGACACGGTTGTCAAAGGACGCGGCGGCGAGACGGTCGCCGAGGGTGTGGCCGAGGTGCTCGCGCCGGAGCGCAAAGTCCGGGTCGACATGGAAGAGTTGCCGGAGATCGTCCTCCAGCGTCACCAACACTTCGACCACTACATTCACTCTTGCGAGGGACTTGAGCCGCTCGTGACCGCCGTCGTCGCGCCGGAAGAGAAAGAGTCTCTCGGCGGCGCGCTCCTAGCGGCACGGCATGCGCTCATCCGGCCGATCCTCATCGGATCCGAGCCGCTCATTCGTCAGGCTGCCCACGAGGCGGGCGAAGATCTCGGCATGTTCGAGATCATCGACATTCCCGATCATGTCGCCGCGGCCGGCAGGGCCGTCGAACTCGTGCACGAGGGTTACGCCGGGGCGATCATGAAGGGCCATTTGCACACGAGCGATCTGTTGCATCAGGTTCTGAAGAGCAAGGGCGGCTTGCGCACGAGCCGCCGCATGAGCCACGCCTTCGTGATGGATGTGCCGGGGCTCGATCATCCGCTGATCATCTCGGATGCGGCCATCAACATTACGCCGGACCTCGCGACCAAGGTGGACATTACCCAGAGCGCCATCGACGTGGCCCTGGCTCTCGGCATCCAGAAACCCAAGGTCGGCGTGTTGTCCGCGGTCGAGACGGTGAACCCTCAGATCCCCTCGACCCTAGATGCGGCGGCACTTTCGAAAATGTCGGATCGCGGCCAGATCAAAGGCGGTGTCGTCGACGGCCCGCTCGCGATGGATAATGCCATGGACGCCGAAGCAGCCACGACCAAGGGCGTCACGGGCCTCGTCGCCGGGCATGCCGAGGTTCTCATCGTTCCCAATCTCGAGGCGGGCAACATGCTGGCGAAACAGCTCGCCTTCGTGTCCGGCGCCGAGGCCGCAGGCATTGCGCTCGGTGCCTCCGTACCCATCATCCTGACCAGCCGCGCCGACGGCGAGAAGGCGCGGCTCGCCTCTTGCGCCATCGCGGTGCTGTACCGGTTCTGGCAGGAGAACGGTTTCCCCGTCGGGTCACGACTTGCGGAGGCGGCCGAGTAATGACCCATATCCTCACGCTCAATGCAGGATCGTCGTCCATCAAGTTCGCGCTGTTCGAGGCGGACAGTCTCGACGAGCGCGTGAGGGGACAGATCGAAGGGATCGGGACGAAACCGCATCTGAGCGCGCGGATCGCCGAGGCGGAAAAGACCGAACAGGATCTCGACGCCGCCGAGGTCAGCGATCATGCCTCGGCACTGGTCGCGATCCTCGCGCTCATGGACGACCGATTCTCCGGCGCCCAGGTGAAGGCTGTCGGGCATCGCATCGTCCATGGCGGCCCCGACTACGGCTCGCCGGTGATCATCGACGAAGACCGCTTCGCCGCTCTCGAGAAACTGATTCCGCTGGCGCCGTTGCACCAGCCGCACAATCTATCCGGGGTGCGGGCCGCGCAGGCGGCCTTCCCGGAGGCGACGCAGGTTGCGTGTTTCGACACGGCGTTTCACCGGCAACACCCCTGGGTGAACGACACCTACGCGTTGCCGTTGGAGCTCTATGAAGAAGGTGTCCGGCGCTACGGATTTCACGGCCTCTCCTACGAGTATGTGACGCGCGCGCTGCGGCAGCTGGCGCCGATGCACGCAGCCGGGCGCGTGGTCGTCTCACATCTGGGCAACGGCGCTTCGATGTGCGCCATCCAAGACGGACAGAGTGTCGGCTCAACGATGGGCTTCACCGCGCTCGACGGCCTGCCCATGGGGACACGCTGCGGTCAGCTCGATCCCGGCGTCGTTCTATACCTGATGGCCGAGAAAGGCCTCTCGGCGGCGGAGATCGAGAACCTGCTCTACAAGCAGTCCGGGCTCAAAGGTCTGTCGGGAATCTCGAACGATATGCGCGTGCTGGAAGAGGCCGGCACGATCGAGGCACGGCGCGCGATTGACTATTTCGTCTATCGCATTCGCCGCGAGCTCGGGGCCATGGTGGCGATCTTGTCGGGTCTCGACGCGCTCGTCTTCTGCGGTGGCATTGGCGAGAACGCTTGGCGCATCCGCGAACGCGTCTGCCAGGACTTTGGCTGGCTGGGTCTCGAACTGGACGAATCGCAGAACCGCGCGGGCGAGACGATCATCTCGTCCCAGCGCTCCCGTGTCCGCGTCTTCATCATCCGCACCAATGAAGAGTTGATGATCGCCTCTCACGCAGCCGAGAAGGCGCAAGAGGCCATCGCGTCGGCCGCGGCGGCCTGATCGCCTGCCGCGCCTGCCGCCAAGCCCCCGGAATTCCATCGCAAATTCCTATGACGATCTCGGGCCATTTGTGACCCTCGCGACTATCTGGTTAACCCTATCCATGCTAAAAATGCCGGACGATTCAACGGGGTTTCACGAATGCGGCTTGGGTTAGGGTTTGCGCGGCACCAGGGTTGCGCCCACGGTGCTCTGAGGGTCGGCGCCATCTGTGCCGTCCTCGCGGGCGGCTTTGCCGCAACCGATGCACATGCTCAAGCGGCGCTGGTCGACGGCCCCGCGGGCGGCGAGACCGTTGTGCGGAAGAGCGTCGCGCTTGGCGCGGCTGCGATCATCCAGCCTAAATACGAAGGCTCGAACGAGCACGAAGTCATTCCGATCCCAATGATCATTCCCTCGTTTGTCGAGACCGAGGACACGCCGGACGGCATCTTCAAGGAAGTACGCCAGCGCGTCACCTTCCGGGGGCTCGATGAAATCCGGATCCGCGCTTTTGGCGGCGACCATTTTCAGATCGGGGCGGTGACCGGTTACATCACGACGCGCGATCAAGACGACGGCGATCTTCTGAAAGGCCTCGGCGATGTCGAGGGCGGTCTCGTGCTTGGCGCGTACACAGCCTACACGCTCGGCGCCTTCACGTTCGATGCCGCCTATATCGACAAGGTCACGGGCGATTCCGCCGGTCCGCAATACCGGTTCGGCATCGAGACGGAGAAGCAACTGACGGATCGCTTGAAGGCCGGCGTCCGCGTCGGCACAACCTTTGCCAGCGCCGAATACATGCAGACCTATTTCGGCGTGACGCAGGCCGAGGCCAACCGCTCCAGGGCAGGCCTGCCGGTCTATAAGACCGATGGCGGCATCAAAGACGTGTTCGTCTCCGTCGGCGGCACCTATGACATCAGTGACCGCTGGGTCTTGAAGGGCGGTGTGAACTATAGCCGGCTTCTGGACGAGGCCGCGGACAGCCCCGTCGTACAGACACCCGATCAGGTGTCAGGGACCGTGGGCCTCGCCTATCGCTTCTACTGGGACCGCTAGGCCGGGCGTCTCATTGGCCCAGGCGCCTCCGCTACTCGGCGGCCGACGGCATCCTCGAACCCCCACGCAGCGTACCGAAACCGCGGCCGGCGAGCGGATCCTTCGTGATGTCGCCGGAAATCGGCGACAGGCCTAAGACGTGGCGGAAGCGCTGAAGCATTTCCAGCGTATTCGGCGACATCTCCTCGATGGACCCCGGCACAAATTGGGCAACCTCGGCAGCCAGCTTCCGGTCTTCGGCGGTCTTGAGGAGATCCGGCAATGTCTGGATGGCCGCCTCACGCTCGAACTGAACCACCAGGGTCTGCTCGTCGATGATCTGCCGCCGCTGGTCGGTGCTGAGCGACCGGAAGGGTTCGTCCTGCGTGAGCACCGTGCCGGACCGCTCCAGACGGTCACGCCGCACTTCGCCGCGCGAGTCCGCAAGCAGGATCAGCATGCGGATCACAGCCTCGGCGAAACCGCCTTCCGACATGTGACGCAGAGCCGACTGAACTTCGGGGAGCGCCCGAAGTTCGGCCTCGTTCTTGAGCGTCCGTCCCAGCAGGTTGGGCGCACCGAACGTCGCCGCCCAAGGCGTCGACCACATCGAGAAGAACATGTTCTCGTACATCGCGTCGCGGACGTCGCGCATGAAGTCGATAGACTGTTCGAAGAGTGATGCGAACACCCGCTCGGCCTGAACGAAGGGGTTGTCGCCGGCTACCGGCTCGCGCTCTTCCTTGGCTTTCTCGGCCAGACTCGTCACGCCGGCCATCACGGGATTGCGGCCGGACACCAGCCCGCGCTGCAGCCGCAAGGGATGCAGCATCCGCGCGAGTTCGGCGATACCCGGATTGACTGCCGCCTTCACGAAAGGCCGCAAGCAAAGATCGTAGAGCTGCGCCTGAATCTCCGACATGCGGGCAACGGCCGCGAATGGCTGCTCGTCGTCGCGCTTGGCGTCGAGAGCGCGGAGTTGATCCAGCTTGCGTTCGTGGAAGCTCACCGTAAACTCACGGCCCTCGCCGTGACCCTGATAGTCGTCGATCTTCATTTCGTAGAGGCCAGGCGGGAGCGACTCGATCGCTTCCATCGTGCCGGTCATCTCCGTGTGCTCGCGTTTGGCGATCTTGGAGGAAACGAAAATACCCAAATGGCCGACCTGGTCGTGCACCATGTAGATGATGCGCTGGCCACGGATTCTGATTTCAGAGGTGTCCGCATAGCTGTCCGCGATCCAGTTCAACGCCTGCTGCGGCGGCGTGATGTTGTCGCCTTGGCTGGCGAACACGATAATCGGTGAACGGATGTTTTTTACATCGATGTGCCGCCCGGGCTCGAGCTGCGCTTCGTTCTTTGCGAGCCGATTGCCGACGAAGAGCTGTTCGACGATCCAGTGGATTTCGGCCTCGTTGAGAAGGAAGAACCCGCCCCACCACTTCTCGAATTCCAAGAAGCGCTCGCGGCCATGGTCGATGTCGCGATAGAGGTCGTAATACTTGCCGAAATAGTTGCGGCTCGGATTGAGCATCTCGAAGTTCTGCACCAGATGGGCGCCGTCGAATACGCCATCGCCCATGTCCGACCAGAACATCGGCTGCCATGTGCCGCCCAAAATGCCGCCGTTGTAGCGCATCGGGTATTTGCCGACCTCTCCGCCCCAGGTCGCAACGGGCGACCCGTTCAGAACAATCGGCCCGGTAAGGTCGTGATTGGTCGCGGCAAGGAGAAGCGTTGCCCAACCGCCCTGGCAGTTGCCGGTGACGACGGGCTTTGGGGATTGGGGATGGCGACGTCCCACCTCGCGAACGAACTCGGCTTCCGCGCGCGTCACATCGGCAAGGGTCTGGCCGGGGATCGGCTCACGCCGGAACGCGACGAAATAGACCGGGTGACCCTTCGCCAAGGCAACGCCGACTTGGCTGTCGGACTTGAAGCCGCCGATGCCGGCGCCGTGCCCCGCACGCGGATCGATGATCACGTAGGGCCGCGCGGTGGCGTCGATCTCGATGCCTTCGGGCGGCAAGATCTTCAGCAGCATGTAGTTGCAGGGATGGCGCAGATCTGCGCCGTCGAGCACGACCTCGTAGTCGTAGGTCAGGACAGGGGGACACCCCGCCGCCTCGTGCTCCAAGAAGATGTCGCCGCGCTCGCGCATGGTGTCGAGGAACAGAGCCCCGCGCTGCATACTGTCGTTCACGTAAGCCTGCCAGGCCCCCGCGAGACCATCAAAGTCGGGATTTTCGGAGAAGCCCTTGGCGATATCCGACAGCGTGGCCAAGGAGGCCTTGAGACGTTCTTGATGCTCGTGGGCAATGCGCTCGGCGTGACTCATCGCGCTGTGCATCAGGAAGGTCTGCGTCGTCTGGAGGCCCTCGGAGACTTGTGTCGCAGCCTCGACCCGCCGGTTGAGCATCACGGCAGGCGATTCCGAGACCGCCTTCGCGACGGAGTCGAACATGGATTCAATAACGTCGTCGGAAGTCGGGCCGGTGTCGGCAACCGTATCGGTCATGGGACTGTGGACCTTTGATCTGCAGGTCTGCGTCTGTTCAAGCAGAGCTGTCGGAACGTTGTAGCGTCTGTCGTAGAGAAAAACCTACGCGTATTGAATGACAGCCCTTTGAAGCGTGTCCACCCTGACCGATAAGGCCTTCGTCTTATTTGCCTAACATTCTAGGCCTTTCTGTCGCACCTGCAACCGAAAGCCCGGCGACACAGAGTCACTGTGCGTCAGCCGCCGGGAAGTGTCACCCTACTGACAACGCAAGATGGTTAAGCCAGCGGGGAAGAGCGTTCCGCTTGTCCGGGTGACGCACGGGACTTGATCAAGGGACCCGATCTTGGCCCGCAGCCCGGCCCCGGCGGATCCTCTGCATAGCGTCTGAAAAAATGGGGGCGTCAATGGCAATCGAGATTCGCAAGATCGGCGTGATCGGCGCGGGCACGATGGGCAACGGGATTGCGCAGACCTTCGCCGCGGCCGGTTACCCGGTGGTGATGCGCGACCTGAAACCCGAGTATGTCGACCGGGGGATGGCGACCGTCGCGAAGAGCCTCGACCGCCTTGTTTCCAAAGAGAAGATCAGCAGCGCCGACCGGGATGCGACGCTGGAACGGCTCACCGGGACGACGGAGCTGTCCGACTTGGCCGACTGCGATCTGGTGGTCGAGGCCATTCTCGAAGTCTTCGATCTCAAGGCGGGTCTCGTCAAGGAGCTGGACGAGGTCTGCCGTCCGGACGCGATCCTCGCAACCAACACCTCGTCCATCTCCGTGACGCGCATCGCGGCGGTGTCCAAGGACCCCTCGCGGGTGATCGGGATGCATTTCTTCAATCCCGTCCCGCTGATGATGCTGGTGGAGATCATCCGCGCGCTCCAGACGTCCGACGACGTCTGCGACGCGGTGACGGACATGGTCGCCAAGGTCGGCAAGGAGGCGAAGGTCTCCAAGGACAGCTACGGCTTCGTGGTCAACCGTGTGCTCATCCCGATGATCAACGAGGCGGTGAACTGCGTGGCCGAGGGCGTCGCCGCGCCAGAGGACGTCGACGACATGATGAAGCTCGGCGCCAACCACCCGATGGGGCCCTTGGCGCTGGCCGACCTGATCGGCCTCGATGTGTGTCTCAACATCATGGAGACGCTCTACAACGGCTTCGACGACCCTAAGTACCGGCCGAGCCCGCTTCTGAAGCAGATGTGCGCGGCCGGCTATCTCGGCCGCAAATCCGGCAAGGGCTTCTTCGACTACGGCAGCTAGGGCCGGCTCAATCCGGCAGGTTCTTGGTTTTCGGGACGACCACGGCGAACATGTCCGCGAGTGCCGATAGGCTGGCTCCCTGAAGCTGCTCGGCGGGCATGGCCTCGCCGGTCGCCGGGTTTGCGAGCTCACGCGTCGCCGTGGCGCCCGCGACGACCGTATTGGCATAGCCCTTGTTGAAGGCCGACCGCGCGGTCGAACTCACGCACATATGGGTCATGAACCCCCCGTACACGACATTGTCCACGCCGTGCTTCTTGAGCTCCCAATCGAGCTCCGTTTGCTCGAAGGCGGATGGAAATCTCTTGATGATGACCGTCTCGCCGTCGACCGGTGCCACCACATCGGCAATCTGTCCGATCGGCGCGCCGACGTCATAGGGCGTCCCTTCGCCCGCATCGTGCATGATGTGGATGACGGGGCGCCCCGCCTCGCGGAACCGCCGAAGCAGCTCGGCCGCTTCCTTGAGAGCCGGCTCGACGCCCTCGAGCTGCATGACGCCCTCGCGATAGGTTTGCTGGCAGTCGATCAAGACAAGCGCGCTCGTCGAAATCGGCGCGGGGTCCGGGCTCATGCCGGTGAGATCGCGAAGTGTCGGGTTGGACATGCAGTTCCCTCCTACGATGCGTCGGCCGGTGCGCCGATCTTTCGGCAAGCATCCTAGCGCAGGCAGGCGGAAAAAAAGAAGCGCCTAAAAGGAGAGTGAATCCGGACTTGCCGGATCAGCCGAAATTGGACGTGAAGGGGTGAGGAGAATGGTGCCGCAAGAGGGATTCGAACCCCCGACCTACGCATTACGAATGCGCCGCTCTACCGACTGAGCTATTGCGGCCCTTTTCAGTGTGGCCTCGTGCTTAATGCCATTGGCCGCGCGGCGCAAGCGCGCCGCGATGCAGAATGCGCGGGTCCCCCGCCCGAAATTGGCATCCGCGCCTCTAGCGGATGTGGGCGGAGCGCAGCCGTTCCAGCGAGACTTCGCTCTCGTCTTCGGTGTCCGGCGCCACGCCTGGATCGTCGGGCGCCCGCGGAGGGACGAGGATCGACGCGCTCGGCTTCTCGCCGGCAGCGCCGTCACCTGTCTTGACGGCGGAAGCGGAACTGGCCTCGGGTCCGGCGTTCTCCGTAGGCGTGACCGACGTCACAGGCGCCGGCGCGGCTTGCGCGGACGGGCTATCCTCGGGCTGTGCGGCGGCAGTTTCGGCGGGCTGAGGCTCGGCCGACGGCGGCGGGGACACCGCAACCTCTTCGGCCGTGCCCTCGATCACGGATGGGCTTTCGGTCACCGGCTCGCCCAGTGCGGGCCGGGCCTCGTCTTGCAGGTCAGGCGCATGCGCCGGATGGCTGTCGCGGCGCATGGCGCTGGCATCACGCGGCGGCCCGGTCCATTCGTCGATCTGAAGCGTCTCGTCGGGCCGGCCGATGGCGTCCGCCGGCGCCTTCCATTCGAACGCGTCCACGACGCCGGTAACCGGTGACACCGGCAGCCAGCGGTCGGAGACGTAGCCGTCGGCGATCCAGGCGCGGTCGCGCGGGGCCCGCAGCGCCCTGGCAAGCCATTCGCGCTCGCGGCCCTTGTCGCCGCTGCCGCCTTCGATCCGTGCCATCAGGGTGCAGATCCGGGCCGACGGCGCTTCCTCGAGGTACGGCTCCAGAGCCTCGCGCGCCCGATCCCACTCCTGGGCCTCCACGGCGGCCTGGGCAATGGCGACGGAGCCTTCCACGTCGTCGGGGGTCTGCTTGGCCAAATATTCGACGCGCTTCAGGCGGTCCTTCGGCGACAGGCCGGGCTTGGCGAAGGCGTAGGCCACGGCAAGACTGGGATGCGGCGACAGCGTCCAGGTCCGCAGGATCTGCCGGGACGCGGCGCGCACCTCGCCCTTGGACGCAAGCAGGCGCCCCGCAATCTCGGCCGCCGGCACCAGCGACGGCGCCAGCCGCAAGGCCTCGTTTGCCAGGATGAGCGCCTTGCTGGGATCGAAGGCCTCGGTCTCACGCGCCTCGGCGGTCAGCAGCACCGCGCGGCGCCGGTTCGCGCTTTTCGAATCCACATGTCCGTTCTGGCGGGCGACCGCGAGCGTGTTCAGAGCGCGATCCCAATCGCCGGACCGGGCCTGAAGATCGAACAGCGCATTGACGCCCCAGGCCAGCTTCGGATTACGGTCGACGGCTTGCTGCGCGAGGACGAGCGCCGCCCCCTCATCGCCCGCACGCTTCGCCTCGAGAAAGAGACCGCGCACGCCGAGCAATTCCGTATCGTGATTGTCGAGCATGCCCTCGAAGGTCCGCCGCGCGGCCGCGTCGTCTCCCTTGAGCTGGGCGGTTTGCGCCTTCAGCAGGGCCGTCAACGGCTCCTGCGGCAGGTTGCGCTGAGCGACCCCCGCATAGCGCTGCGCCTGGGCGCGGTCGCCAACCCCGATGGCAACGAGTCCACGCGACAGCGCGTCGAAGCCTTGCTTCTGCTTGCGCTGGCGCATATGCGCGGCGACAGCCGACGGCCGGGTCCAGATATAGCGCAGTATGGCCAAGATCAGGATCACGGCCACGACGAACACCGACAGGGACACAACGCCGACGAAGGCGCTGGTCTCGATCTGATAGCCCAGCCACTCCACCGAGATCGTGCCGGGCCGGTCGGCAAGCCAGGCAAGTCCCAGCGCCGCCGCGATGACGAAGAGCGTGAAAAAGAGGATGCGTGTCATCGGCTATTCTGTCTCGTCTGCCGCCGGGGGGACCACAATCTGAGGGGCGCCGTCAGTTTCTGCCAAGGATACAAGTAGCGCCTCCTGCATGCGCTGCAAGGCCGTGTCCGCATCGAGGCGCGCGAGCGCATCGTCGATCCACGGTCCGAAGGTCTTGGCCTCCGGCCCCTTGAGCTTTTCAACTTCCATAAGGGCTTCCTGGAGATTCCCGGCTTGGAGCTTCGCGTCGGCGCGGGCCAGGATCGCATCCGGCCCCGTGCCGTCCGGCTGTTCCCCGATCCGCCGAACCTTGACGAGCGACTGGGCGCCGCCGAGGAGCCGGCCAAAAAGATCCTGCTCGGCTTCAGGCTGCGCGGCCAGCGCTTGCTCGCGCAGCGCGGCAAACGAGGCGGCCAGCATCGGTACGGTCGGAATGCCGGTATGCTCGTACTCGGCAAGGTCTTCGAGGTCGTTCGTGTCGGTCGACAGCGCCGTCATGGCCGCGAGTTCCGGCGCGAAGGGGCGGCCCGAGTTGACCGCGTCGCGCAGGCCCGAATAGGCGATCGTGAGATTGGCCTTCCTGGTTTGGGCGTTCTCCTCATCGACCGCGCGCTCCAAAGACGGAAGCGTCGTCTCGATCTCGTTCAGGCGCCGCTGCAACGCTGAGATCTCGGGCTTCAACTTTGGCCCGTCATCCGCGGACATCGTGGCCGTCGTCAACGCCTTGAGCTTGGCGTCGAGAGCGGAAACTTCCGACTTCAGCGCCTCGACGGTTTTGCCGTCTGCGCCGGACGCCGTGGCGCCGGCCAAGGCCGACTGAACCTCTGTCTGGACCTTGCTCTGTATTTGACTGTCGAGACGCTGTTCGGCCTCCGCGACCTGCCGGCTGATCGCCGCGGCGTCAGCGACGGAACCGCCGTCTTTCGCCGCCTCGGCCATCGACTTGAGGCTCTGCTGCATCTCGGCCACCTGTGCCGCGAGTGTCTTGACCTCGGCCGGGTCGACGGCCGGCGTTGCAGCCTCTCCGGACGTGGACTCAAGCGTCGTCAGACGGGACTGCAATGCCGCGAGAGCGTCGGCGTTGTCCGGGGTCTTCGGCGCAGTTTCGAGCGCGGCAATCCTGGTCTCGATGTTCTCGATGCCGGCCTCTTGTTGCGGCGCGCTTACCGGCAGGTAGCCCCAGACCAAGGCCGCCAAGACCGCGAGCCCGCCGGCGAGCCCCGCCAAGGCATGGGTGAAGAGGGCACCGATCCAGGCGAGAAATCTGCTGCCGAACGAGCGGTCGCTGGATACGGCCGCAGGCGCCGGCTGTGCCTCGTCGGCTTGCGCGTCGGACTCTCCATCCGCCTCGCCCGGCTCATCGCCATCGGCGCTGTCCTCGCCGGACTCCTCGACGTCCGCCTCGTGTGCCGGCGCTTCGTCCGCGCTGGCGGAACCGGCCTCGAGCGCTCCCGCCGTCGTCTCTTCGGCTTTCGACTCCTCGGCGCTCGGTTCGACGGACACTTCCGTCGCCGTGCCCTCGATGGTCGGGCGCGGACGCTTGTCCGCGGAATCGGATCCCGTGCCCCTCTCGTCGAAGGTACCGCTCATCGCATCATGACCTCTGCGCTGTCGCCAATGTGGCCGAACTCATACAGCCGAAAATCGAATCGGCCCGTGGCACGCATCGAGAAAATACTCACGCACCGGCCTCCACCAGCGCAATGAGATCCTCCTCACGCGCATACGGGGGAACGCGTGCTTCGACGCCCAAGGGCACGACGGCCTCTGCTATCGCCTTGGACAAGCAATAGCAAACGAGTCCCTTAACTTGTGTGACGAGGCCGTAGCGCTGGATGAGTCTGGCGAATGCGCGCGCGGTCCGCGGCGACAACAAGAGCACGCCGTCCACGTCGCCCCGCTTGAGTTCCTCGACGATCTGCTCGCTCAGCTCCTCGACGGGGTGCGAGCGGTACAGGACGACCCGGCGCAACTCGAAGCCGTCTTCCTCGAGCGTGCCCTTCAGGTCGTAAGCGACCTTCTCCGCACCGATATGGAGCAGCGGACCGTGGTCGGGATGAACTTCCGTGCAGATGATCGGCGGCAGCCCCGCGCCCGTTCCGGGGCCGATGGTCACCTCGGTGAAGCCCAACTGCCGGGCCGCCCAAGCCGTCGCTTCGCCGACGGCGAATAGCGGCAGTTCGACCGCCTTGTCGCGTTCGGGATGGGTTCCGAGGGCGCGCAGCGCATTCCGGCTCGTAATGACGATCGCTTGCGCGCCGTTCAAATTCAGCGGGACGTCCTGAAGAAACTCGATCTCGAGCAGCGGGGCCCGGACAGGCTCATGCCCCAATGCGGACAGCGTCTCCGCTTCCCTTGTCGCATCCGGTTCCGGCCTCGTTACGAGCAAGCGCATTCGTTCACATCACGTCAGCTTGTCGAGGAACGCGGAGCCGGCACGGCCGCGCACGTCCTCGCCGGCCTGGCGGCCGATCGCTTCTGCTTCGGCGCCGGGTCCGGTCATTTCAACCTCGTGCCACTCTGCGCCGTCCGGAGAGAGAATCAACCCGCGAAACCGGATTGTGTCGCCCTCACTCACCGCAAGTCCCGCGATAGGGGTCCGGCACGACCCGTCCAGCTCGGCAAGAAATGCCCGTTCGCAGGTGACGGCGGTCTGCGTCGCCGCATCGTTCAGCGGCTGCAACAGCGCGCGCGTCTCGCCATCATCACAGCGTGCAACGACGCCAATCGCACCTTGTGCGACAGCCGGCAGCATGTCGCCCACCGAAAGCACCGACGTGGCCGCATCGGCGAGGCCGAGCCGGTCGAGGCCCGCTTTGGCCAACAGCGTTGCGTCCGCGACGCCCTCGGCGAGTTTTCGCAGGCGCGTCTGAACATTGCCGCGAAAGTCGACGACGCGCACGTCAGGGCGCGCCCGCTTGACCTGGGCGCCCCGGCGCAAGGAAGAGGTACCGACCACGGCGCCGGCCGGGAGCGCCGCCAAGGAGGCCGCGGATGTACTGAGAAAGGCATCGCGCACGTCGGCGCGCGGCAGGACGGCAGCAAGGCACAGTCCATCCGGAAGCTGCGTCGGCAGGTCCTTCATGGAATGCACGGCAAGCGCGATATCGCCCCGAAGAAGGGCTTCGTCGATTTCCTTCGTGAACAGCCCCTTGCCGCCGAAATCGGCCAGCGGCTTGTCTTGGATTCGGTCGCCGCTGGTGGTGATCACGCTCAGCGACGCCGCGCCGAGCTCCGGACCGTGATGGGCCGCGAGGCGGTCGCGCACGTGCTCGGCCTGCCAGAGCGCGAGGGGACTGCCTCGTGTGCCGATGGGAAGTGATGCGGGCAAGCTGCGAAAAATCCTCGCATTAACAATAGGCTGCGCGGGCGACTCACGGAGGGGAGTACCCCATTATTGGACCGTTTCGCCAGCCCCTTCAATGTCCCAGGCCATTCGGGCCGACCTCGAAGCCTTGCCGCCGCAACTGTCGCACCGCTCGCGTGTTGCGTATAACAAGGCGGTCCGCTACGGGGGCAGAACAAGGTTGGAGCGAAACTGAAGCCATGAGCGGCCTTCTCGCATTGCTCGACGACGTCGCCGCCATCGCCAAGATGGCCGCGGCGCAGGTCGACGACATCGCCGCCCATGCGGCGAAAGCCACGGGCAAGTCGGCGGGCGTGGTGGTGGACGATGCCGCCGTGACGCCGAAATACGTCACGGGTATCGCCGCAGCCCGCGAACTGCCCATGGTCGGCAAGATCGCCACCGGGTCGATCGTCAGCAAGCTCGTGATCCTGTTGCCGGCGCTGCTCTTGCTTCAAGCGTTCGCGCCGTGGGTCATCGCACCGCTGCTGCTCCTCGGCGGCTGCTACCTCTGTTTCGAAGGCGCCGAGAAGATCTGGCATTGGATGCTCGGCCATCATGAGACCGAGCGCGACACGGAAAAGCCCGTCAGCGCCGCTCATCTCGAGGAACAGCGGGTCAAGGGTGCGATCAAGACCGACTTCATCCTGTCGGCCGAGATCATGACCATCGCTCTGTCGACCATCGAGGTCGACGACCTTTTGACCCGCGCCATCGTCTTGGCGGTTGTCGCCGTCGTGTTCACCGTCATCGTCTATGGCGCCGTCGCGCTGCTCGTGAAGGTCGACGATATCGGCTTGCATATGAGCCAGGAGGCGTCGCTGAAGTTCCTTCGTTCCTTTGGGCGTGGTCTTGTCGTGGCCATGCCTACGGTCCTCAACGTCATCTCCGTCGTCGGTACGATCGCCATGCTCTGGGTCGGCGGCAGCATCGTCGAGCACAGCCTTCACACCCTGCACGTCTCATGGCCGCACGAGGCCACGGGCTGGATCGTGACGTCGCTGATCGGCGATGACGCGGGCGGTGCGCTCACCTGGATCGTCACCGCCACGGTGCATGCCGTCTTCGGCTTCCTGCTCGGATCGATCCTCATTCCGGTCGTGACGGTACTGCTGATGCCGATCGGTGTGCTATTTCCGGAGAAATGAACCGGACACCACTCACGCTCCTTGGCATCGAAACCAGCTGCGACGAGACCGCCGCCGCGGTCGTGCGTCTTCGCGCCGATGGCAGCGGCGAGATTCTCGCCAATGTCGTCCGGGCCCAGCTCGACCTCCATGCGGCCTATGGGGGCGTCGTGCCGGAGATCGCCGCGCGCGCTCACGTGGACTTGCTGGAGCCGGCGATCAACCAGGCCATGGCGGAGGCCGGGCTCGACTTCGGCGACCTCGATGGTGTGGCCGCCGCCGCCGGTCCCGGCCTGATCGGCGGCGTCATCGTCGGCCTGACCACCGCAAAGGCCATCGCGCTCGGGGCCGGAAAGCCGTTCGTCGCGGTCAATCACCTGGAAGCGCACGCGCTCAGCCCCGGCCTCACGGACGATGTCCATCCGCCGTATCTGCTTCTGCTCGTCTCGGGCGGGCACACGCAGCTCGTCGTCGTGAACGACGTGGGCGCCTACACCCGTCTCGGCACCACCCTCGACGACGCCCTCGGCGAAGCGTTCGACAAGGCTGCCAAGCTGCTCGGGCTCGGCTATCCGGGCGGGCCGGAGGTCGAGCGCTGGGCCGCACGCGGGACTGCGAACGTTCCGCTGCCGCGCCCCATGATGGGTCGCCCCGAGCCGCATTTTTCGCTCGCCGGTCTCAAGACGGCGCTGCGCCAGGAGGCCATGGCACGAGAACCTCTCAGCGAGCAGGACGTCGCCGATCTTTGCGCCAGTTTCCAGGAAGCCGTCGGCGACGTGGTCCGGGACCGCGTCACCCGGGCCATGGACCTGTTCGAAGACCTCGCCCCCGCGGACACGGTGCTAACGCTCGTCGCCGCGGGTGGCGTCGCGGCCAACGGGGCGCTCCGGACCGCGCTCGGTGAAGTGGCGGCGGCGCGCGGATACCGGCTGGTGGTGCCGCCCCCGCACCTGTGCACGGATAACGCCGCCATGATCGCCTGGGCCGGTGCTCAGCGGCTGGCGCGCGGCCTCACGGACGATATGGGCACGCCGGCGCGCGCACGCTGGCCGCTCGATCCGGACGCGGCGCCGGCACTCGGCGCCGGCGTGAAGGCCTAACGCCGCATTCGGTGCTTTTTCGTCCACGCGGAAGGCGAATCTGCGCTAAAACCGGTCGCCGTGACTGGCAGGCAGCTTCAGACGATCGGCATTGTGGGCGGCGGTGCGTGGGGAACGGCCCTCGCGACCGTGGCACGGCGTGCGGGCCGCGACGTGTTGCTGTGGGCCCACGAGCCCGAAACCGTCGCCGCGATCAATCAAACCCACGCCAATCCCACCTATCTGCCGGGCGTCGATCTCGACCCGGCCATCGAAGCGACGTCGCAACTGAGCGAGGTGGCGACCTGCGATGCGCTTCTGATCGTGAGCCCCGCGCAGCACCTGCGCGATATCCTCGGCGCCTTGCAGCCCTATATGCGGAGCGGGCAACCGCTCGTCCTGTGTTGCAAGGGCATCGAGCAGTCGACCGGCCTGCTGATGTCGCAAGTGGCCGCCGACGTGTTGCCGGGCACGACGATCGCCGTCCTGTCCGGCCCGAGTTTTGCCGCGGAGGCCGCCCGCGAATTGCCCGTTGCCGTGACCCTTGCGACTGGCGCGGAAGATCTGGGGCGGGACCTCTCCCATGCGCTCCACGCGCCGGCCTTCCGCTGCTATTGGAGCGGCGACGTGGTCGGTGCGGAGATCGGCGGCGCCGTCAAGAATGTCTACGCCATCGCCGCCGGCATTGTCGTCGGCAAGGAACTCGGCAGCAGCGCTCAAGCCGGGCTCATCACCCGCAGCTTTGCCGAGATGGCGCGCTTCGGTGTGGCCATGGGCGCCGCGCTGGAAACGCTGATCGGTCTGTCGGGCCTGGGCGACCTCGTGCTCACCTGCGGCAGCGAGCAGTCGCGCAACATGTCGCTCGGCATCGCCCTGGGCCGGGGCGCCACGACGGCGGAAGTCCTGTCGGAGCGCTTGTCCGTGACCGAGGGGGTGGCGACGGCGCAAGCCATGGTGGAGATCGCCCGGGCGCGGGGCATCGAGCTGCCCATCGCCGAGGCGGTCCATGCCATTGTGAGCGGCGAGATGGGTGTCGATGCTGCCATCGACGCACTGCTCTCGCGCCCCTTGCGCTCCGAGACCGAATGACGAAACAGCGCGCCGCGGCAGCGGCGTTCGACACCTACCCGAGGGAGGCCTGAATGTATTTCGCGTTCATCTGCACCGACAAACCGGACGGCTTGCCCATCCGCAAGGCGCACCGCCCCGAACACCTGGCCTACCTCCAAGGATTGGGAGACACGCTGAAATTTGCCGGCCCGTTCACGGCCGAGGACGGCGAGACCATGACCGGAAGCCTCGTCGTGATCGAGGCGCTCTCGCTCGCCGACGCGCAAGCGATCGCCGACGCTGACCCCTTCGCCAAGGCAGGCCTGTTCGCCTCGGTCGACATCCGCCCTTGGAAGTGGTCTCTCGGAAAGCCGGAAGAGTAGGCGCGGAGGTCCGATGGCGTATTGGCTGATGAAGTCCGAACCCGGCACGTGGTCGTGGGAGGATCAGAAGAAGGAAGGCGCGAAGGGCGCCGAGTGGGACGGGGTGCGCAACTACCAGGCCCGCAACAACATGCGCGCGATGAAGAAGGGGGATCTCGCCTTCTTCTACCACTCGATCGGCGAGAAGGCGTGCGTGGGGATCGTCAAGGTGGTCGTGGAGGCGCATCCGGACTCCACGGACACCACGGGCAAGTGGGAATGCGTGGATGTCGCCGCCGTCGAGGATCTCCCGAAACCCGTCACGCTCGACGAGATCAAGGCGACGCCGAAACTCGCCGACATGGTTCTCGTCAACAACTCGCGCTTGTCCGTGCAACCGGTGACTGCGGCCGAGTGGAAAGCGGTGTGTGCGCTGGCGGGGCTAAAGAATCCGCCGACGGCCTAGTGCTCTCGCCGCTTTTTCTGCGTTAAGGTCTTGTCGAACAAGACAGCCGTGATGGCTGCGGGGAGGCAAACATGGCATTCGCAGGGGCGAACTATTTGGCCGTCGTGGTCGCCGCACTGGCGGGATTCGGCGTCGGTGCGATCTGGTACACGGTCCTTGGCAAGGCGTGGCTCGACGCCCTCGGCAAGAGCTGCGACGAGACCAAGGCCGGCGGCGGCGCCAAAGCCATGCCTTTCGTGATCGCGATCGTCGCCAACCTGGTGATGGCGATCATGCTGTCCGGACTGATGGGACACCTCGGCAACGTTACGGTCCGGGGCGGGCTCATCAGCGGCTTCTTCATTTGGATCGGGTTCGTCATCACGACCATGGGCGTCAACCACGCCTTCAGCGGCGCCAGCACCAAACTCACCGCCATTGACGGCGGCCATTGGCTGGCCGTGCTCCTGGTCATGGGCGCCATCCTCGGCGCCTTCGGGTCTAGACGGCCCCAGGTCTTCGACGAAAGTCGGGTCTAGACGAAAGAATGACCCGCAGACACTTCTCCACCGCCCCGCATGGCGGCATAATGTCCCACACAATACGCCGTTCAAGGCTACTCGCGTACTAGGGAGGATCCGGACCGATGTCCGAGCATAAGGTCTACAAACTCGACCCCGTCGAAGTGTCCGACGCGTGGAAAGAACGCGCCTATATCGACAACGACAAATACCTAGCGCTCTACAAAGAGAGCGTCGAGGACCCGGACAGCTTCTGGGGACGGGAAGGACGGCGCATCGATTGGATCAAACCGTATACGCGCGTCAAGAACTCGACCTTCGCGTATCCGGACGTCTCCATCAAATGGTTCGAGGACGGAACACTCAACGTATCGGCGAACTGCATCGACCGGCACCTTGCGAAGCGCGCGGACCAGACGGCCATCATCTGGGAGCCGGACGATCCGGAGACCCCCGCCCAGCACATCACCTATCGCGAGCTGCACGACAATGTCTGCCGCCTCGCCAACGTGCTGAAGGCTCAAGGCGTCAAACGCGGCGATCGTGTCACGATCTATCTGCCGATGATTCCCGCCGCGGCGTACGCCATGCTGGCCTGCGCGCGCATCGGCGCGATCCACTCCATCGTATTCGGCGGATTCTCGCCGGATTCGCTTGCAGGCCGCATCGAGGACTGCAAATCGGCCGTGATCATTACCTCCGACGAGGGACGGCGCGGCGGGCGCAGCGTTCCGCTCAAGGCCAATGCCGACGCCGCCGCGGACAAGAGCGGTCATGTCGAGAAGATCCTGGTGGTGCGTCACACGGGCGGCGATATTCCGTGGACGGAGGGCCGGGACATCTGGCTGGACGAGGCGATGGCCGAAGCGAGCCCCGATTGCCCGCCGGAAGAGATGAACGCCGAGGACCCGCTATTTATTCTGTATACGTCCGGTTCGACCGGCGCGCCGAAAGGTGTCGTCCACTGCTCGGGCGGGTATCTCGTCTATGCATCGATGACCCACCAATACGTCTTCGACTATCACGACGATGATGTCTATTGGTGCACGGCCGACGTGGGCTGGGTCACCGGCCACAGCTACATCGTCTATGGCCCGTTAGCGAACGGCGCGACCACATTGATGTTCGAAGGCGTGCCGAACTTTCCGGATCCGTCGCGGTTCTGGCAGGTCGTGGACAAGCATAACGTCACCATCTTCTACACTGCCCCGACAGCCATCCGGGCCCTGATGGGCGCAGGAGAGGACTATGTGAAGTCGACGAGCCGCAAGTCGCTGCGCTTGCTGGGCTCGGTGGGCGAGCCGATCAATCCGGAAGCCTGGGAGTGGTACTATCACGTGGTCGGCGAGATGCGCTGTCCGATCGTGGATACGTGGTGGCAGACCGAAACCGGCGGCGTATTGATCACGCCGCTGCCGGGCGCAACGAAGCTGAAGCCGGGCTCGGCGACGCGTCCGTTCTTCGGTGTGCAGCCAGCCCTGGTCGACTCGGAAGGCAGCATGATCGAAGGACCGGGACAGGGCAATCTCGTCATCCTCGACTCGTGGCCCAGCATGATGCGAACGGTCTACGGCGACCATAAGCGCTTCGTCGACACGTATTTCTCCGCCTACAAGGGGATGTACTTCACCGGCGACGGCTGCCGGCGCGACGAGGACGACTATTACTGGATCACCGGGCGTGTCGACGACGTGATCAACGTGTCGGGCCACCGCATGGGAACCGCGGAGGTCGAATCGGCCCTCGTGGCCCATCCGAAAGTCTCCGAGGCGGCGGCCGTGGGCTTCCCTCACGACATCAAGGGGCAGGGCATCTACTGCTACGTCACCCTGATGGCCGGCGAGCACGAGATCGATACGCTCAAGAAGGAGCTGCGCGACTGGGTCCGCAACGAAATCGGCCCCATCGCCGCCCCGGACCACATCCAGTTTGCACCGGGACTGCCCAAGACGCGCTCCGGCAAGATCATGCGGCGCATCTTGCGGAAGATTGCCGAGGACGAGTACGGCAATCTGGGCGACACCTCCACGCTGGCGGATCCGACCGTCGTTTCTCATCTGATCGAGAACAGGCAGAACAAGCGCGTCAGCTAAAGACCCGAGGGTCCCAATCGCGGGCTATCGAACGGCCGGGCTCCCATGCCCGGCCGAACCGCGCTATGAACTTCGTGGGAGCCTCGTGCGGCGCGGGGCGGTTTCACGAGGATAGCGAATGGTCTGGATCATGCGGGTGCTGGTGGCTGTTGCCTTGGCCCTGGGGCTCGTGATCGTGATCGTGCTCCTGATCGGCAATGTGGGATCGGGGGACAGCGGCAGGGAGGTCACGGCGCTCACTGTCGGCAGCCGGACCGTCACGGTCGACGGCCATTACGAAACGCTCAGCCAGGAATCGATCGCGGACGGCGTGAAGATCATCGTGGAGGGCCACGAGATCATGGTCACCGCCGATCAGCTCTCGGTAGACGGCAAGGCTCAGGTTCTGGAGCCGGAAGAGAACGTCACCGTCACCGTGTCCAAGAACGGCAACATCAAGGTGAAGCTCGAGCCGGAAAGCTAGGGCCCCGCACACGACATTGGGGCCCCGCCGGGAGGCCCCAATCGCAACGCATCTTCGGATTTCAGAGGGTGCCGGTTCTAGCCGGACATCACCTTCGCGAACTGGGCCAGCATGGTGTTCCAGGCATCGCGCGTATCGCGGTCGAAGGATTTGTCGAGGGACCGCTCCAGCGTCCACACCAATGCGCGGGACATGGTGCGGTAGTGACGGGCGCGAATGCCCATCTGCCGGTGACGCGTGCCGAGCAGCTTCAGCGTCGGCGCCAGGCCGTCTTCGTGGCCGAGCGAGATCATCGCGAGCTTGGCGCTGGCCGAGAATTTCCGGGCCTGCATCTCCACCGGACCGTCGAATTTCTTGCGAAGGCCGGGATCGAGGCGGAACAGCTTCAGGAAGAAGAGTTGGGCGACAAGGTCCAGAGCGGGCTCGAGGCGGAAAAAGCTGTTGAGAATCAAACGCTTCTGTTCCGTCGTCAGGTTTAGATCCTTGGACGCGGTGCTTCTGGCGCGCCGGGTGGATTTCTTGGGCGCAGCATCCGAAACGTGCAGTGCGGCTGGCATGTCGGGTTACTCCTTGAACTGAATTTTCGACAGAATGCGCAAACCGGATTGATGAAGCGTTAAGGTAAGCGCGTTCTTAAGTCGGCGGCGGCGCGCAGGCAGGGAAGCGACCCGGATTTTCTGCGCCCGCTCAAGCCCTTGCGCCGGGCCGGTCCGCTCCCAACATATAAGAAGCCGCGGATTTCCGCGGTTTTTTGGACAGTCTACGGAGGCCACACCGTCCATGAGTTACATGCGCACCGCGATTCTGCTCGCAGCGCTCACCGCCCTCTTCATGGGCATCGGGTTCCTGCTCGGCGGGCAGACCGGCATGATCATCGCGCTCGTGATGGCGGGCGGCATGAACCTGTTCGCCTATTGGAACTCGGACAAGGCCGTGCTGCGCATGTATGGCGCGCATTTGGTGGACCCGAATGGCGGCCGCGATGCGCGCGAGCTGTACGACATGGTGGCGGGGCTCGCCCGCAATGCGAACCTGCCCATGCCCAAGGTCTATGTCATGGACAATCCGCAGCCGAACGCGTTCGCCACGGGCCGCAACCCCGAGAATGCGGCGGTGGCGGTGACGACCGGCCTGATGCAAACGATCACCCGCGAGGAGTTGGCCGGGGTCATTGCCCACGAACTCGCCCATATCCGCCATCACGACACGCTGCTGATGACGGTCACGGCGACCATCGCGGGTGCGATCTCCATGCTCGCGAACTTCGCCATGTTCTTCGGCGGCAATCGCGACAACAACCACATGGGCTTCATTGGGACGCTTGCCCTAATGATCCTCGGCCCCATGGCGGCGAGTCTCGTGCAGATGGCGATCAGCCGGACGCGCGAATACGAAGCCGACAAAGGCGGCGCCGAAATCTGCGGCCATCCGCTGTGGCTCGCGTCCGCCTTGCAGAAGATCGCCGGGGGCGCGGCGCGCATCCCCAACGAAGAGGCGGAAGAGAACCCCGCCTCCGCGCATTTGTTCATCGTCAATCCGCTGCATGGTCTCCGTCTCGACAGGATGTTTGCGACGCACCCGCCCATGGAGGAGCGTGTGGCGAGGCTTAAAGCCATGTCGCACACCATGGGATCCGGCGGGCTGGGCTCCGGCGGCTATGACGGCGGAGATACGCGTTCTACCACGCAAGCCGGGCCCTGGTCCGGAAGCGTGCCCGAGAGCCCCCGCCGCGCGCGCGGCCCGTGGGGCTAAACTCGGGCTAGCCATGCAACAGTCCCTAATTCGGCGCTGAGCGCCGCAAGACCAAGAGCCTCACCGGCCACCGATCTCCCCTAGACTCTTAGAAACCAAAGCACCTTGGAGACAAAGCGATGAAGACCACCCCTCGGAACAAGACCCTTTCGCCTACGCGCGACCACCAGGTCGGGCTGCCGGCCCGCCGCGCCGCCGCGGACCTGCTCGACGCCGTGCTGCAAAAACACCAGGCCCTGGACGATGTGCTCGGACGGGTGCGCAATGGCGCCTTGTTCGATCTGCCCACACGGGACCGGGCGCTCGCCCGGGCGATCGTCGGCACGTCCCTGCGCCGTAAGGGGCAGATCGATCGCGTGCTGGAGACGTTTCTGGAAAAAGGGCTGCCCGCCAAGGCAGGCACGCTCTATCCGATCCTGCTCTCTGGCGCGGCGCAAATCCTTTTCATGAACGTCCCGCCCCATGCGGCCATCGATCTCGCCGTGCGCCTAGCCCAATGGGATCCGCGCGCCAAGCGCTACGACAAGCTGGTCAACGCCGTCCTGCGCCGCGTGTCCGAGAAGGGCTCCGCCATCGCGGACACGCTCGACCCGGCCCGGGTCAACACGCCGGACTGGCTGTGGCAGCGCTGGGTCCGCGCCTGGGGCGAGGACCGGACAAGTGCCATCTCAGAGACGCAGCTGATCGAACCGCCGCTCGATCTCACCGTGAAAAGCGACCCGGATGTGTGGGCCGAGAATCTCGGCGGCCGCGTGCTGCCCACCGGCAGCGTGCGTCTGATCCCGCGCGGGCGGATCGAGGAATTGCCTGGTTTCGATGAAGGCGCCTGGTGGGTGCAGGACGCCGCGGCCTCCATTCCGGCGCAGTTGCTGGGTGACGTTGCAGGCAAGCGCGTCGCCGACCTGTGCGCGGCTCCCGGCGGCAAGACGGCGCAACTCGTCGCCAAAGGCGCGGCCGTGACCGCCGTCGACCTTTCCAAGAACCGTCTCGCGCGCCTCGAGGAGAACCTTGCCCGCCTTGGCCTCGCCGCCGAGACGGTCACCGCCGATGCCAGCCAATGGCAGCCGGATGCCCCGTTCGACGCGGTGCTGCTGGATGCGCCCTGCTCGTCGACCGGTACGATCCGCCGTCATCCCGACGTGCCCTATCTCAAGACCGACAAAGACATTGCGGAACTGGCGGCGCTTCAGACCCGGCTGCTCGACAATGCGGTGCGCCTTTTGAAGCCGGGCGGCACCCTCGTCTACTCGACCTGCTCGCTCGAGCCGGAAGAGGGCGAAGCGCAGGTTGCCGCGCTCCTCGCCCGGACCGATTCGCTCCGTATCGAGCCAATGCGGGCCGACGAACCGCTTGGCAATACGGAGTGGGCGCAATCCTCCGGCGTGCTGCGGACGTTCCCCTTCCAACTCCAACTCGATAGTCCCGAATGGAGCGGCATGGACGGGTTCTTCGCGGCCCGGATCGTCGCCGCCGGCTAGGGAAGAAAGTGTTGAGCCACTTGCCCTTGGGGTCCTGCTGCACGACAATGCGCCGAGCTTGGTCAACAAGCGGCGGGGGAGAGCGTGGCGCCTGTTTTGCGTGCTGCAGCTCGGATGGAGAACGATCCTAATGGTGGGCGATCAGGCCTTCGAGCGCGAGTCCGGCGCTCAAGAGGTGAAGCTTGGCGGGCCGAGTGCGTTGCGGCGCATGATGCTGTCCGGGCTCGCGGCCGTCAGCTACCCCGGGTCGCAGGCCGAGCAACTGCTTCTCGCCCCCCAGGAACTGCGGACCGCTGATCCGAGCTTCGCGACGGAGATCTACAACGGCCATTTCGGACTGGCCGGAAAGCTGGCCGATATCGGCGCTCAGTCGCCTTTCGAAATCAACCCACCGTCGGCGAGCTGGGCGCGGGAACTCTACGGTTTCGGCTGGCTCCGGCATTTGCGGGCGGCGGATTCCGAACTGTCCCGCGAACAAGCCAAGACGCTGGTTCACGATTTCATCCGCCTGCGCCGGCAGGTGCCGTCGCTTGCGTGGCAACCGGAGATCGTCGCCCGGCGGGTAATCTCCTGGCTCTCGAACTCGGTCCTCGTGCTGGCCGCCGACGAGCCGGAGGCCTACGAATCGTTTCTGAAGGAACTCACCGCGCAACTGCGCTATCTCTCGGCGGGCTATCGCGACGCACCCGACGGGGTGCCGCGGCTCCTGTCGTTGACGGCGCTGCTCTATGGCGGGCTGTGCATCGCCGACCAGAAGGCGGTGGTCGACCGCTATACCAAGCCGTTCTGCCGCGAGCTCGACCGGCAGATCCTGCCAGATGGCGGCCATATCTCCCGCAATCCGGAGGCGCTCATCGAGCTGTTGCTGGACCTCCTGCCTTTGCGACAATGCTTCGTGGCCCGCGACCGCACCCCGCCGAAGGAACTCACCGACGCGGTCGACCGCATCATGCCGATGCTGCGCTTCTTCCGGCTGGGCGACGGATCGATGGCCCGATTCAACGGCGCGGGTCCCACGCCCACCGACGCGCTGGCCACCGTGCGCGCTTATGACGACATCGATGGGGCGCCGGTCCGTTCCGCGGCGAATTCGGGCTATGTCCGCGTGGAGGCCGGATCGACCCTCATTCTATGCGACCTCGGGCCGCCGCCCGCGAAGTCCCTCACGCGCCAAGCCCATGCGGGCTTCTTGTCTTTCGAGATGAGTTCGGGAGACGCGCCCATGATCATCAATTGCGGCGCGCCGACGCCCGAGTTCGAGGAATGGCGCCTCTATTCGCGCACAACGCCGGCGCATTCGACGCTCAGCCTCGAGGACGACTCGCTGGCCGAGTTCGAACTGGCGAGCGAAGACGCCGAACCGGAGGCGGACGCCGCCTTGATCGGGCCGCTCAATCCGCAAGGGGCCTTTTCCGACCAGGGTGAGGGCGGGAATTTGCGCATCAAGGGCTCCCATGACGGCTATGTGGAACGCTACGGTGTCAGCCACGCCCGGCAGATCCTGATCTCCCCGGACGGCAATCTGATCTCGAGCGAAGACAAGCTTTCGACGCGCGGCCTGAAGAGCCCGGATGTGCTCATCGCCGGGGCGTATGCCGTGCGGTTTCACCTGCACCCCTCCGTCAAGGCCCAGACCATGGGCGACGGCATGTCGGCGGTGCTGGTCTTGCGCAACGGCGAGACATGGCGGCTCACTGCCAACGCCGAGGAGATGAGCATCGAGGAAAGCGTGCTTCTCGCCGATCCGCGCGGGCCGCAAGTGACCTCGCAGATCGTGCTCAGCGGCATGATGGGCGACGCGCGCGAAGTGCGCATCGTCTGGAACCTCGAAAAGACGGGTGACGAGGCTGCGCCGCACGCGCTCGTCGATCCCAACGATACACCCGACAATCGTTCGAACGACAGCTAGACCATGCCGACACGTAAGATCAGAAGAGCGCTGCTTTCGGTCAGCGACAAAACCGGACTCGTCGAGTTCGCACAGGCGCTTGCCAAATATGATGTGACGCTGGTGTCCACGGGCGGCACGGCACGAGCCCTGCGCGAGTCCGGGCTGGACGTGGTCGACGTCGCCGAGGTCACGGGCAGCCCCGAGATGATGGACGGACGCGTGAAGACGCTGCATCCGAAGATCCACGGCGGGCTCCTCGCCATGCGCGACAACGCCGAGCACGTGGGCGCAATGGAAACGCACGGCATTCCGCCGATCGATCTCCTGGTGGTCAATCTCTATCCATTCGAGGCGACGGTGGCGGGCGGCGCGGACTTCGACACTGCCATCGAGAACATCGACATCGGCGGCCCGGCGATGATCCGCGCGGCTGCCAAGAACCATGACGGAGTCGCCGTCATCGTCGATCCGGACGACTACGATCAAGTGCTGGAAGAGATCGCGACTCACGAAGGCTGCACAACGGGCGCCACGCGGCGGCATCTGGCGGCCAAGGCCTTCGCGCATACCGGCGCCTATGACGGGGCGATCGCGACCTGGTTCGCCGATCAGCTCGACGTGACTGCGCCGCACAAGCGCGTTTTCGCAGGCACGCGCGAAGCCAAACTGCGCTACGGGGAGAACCCGCACCAATGGGCGGCGTTCTACAAAACCGCCGAGCAGCGACCCGGCATCGCAACGGCCGAACAGGTACAGGGGAAGGAACTCTCCTACAACAATCTCAACGACACGGACGCCGCCTTCGAACTCGTGGCGGAGTTCGATCCGAACAGCTCCGCCGCCGTCGCGATCATCAAACATGCGAACCCGTGCGGCGTTGCGCTCGGGGCGACGCTGGCTGACGCCTATGCGAAGGCGTTCGCCTGCGACAGCGTCAGCGCGTTCGGCGGCATCGTGGCGCTCAACCGCACGCTCGATGCCGAAGCCGCCGAAGAGATCGTCAAGATCTTCACCGAGGTGATCATCGCGCCCGATGCGACCGGCGCCGCCAAGGAGATCATCGCCGCCAAGAAGAATCTGCGGTTGCTGCTGACAGGCGGGCTGCCCGATCCACGCGCCGACGGAATCACGGTGCGCTCGCTGGCCGGCGGCCTCCTGGTCCAATCCCGGGACAACCAGCTGGTCGACCAGGACGCGCTGAAAGTCGTGACCAAGCGCAAGCCTTCCGAGCAGGAGCTCGCCGATCTGGTTTTCGCCTTCACCGTCGCCAAGCATGTGAAGTCGAACACGATCGTCTACGCCAAGGACGGCGCGACGGTCGGCATTGGCGCCGGACAGATGAGCCGCGTGGATTCGGCACGCATCGCCGCGCGCAAGGCCCAGGACGCGGCCGAGGCGTTGGGGCTGCCGCAGCCCCTCACAAGCGGATCCGTGGCCGCGTCGGACGCGTTCTTCCCCTTCGCCGATGGCCTCGAAGTGGTGGCGGAAGCGGGCGCGACGGCGGTGATCCAGCCCGGCGGCTCCATGCGCGACGAGGAGGTCATTGCCGCGGCCGACGAGGCCGGCCTCGCCATGATCTTCACCGGCATGCGCCACTTCCGGCACTAGCCCCCAAAACGCAAAAAGGCCTCCCCGAAGGGAGGCCTCTTCGTCAGCTCTTGTTGGCCGTTCGCCTAGAGCCCGTCCGGATAGACCGGTTGGGGCTGGTTCGGCGACGGCGGCTCGCCCTTGTGTGGTAGCTTGGGCGCATCTTCCGACACGGTCGGCGGCACGACGATCGTCGCGGCCTCTTCGTCGACCACGACGGTGTTGCCTTCCGGTGTCGTCATCACCTCTTCGGCTTCCTCGACAACGACGGCAGGCGCCTCGTCCGCGCTCTCCGACATGTCGTCGGCAGCGTCTTCCGGATAGACCGGCTGCGGCTGGTTCGGCGAGGGCGGCTCACCCGTGTGCGGCAGGGTCGGCGCATCTTCCGACACCGTCGGAGGCACGACCACGGTCTCCTCGACGGTCGTCTCCTCAATGGCAGCCGGCTCTTCCTCTGCAGGAGCCATCGCGTCCTCTGCAGCGGCTTCGGGCTCTTCCTCAGTCGCAGCCGGCTCTTCCTCGGCAGCCGCAGGCTCTTCCTCGGTCGCAGCCGGTTCTTCCTCGGCGGCAGCAGGCTCTTCCGCAGCAGGAGCGGCCTCGTCTTCGGCAGGAGCTGCTTCTTCCTCAGCCGCCGGTGGCTCTTCTTCGGCCGCCGCAGGCTCTTCCTCGGCAGCAGGCTCAGCTGCCGGCGCAGCCTCCGTCGTGGTCTCTTCCGTGGCGGCCGGCGCCACGTCCTTCTCGCTCGTTTCGTCCTTTGGTTTCTCGCAAGCAGCAAGCAACGCCGCTGCCAGCAAAGCACCACCCAAACCCACGTATTTCATGATCGCCCCCCGATCCATCGATTGCGCGCGAATTTCCATCCTAAGGCACTCAGTGAAGCGTAGCGCGAAAAGCCACGTATTTCTACGGTTTGCGTGGATGGCTCTCAAACGCCGGTGACGTTGAGGGACTGACGTGTGCTGGGTGTGACGCTTGGATCGGTCCGGACTATCGCGATCCGGCGCACCGCGGGCCCGTTCAGCGCGATGAACGGATCGGCAGAAGGAGCAGGAGCCCAACGATCAGGAACACGAGACTGATCGAGATTCCAAGGCGCTGGCTGTCCGTCAGCGTTGTCACGATGCCGATGGCCAGCGGCGCGGCGAAGGCCGTGACTTTTCCCGAGAAGGAGAAAAAACCGAAGAACTCGGTGGTCTGGGCGGGCGGACAGATGCGAGCCAGCAGGGTGCGGCTCGAAGCCTGGATCGGCCCCAGCGCAATGCCGATGAGAAGCGCGAAGGCGAGCAGAACCCGCTCTCCGGTCGAGGCAAACAGCCCGCCGCCATCCACCTTTTCCGTCACAGGCACGAAGAAGAGGATCTCGTCCGGATCCACAGACAGGACGCCGAGCGAGCCCACGATGAAAATCAGGAGGCCGACAACGATGACATGCTTCGAGCCGACGTGGTCGTCGACAAGGCCGCCGAGGCCCGCGCCGAAGAAGGCCGCGACCGTCAGGATGATCCCGAACAGGCCAAGCTCGGTGACGCCCCAGCCGAACACGCTGGCCGCATAGATCGCGCCGAAGGAAAACACCGCGGCACACCCATCCGCGTAGAGCATGCGCGCAAGCAGGAAGAGCGCGACGTTCCGGTGCGCCCGCAGCAACTCCCGCAAGGACTGCAGCAGCCGGACGAGACCTTCCCGCACGGGATTGACGGCCGCCGGTGCGCTGCGCCGATCCGGCGTGAACAGGAACATCGGCAGGACGAACACGAGATACCACAGCGCCGAGAACGGTCCGACAAGCCGGTCACCTTCGCGTGTGGCGGTATCGAGTGCGATAATGGGGTCCAAGCCGAACAGCGTCTTGCCCGTGTGCGGGCTCGTCACCAGGAGGCCGGCGACAAGCGCAAGGCTCACCAGTCCGCCGGCGTAGCCCACCGCCCAGGCAAGGCCCGAGAGCCGGCCCAAGCGCCGTGCCGAGACAAGCCCCGGCATCATGGCGTTGTTGAACTGCGTGGCCAGTTCCACGCCGAGCGTAGCGATGCCGAAGGACACGAGCACCAAGGGCACGGCCGCGGTCGACCCCGGCACGGCGAACCACAGACCGCCGAGACCAATGATCAACATGGCCGAGAACACCGCGATCCAAGGCTTACGCGGCAGCCCCGCATCGGCGATGGCACCGAGTACCGGCGCAAGCACGGCGGTCAGCAGCTGTGCGGCGCTCGTGGCGAACGCCCAGAGCGATTGGGCATGAGCCGGATCGCTCATGAAGCCGTTCACGAAATACGGTGCGAACAGAAAGGTGACGACGAGGGTGTAATAGGGCTGCGTGGCCCAATCGAACAGGGCCCACCCCACCACGCCGCGTTTGCCGACAGGCTGCGCGGTGTCAGACATAGCGCTCGGCGTCGAGCACGATCAAATGGTTCGGCAGTTCGTCTTCGCCCAGCGGCCCGGGCGGAAAATGTTCGGCCAGGATATCGCCGCA
This sequence comes from Methyloceanibacter sp. wino2, assembly GCF_003071365.1. Classification (NCBI taxonomy): domain Bacteria; kingdom Pseudomonadati; phylum Pseudomonadota; class Alphaproteobacteria; order Hyphomicrobiales; family Hyphomicrobiaceae; genus Methyloceanibacter; species Methyloceanibacter sp. wino2. The sequence continues at coordinate 1,651,942 of NZ_CP028960.1, forward strand.
CCGCTCCGCCGCCGCGATCAGACCTTGCACGCGGTCCCCCCGGCCAATCTTCGCCGTGAGGTCCGCGATCAGATCGTCCCAGACATTCTGCGGCACCTTCTCGTAGATCCCATTGTCGGCGATCACCTCGGCGTAGCGTTCGGCGTCGGACACGTAGACGAGAACGCCGGTGCGTCCCTTGGTGGTGTGAAGGTTCTGGGCCAGAAACTGCTGGAGCGCCCGCAGATGCGCGCGGCGCCGTTTCAGGCGTCCCGGTGCAAGCGCCACGCGGACCGGCGGCCACTGGACCAGCAGCACTCCGGCGGCGAAGACCGCGAGCTGGGTCAGATACACATACTCGATGGGCCACTTCGTCAGATGGATGAAGGGCAACGGCACGGCGAGAGCCAGAAGCGCGGCGCACAACAGCGCGAAGAAGTAGTAGCCCGACGAGGACTCCGCCACGACGATAACGATCTCGCCGCTGGTCTTGAGTTCGGCACGTGCGATCGCGTCGGAAACCGCCTCGTGTTCAGCTGGGGTGAAGGGCTTCATCGCCTGTGGTCTTTCGCGCCGGAGCGCCTCGATCGCACCCCGGCACACTATGGCGATAATCGCCGGGTTTGGAACCGGCAATGTGGCCGGTGAAGAAAGCGTGCCGCGCTACCAGCTGCCGGAGGAACCGCCGCCGCCAAAGCCGCCTCCCCCGCCCGAGAAGCCGCCACCGCCGCTGCTCCAGCCGCCGCCCGAATAGCCGCCGCCGGAGCGGCCGCCGCGGCTGCCGCCCGGCGCGACGATCACGCCTTTGCTGGACAGGTACATGATCAGCACGAAGATCGCGATGTAGAACAGGATGGTGAACCAGTCGATCGGCACTTCATCCGCGTCGCGGCGAACTTTGGCTCGCCGTTCCAGCTCAGCCGTGTCGCCCGTGAGCGCAAGGCCGATGTCCTCGACGCCGGTCTTGATGCCGCCCGGAAAGTCGCCGCTGCGGAAGCGGGGCAGGATCGCATTGTCGATGATCACCCGGGACAGGGCGTCCGTGAGGATGGGTTCGAGCCCGTAGCCGACTTCGATGCGCACTTTGCGCTCGTTGGGCGCGACGATGAGGAGGACGCCGTTGTCCAGCTCCTTCGTGCCGATGCCCCAATGGCGGCCGAGCTGATAGCCGAAATCCTCGATCGTGTAGCCCTGCAACGAAGGCAGGGTGACCACGACCAGCTGATCCGAACTCTTGTCTTCGAGTTCTTTCAGTTTCTCCGTCAGCGCCTGCTCGTCGGCAGGGCTCAGGAGATCGGCGTTGTCGACGACGCGCCCCGTGAGCGCCGGGAACTCCGGCTCGGCTTGGGCGCCCGGAAGCAAGAGGGCCAGACAGAAGACTAGTGTCAGCGCGCCCAGGAGGCCGTGAAGGATCGCCCGGCTGTGCGAAATTCCGGCCATAAAGCCCTCGCGTTGACGGGTCGGCCCGCTAGAACTCGACCTTCGGCGTCTCCATCGCATCCTGGGACACGGAGAAGTTCTGCATCGGCTCCAGACCCGAATACAGGATCATGTGCCATAGCCGTCCGGGGAAGGTCCGCAGCTCGGTGTTGTAGTCCCGAACCGCGGCGATGTAGTCACGCCGCGCGATGGCGATCCTGTTCTCGGTGCCTTCGAGCTGGGACTGCAGCGCCAGGAAGTTCTGGTTCGACTTGAGGTCCGGGTAGCGCTCGACAGTGACGAGCAGCCGGCCCAGTGCACCGGACAGATTGTTCTGCGCCTCTTGGAATTTGTCGAAGGCTTCCTTGTTGGTGAGGATGTCTTTCGGGATCTGGACCTGCGTGGCCTTGGCCCGCGCCTCGATCACCTCCGTCAGGACCTTGCTTTCCTGTTCGGCGAAGCCCTTCACGGTTTCGACCAGGTTCGGAATGAGATCGGCCCGGCGCTGATACTGGTTGAGCACTTCGCTCCACGCGGCTTGCGCGCGCTCATCCAGCGTGGGGATGGTGTTGATGCCGCAACCGGCGAGCATCGCCGCCATCAGCGACAGGAGTCCGACCCGGCCGACGGGCCCGTTCCAAATCCGTGCCAAGGCCTGCATGTCGATCTCCTTTCGAGCGATCCCTCTACCGACTCGTGTAGTGGCAGCCCCGGATGCTGACAAGCAGTTTCGCGGGGCCGATTCGCAGATCACAAGCGCTTTGCGCCTGGATTTGGTGTTGCGCGAATGAGACAGCGGGTAACTTTCTGCTGTCGCAGGGCCTGCATACCGACCCAGGCCTCTTCCCTTTTTGCGGTGCACACCCAAACTAACTGTGCGTCAGGTCAACGTTTTTTCCACAAGCGCGCGTGAAGGACTTCCGTTCGGCACGCGGTGGTGGGCGTTAGCCAATCCGAAGGCTTTGCTAGTCAAACTGCAAGGCCTCTTTTAGGCTGATTCGTGAGTCGTTTTGGGGGCTCTTAATGGGTGCAGTTGCGGTGTTGCGTAGGCGTAAGACCTGGAACAGACGGGCAGGCGCCAAGATGCGGACCCTTATGAGATTATCGAGCGTTTCCAGCGCTGCGCTGTTTGCGGCGGCCCTTTGGGCTGCGCCGGCCGCGGCCGAGGAAACCGCACCCGGCAACGCCGACGATCCGATGACCATCGTCGTATCGCTGCCGAACCAGAGAGCGACGGTCTTCCGCGGCACGTCGGTGATCACAACCACGGCCGTGTCGACCGGTAAGCGCGGCTACGCGACCAAGGCTGGCGTCTACAGCATTCTCGAGAAGCGGCGGCGCCACTATTCGAACCTTTACAACGGCGCTCCCATGCCGTGGATGCAGCGCTTGACCTGGACGGGCACGGCTCTCCACGCCGGGGCCATCCCGGGCTATCCGGCCTCTCACGGCTGTATCCGCCTGCCCTATTCCTTCGCGCCCAAGCTGTTCAAGATGACCCAGGTCGGAGCGCAGGTCGTCGTCGCGCACAGCGCCGTCGAGCCGAAGCCGATCTCGCATCCGGCGCTGTTCCAGCCGCTGCCGCCGCCGATGCCCCCGGAGCTCCTGACCCAGACCGCGCCGGCCGCGAAGCCTCTGCGCAAGTCGAGCAACGAGACGACGCCCGAGCGGCCCTTCCGTTTGCCAATCATCTTCGCCAAGGCGACCGCCGTCACGCCGGAGCCCACCGCCGACAAGGCCTCCGCGAAGCTGGCGCTCGCTCCGGAGACAACGGGCTCGATCCCGCAGGCCGAGAGCCCCAAGACGCCGCACAGCCTGGACGACACGACTCGTCATGCGATCGACCCAAGCGCCGCTCCCTTCGTGGGCAGCGGCGCCCATGCGGTTGCCGCCAAGAGCCCGGCCACGGCTGCCGACGACGATTTGGCCGGAGCCGAAATTGCCGCCGTCGAGACCTCCGACGACTTCATGAAGCATCAGGATCGTCTGCTGGACCGCGAGGAGCCGAAGGGCCAGGACCGCTTGGCACCCGTGGACAAGACGGCAGCTTCCGACGAGCCGGTTGCCGAAGCAGAGGACGTGGCACCGCAGGCGGAAGACAGCGATCCGATTGCGGAACTCGTGAGCGATACGGCATCGCAGAGCATGCCTGCCGCCGACGCAACGCCGACAGTGACCGCCGACACGTTGGAGGCCAGTGCGCAGCAGCCCGTGACGGTGGCTCTTTCGGTCCTTGGTCTCAACGATCATCCGCCGCTGCCGCTGGAGCGGCCGTCCGCGATGACGTCGCGTTTGAAGGCCGGCGCCCGCGCTGCTGCGGTCGAAGCCGCAGATCCGATCTCTCAGGAGCCCCTGCGTATTCTCGTGACACGCCGGACGACGCGCGACCGTACGGTCGACGTTCAGTACATGCTGTCCGACATGGGCTATCTGGCGCCGCAGAACTTCGACGGCACGCGCGGGTCGGCAACGATCCGGGCGCTCAAGGCCTTCCAAAAAGATAACGAGATGCCCGTCACGGGCGCGTTCACCGACGACGTCATCAAGAAGATCTACGAAGTGGCCGGCAAGGAAGAGCCCGCGGAAGGGCAGCTTTTCGTTCGGCAAAAGTTTGCGAGCGTGTTCTCGACACCGGTCAGCTTCTCAAATCCGGACAAGCGGCTCGGCACGCATCTCTTCACGATCATGCATTTCGAGCCCGGCGCAAAGCAGGCCGAGTGGACCGCCATCAGCCTCAACGACGAGGAGACGGCGGAGTCAGTCCTCGACCGCATCAATATTCCGGCCGATGTGCGCCAGCGCATCTCCGAGCGCCTGACACCCGGCTCGTCGCTGATCGTGGCCGACACGGCCATCAACTCGGCGGCGCTGCCCAAGGGCGCTGATTTCCTGGTTTGGGATACGAGCAAGGGCGCAGCCGTCCAGCGGGCAAGCACCACGCCGAGCCGCACGGTGCGCAAGCGCTCGACCGCACAGCGTCCCAGCTACACGCGGGAACGGTCTCGCTCCCGCTATTCCTCGCGCCGCGCGCCGCGCCGCGGTTTCTTCCAGTTCTAGATCCAAGGCCACCGCGTCCGGTCTAACCGTGTCGGCACAGGCTGGCCGCGCGCCAGCGCGTGCCCGCGCCCGTCGGGCGCCCAATGCAGTCTGCCTTGTGAGAAATTGGAGCGGGCGATGGGATTCGAACCCACGACCCCAACCTTGGCAAGGTTGTGCTCTACCCCTGAGCTACACCCGCACTCCAAACCACCGACCGTCCTTGAATTTCAAGTCGCCTGGTGGTCATTTGCCACTGACTTGCACCACTGACGTGGCGGTGTCGTGGCCTTGTATTGCATCGCGTCCGGCCTGTCTAGCGAGGCCCGCCGCGCGGCAGCCGGGTCCTCTCGCGGCCCCGGTGAGGGGCTCCCATTAAAGGAACCGGGCAGCAAACGCAATGGAATTAGCACGCGCGAAGCTCTTTGCGTATCTGGACACGCTCGGAATTGCGTCGACGACCGTCGAACACGACGCCATGTTCACGGTCGAGCAGTCTCAGGCGCTGCGCGGGACGATTCCGGGCGCCCACACGAAGAACCTCTTCTTGCGCGACAAGGACAACCGGCTTGTCCTGGTCGTGGCCAAGGAAGACACGAAAGTGGATCTCAAGACCTTGGCCAAGACGCTGGGGCTCGGCCGCTTCAGCTTCGGAAAGCCCGAGCAGATGAAAGCCGTGCTCGGGGTCGAGCCTGGGTCGGTGACGGCGCTGGCCCTGATACATGAGGGCTCAAGGGACCTTGCCGCCGTGGTCGTTGACGAAGCCCTGATGGCGTTCGCGGAAGTGAACTGCCATCCCCTCGACAACCGCGCCACAACCCGTCTCGCGATGTCCGATCTCCTGCGCTTCATGCGGGCCTGCGGACACAAGCCTCGGGTGTTGCAGCTTCAGTGACATGGTGCGGACAAGGCGCGGCACGGAATGGGCGCCGTGCGCGGCGCCAAGGTTGCCAAACGCGGCGGGACGGCCCATCTTTCGAGGCGAGCGAGACAACCGCAAGACGCCGCGCGTTCGCAGCGGCCAACGGAATTTAGTATGAGCATGGATACCCCAATCCTGGGCGCCGATGGCGAGGCCACGCCCGGCGCCGAGACCGTCAAGAACACCACGACCCAGGACTTCATGCGCGATGTCATCGAGGCCTCGAACGAGCGGCCGGTGCTGGTCGACTTCTGGGCGCCCTGGTGCGGACCCTGCAAACAGCTGACCCCCGTTCTCGAAAAGGCGGTGCGCGCCACCAAGGGCGCCGTGGCGCTGGTCAAGATGAACATCGACGATCACCCCGAGATCCCCGGCCAGATGGGCGTCCAGTCCATCCCCGCCGTATTCGCTTTCAAAGAGGGGCGTCCGGTGGACGGCTTCATGGGAGCGCTGCCGGAATCGCAGATCAACGCCTTCATCGCACGGCTGGTGGGCGAGACGGTTGGGACCGCCGCCGACGTGGAGACGGCCACGGCCGCGCTCGAGGCAGGCGATGTCAACGCAGCGGCGCAGATCTTCGGTCAGATCATGCAGGACGAGCCCGAGAACATGGAGGCGCTCGCCGGCCTTGCGAGATGTTACGTGAAGACGGGCGACCTTGACCGCGCCGAACAGACGCTGGCGCTGGCACCCCCGAACAAGGCCGACAGCGCGCCCATCGCCGCGGCCCAGTCCGCGCTCGACCTTGCGCGAAAATCCAGCGATGCCGGCGACGTGGACACGCTGCGGGCGAAGGCGGCGCAATCGCCTGACGACCCGCAAGCCCAGTTCGACTTGGCCCTGGCTCTGAACGCGAGCGGAGACCGTGAAGAGGCGCTCGATGCGCTTTTGTCGATCGTCGCCAAGAACCGGAGCTGGAACGACGATGCAGCCCGGAAGCAACTTGTGCAGTTCTTCGAGGTTTGGGGTCCGGCGGACCCCGCGACGACCTCGGGCCGGCAGAGATTGTCGTCGCTGCTTTTTGCCTGACGAGGCCGATGGGGCGCGTTCCATGAACAACTCCTATGACAATCCCGGAGATCTACCCACGGTCTTGCCGGTGTTTCCCCTGCGCGGCTCGATCCTGCTTCCCCGCGCCTCGCTCACGCTCAACGTGTTCGAACCGCGCTACCTCGCGCTTGTGGATTATGCCTTGGCCAATGAGCGCCTCATCGGCGTGGTGCAGCCCGGCGGCAGCACGGGCTCGGCGGAGTCGCCGCAAGGAAAGTCCTTCCCGATCCGCCCCGTCGGCTGCGTGGGACGTATTACGAGCTTCAACGAGACCGACGATGGGCCGCTGGTCATTTCGTTGACAGGCATTTCGCGCTTCCTGGTTGGCGATGAAGCGACCTCCGACACGCCGTTCAGACTGTTTGCCGCAGACTTCAAGCCGTATACGGATGACTTTATCAGTGACCTCGGCGAGGAGGATGTGGATCGCGTGCGCCTGCTCGCGACTCTCAGGCGCTACCTCGAGGCCAACGGTCTGAACGCGGATTGGGAGCGGATCAACGAGGCGGCGAACGAGCAGCTCGTCAACACACTCTCGATCCTGTCGCCTTACGGGCCGGAAGAGAAGCAGGCGCTGCTCGAGGCGGCCAGCCTTAAAGAGCGCGCCGAGGCTTTGGTCGCCTTGGCGGAAATGGAATTGGCCTCGCGCGACGACAGTTCAGGGACTTCGCTGCAATGACCGATCCCAGCAAGACACCGAGCACGGAAAGCGGGAGCGTCGATCCACGGCTCCTGGAAATTTTAGTCTGCCCCCTGACGAAAACGTCATTGGACTACGATGCGCAGCGGCAGGAATTGATCAGCCGCGCGGCGGGGCTCGCCTACCCCATTCGTGACGGCATTCCCGTCATGCTGCCTGAAGAAGCGCGCGAGCTCGACCAGAGCTAGGCGTTCGCGCCGAACCGCCGAACCTCACACTGTCTGGGCGCGGCACAAATCCCGGACCTCCGCCGGCGTCATTCCCGAGTCTCGATAGGCACGGATCGCACGCGCATCGTCGCGCTTGGCGAGCCGTTTGCCGTTCTCGTCGCGCACCAGCGCGTGGTGGTGCCAAACCGGCACGGGCAGATCGAGGAGAGCCTGCAGGAGACGATGGATCGGCGTCGCGTCCAGCAAGTCCGCGCCTCGTATGACATGCGTCACCCCCTGGGCCGCATCGTCCACAACGACCCCAAGATGATAGGCGGCCGTGCCGATGTCCTTGCGCGCCAGCACGACATCGCCGACCTCGCGCCGCAGGGCATCGCAGTCCAGCGCCTGCCGGCCTGCGTGCGCAGGCCCCGTTTCGAGCCACGTTAGTGTTTCTCCCTGGACGAGGTGGAGCGCGCGATTGAGATCGAGGCGGATCGCATCCTCAGGTCCCGCGTCGGACAAGGGTCGTCCCCGGCACGTACCCGGATAGACCGACGGCGCATTGTTTGCGGGCGCGGCGCCTTCCTGCGGCGCGGCGAACGCAGCGCGGATGTCCGCGCGGGTGCAGCGGCACGGATAGGTCAGCCCGCGCGCGCTAAGGCGGGCGAGCGCGTCCGTATAGGCGGCATGCCGTTCCGATTGGCGCATCACGGGTTCCGGCCAGGCGAGCCCAAGCCAGGACAGGTCTTCGTAGATTGCGGCCTCGTATTCGGGGCGAACACGTCCAGTGTCCGTGTCCTCGATGCGAAGGAGACACACCCCATTGGCCGCTTGGGCGGCCTCCCAAGCCGTCAGGGCCGAATAGGCGTGCCCCAGATGCAGGAGCCCTGTCGGCGAGGGTGCAAATCGCGTCACGAAACCCGTGGACGCTGCCTCTTGGCCCGCCATGCCACTACAAATCCTCGCCGCGGAGGAGGCGCGGCACATCGCCTGTCGCGCCCGCGGCTTCGCGGACGAGAAAGCGTTTAAGGCCGGGCGCGCGGTCGACTAGCCCCATGCCGAGGTCGCGGATCGCCCTTAAGGGTGCGCTGTCGTTCGAGAACAACCGGTTCATGCCGTCCATCGCCGCGCCCGAGAACGCGCTGTCGAAGCGGCGCCAACGCTGGTAACGCCCGAGCGCCGTCGCCGAACCAATGTCGAGTCCCAAGCGCGCGCTGTCAGTGATCGCCTCCACCAAGGCGGCCACATCGCGCAGCCCGATATTGAGCCCTTGGCCGGCGAGCGGATGCACCACATGGGCCGCGTCGCCCACCAACGCCAGGCGATCGCCGACAAAAGCACGGGCCATCTGGAACGAGAGCGGAAAAGCGCGCGGGGGTCCTTCGAGCGAGATCGTCCCCAAGCGGTGACCGAAGCGGCGGCTGAGTTCGGCCAGGAAGATGTCCGGGTCGCCCTCGACGAGAGTCTTCGCGAGGTCGGCGTCCTCGGTCCAGACGATCGAGGAGCGGTTGCCCTTCAGCGGCAGGATGGCAAAGGGACCCGAGGGGAGGAAGTGTTGGATCGCGCGGCCCTGGTGAGGACGTTCATGGGCGACGGTCGCCACGATCCCCATCTGCGCGTAGGACCAGCCGATACATTTGATACCAGCGCGCTCGCGCAGTTTCGACTTCTTGCCGTCAGCCGCAACCAGCAGCACCGCCCGCAAGGTCCGCCCGCTCGCTAGATGTATGGTGGCGCCGAACCCGTCGGTCTCGAAGGTCTGAACCGTATCCGGCGCAATGAGGTCGATCGCCGGTTCCGTGCGCACCTCGTCCGCGATCGCCCCGAGGAGCGCCCCGGCTTCGACGAGCCAAGCTTTCGTCCCCTCATCCTTCAGCTCGTCCGCAAAACCCAGAAGATGAGGCCGCAAGGCCGCATTGAGCGGACTGTCGGTGATCTCTATCGCATCCATGGACTGCGCGCCTGGTTCCAGGCGGGACCACAGCCCGACGGCATTGAGGAGGTTCTTCGAGGCAGGCGACAGCGCGAGTCCGCGCCCGTCCGGCGGCTGCTCCGCGTCCGGCGGGGCCGCATCGACAAGCGTCACGTGGCAGGTCTTCGGCGCGAGACGGGCCAGCGCCAAGGCGAGGACGCCCCCGGCGAAGCCTCCACCGGCAACGACGATGTGGAAACCGCTCTGTCCTTTGGCACTCTGCGACACCGGCCTTCTATAGGCGAGCCGGCGCGCCCGCGCCACATCTTGCGTGCCGGACCGCGAGCGGCACGGCGCCCGATGGGGCTAAGCGCCTTTTCGTACCCGCAATCAAGCTGCTATGGGCTGGGGCTTGGGCGCGTCGCCCCAACCCACGCCGTCGAACGAGGTCCGTCCTATGAGCGCTGCCGTCGATCAACTTCTGTCGATCCTCGACCTTGAACCCCTGGAGCACAATCTGTACCGGGGCCTGAGTCCCCAGATCGGCTGGCAGCGGGTGTTCGGCGGCCAGGTTATCGGTCAGGCCCTTGTCGCCGCCCAGCGGACGGTGGAGGACCGGGGTGCCCATTCGCTCCATGCCTATTTTTTGCGCGCTGGCGATCCCGCCGTCCCGATCATCTACGAAGTGGACCGGCTCCGAGATGGCAAGAGCTTCTCGACCCGGCGCGTCGTGGCGATTCAGCACGGCCACCCGATCTTTTCCATGTCGGCGTCGTTTCAGCGGCAAGAGAAGGGGCTCGAGCACCAAATGCCTATGCCCGACGTGCCGCCGCCCGAGGAGGTCCCGAGCGAGGCCGCCCTCGCCGAGACGCTGATGGATCGAATGCCGCCTCCGGCCAAGGCCTATTGGCAGGCCGAGCGTCCCATCGAGATGCGGCCCGTTGATCTATCGCGCTATTTGTCGCCGCAGAAGCGCGACCCGAGCCAGTACATCTGGATTCGGGCGAACGGCTCCTTGGCCGACGACCCGGCCTTACATCAATGTGTCCTCGCCTACGCCTCGGACTTCACCCTCCTGGATACGGCCCTCGTCGCCCATGGCCGGTTCGTTTTCGATCCAAACCTGATGCTGGCGAGCCTGGACCACGCCCTGTGGTTCCACCGGCCCTTCCGGGCGGATGAATGGCTTCTCTACGCTCAAGACAGCCCGATATCGGGCGCAGCACGGGCGTTCTGTCGGGGCACGTTCTTCACGCGCGATGGGCGCCTCGTCGCCTCCACAGCCCAAGAAGGGCTTGTGCGCGAACGCGTGCCGTCCAAATAGCCTATTTTCTGTGCATCCTGTCAGTTTTGCTGCATAGCTGTGCATCTTGCTGCTGCTCAACCAATGCGCAGGGCGCGGCCATCATCGTAAAATTTCCGTAAAACCAACGAGTTGAGGACACATTTGCCGACTTGGCACGCAGCTTGACTCTGTCAACGGGTTCCAGCGGCTGAACTGCGGCAACATCCGCCCAGACAGCCGTCAACATTAGGAGGGCTCAAACAGATGAAGCTGGTGATGGCAATCATCAAGCCATTCAAGCTCGACGAGGTGCGCCAAGCCCTCACAGAGCTTGGACTGCAAGGCATGACCGTTACCGAGGTCAAGGGATACGGACGGCAGAAAGGCCACACGGAAATCTACCGTGGCGCCGAGTACGCGGTGAACTTCCTACCGAAGATCAAGATCGAAGTCGTGGTGCCGGCCAAGATGGTCGACAACGCCGTGGACGCGATCGTCGCGGCCGCGAAGACCGGTCAGATCGGCGATGGCAAGATCTTCGTCGTTCCCGTCGAGCAAACGGTGCGCATTCGCACCGGCGAAACCAACGAATCTGCACTGTGATTGGGGGAAAGTTGAAGATGACGACCTTTGCCAAATACATGTTCGGCGTGGTCGCAGCGCTCTTTTTGGTAGCGCTGTTCCATGCCGACTCGGCATTTGCTGAGGGCGCCTCTCAGGCGGCCACTGCTCAAAGTGCCCAGATGACCGAGTTTCAGGTAGCCCAGGCTGAAGAGCCGCCGGCCGAAGAACCTCTCGCCGAAGCGGGCGAAGAGGCCGAACCTGAAGCCACACTCGACACAGGCGACACGGCCTGGATGATCGTCGCCACGGCTATCGTGCTGATGATGTCCATTCCCGGTCTCGCCCTGTTCTATGGCGGCCTCGTCCGTAAGAAGGGCGTTCTGGCTGTCCTCATGCAGGTGTTTGCAATCGTCTGCTTGATGACGCTGCTGTGGTACTTCGTCGGCTACTCGCTGGCTGCGACCGACGGCGGTTCACTGAACGCGTATATCGGCGGCTTCGACAAAATGTTCCTTGCCGGTATCGGTTCGGACACGTTGAGCGGCACGATCCCCGAGTCGGTGTTCTTCATGTTCCAGCTCACCTTCGCGGCCATTACCCCGGCCCTGATCGTGGGTGCTTTTGCGGACCGCATGAAGTTCTCCGCCGTGTGCATCTTCATGTGCCTGTGGCTGATCATCGTCTATGTGCCGGTCTGGCACTGGGTCTGGGGCGGCGGCTTCCTCTCCGAGGACGGCGTTCTCGACTTCGCTGGCGGTACGGTCGTTCACATCAATGCCGGTGTTGCCGCTCTCGTGGCGTGTATCTTCCTCGGCAAGCGTGTGGGTTACCCGAACGAGAACATGGCACCGCATAACCTGGTGCTCAGCGTGATCGGTGCTTCGCTGCTGTGGGTTGGCTGGTTCGGCTTCAACGCCGGTTCGGCTCTCGGTGCCAATGGCGGCGCCGGCATGGCCATGCTTGCGACGCAAGTCGCGACGGCAGCTGCGGCTCTTGCCTGGATGTTCGTCGAATGGCTCGTCCACAAGAAGCCGTCCGTACTCGGTATCATCTCCGGTGCCGTTGCGGGCCTCGTGGCCATTACCCCGGCTTGCGGCTTCGTCGATGGTTGGGGCGCACTCTGGATCGGTATTGCCGCCGGTGTGATCTGCTTCTTCATGTCGACTGCCGTGAAGAAGGCTCTTGGCTATGACGACTCGCTCGACGTCTGGGGCATCCACGGCGTTGGCGGTATCGTCGGCGCCATCCTCACCGGCGTCTTCGCCGTTGAGGCGATCGGCGGTACGGCCGGCCTGCTCGAGGGCAACCCCGGCCAGGTGCTGACCCAGCTTTGGGGCATCGTCGCCACCATCGTGTGGTGCGCGATCGCGACCTTCGTGATCCTGATCGTCACCAACATTCTGGTGGGTCTCCGGGTCAGCGAGCCGGTCGAGATCGAGGGCTTGGACATCAATCTCCATGGTGAGACCGTCCAATAAGCCTTCGCGCAAAACAAAGAGGGACAAGAACATTGGAGAATTTGAGCTAGGTCTCCTCCTCCCTTGACAGCTAGCTCCACCTCGGACCCCGGCATCACTTCGATGCCGGGGTCTCTTTATGTCGAGCCGCGCAACGTCCGAGCGCGGCATGGCTGCAAGCCGCGCCGTTGCTGCGAGCCACGACTTGGCCTACACGCAGGCGCACGATGACCAACTCTAAAGCCGCCGCCGAAACCGCCCTCGACGCCCTGATCCAATCGCCGTTTGCCCGGCTGAACGCGTTGCTGGAGGACACGCCTCCCGGGGCCGACCCCATTCTGTTCTCGCTGGGGAGCCGCACACGGCGCTGCCCCCCTTCGTGCAGCCCGTGCTGGACGAGCATGTTGCCTCGTTCGGAAAATACCCGCCCATTCGCGGCATACCGGAATTGCGCCAGGCCATCTGCGGGTGGCTCGGGCGGCGCTACCCTGCGCTTGACGGCGTGGCCGACCCGGAACGGCATGTGCTGCCGCTCAACGGCTCGCGGGAGGGACTCTTCTCCGCGATCTTTCCGGCGCTAGCGCGAAAGCCGAACATCGCCGACCGGGCCGTCCTCATTCCGAACCCGTTCTATCAAGTCTACGCGGCGGCCTCGGCGGTTGCGGGCGCCGAGCCCATCTTTCTGAGATCCGGCGCCGATACAGGATTTCTGCCGGATCTCGACAGCCTGGATCCGGTGCTTCTTCAGCGGACGGCGGCGCTCTATCTGTGCTCGCCGTCAAATCCCGAAGGCGCCGTGGCCTCTCGTGACTATCTCGAGAAGGCGATTCGCCTCGCCTGGGCCCACGATTTTCTGCTCTGCGCCGACGAATGCTATTCGGAGATCTATGCCGATACGCCGCCCCCAGGCGCCTTGGAGGTGGCGCTGGAGACCACGGGCAGCCTCGCCAACGTGGTTTCCTTCCAGTCCCTGTCGAAACGCTCCGGGCTTCCGGGCCTGCGATCGGGATTTATCGCGGGTGATCCGGCGTTTTTGGCTGCTTTCGGGCGCTTTCGGAACGTTGCCTGCCCCCAGGTTCCCTTGCCGATCCAATACGTTTCCGCCGCGGCGTGGGCCGACGAGACCCATGTGGAGCAGGCGCGCGCCGTCTACCGGGCCAATTTCGAGGCCGCAGAGGCCATTCTTCAAGACCGGTACGGCTATGCCAGGCCGGAAGGCGGCTTTTTTCTTTGGCTGAATATGGCCGATTTCGGGGGCGGCGAAGAGGCCGCGAAAACCCTTTGGAAAGGATGTGGCGTCAAAGTTCTCCCAGGGACCTATCTCACGAAGTCGCAAGACGGCCAGGCCGATCCCGGCCGGGACTACGTCCGCCTTGCGCTCGTGCACGACGCGGAGACAACGCGCGACGGCCTTGCGCGGATCGTCGCCACATTGGGCTAGAGGGACAGCGAGCAAGCGGTATGGCAGCAACAGGCAGATCAGAACCGAAGCGACGCCTCCTGCCGAGCGCTGTCGCGCATGGCCTGCGGCGCCTGATGTTCGGCACCTACGGGTTTGTCCTGATCGCAGGGGCCTGCGCCGTGTGGCTGGCGCTGGCGACCTGGTCCGTCCACGATCCCAGCCTCAACAATGCGACCCCCGTCGTTCCGCGCAATCTTCTGGGAGATTGGGGCGCCGTGATCGCGGATCTCGGGATTCAATCCCTGGGACTTGCCGCGATCTTCATGTTCCTGCCGCTGGCAGCCTGGGGCTGGCATCTCGTGACCAATACGGTTCCCGGCAAGATCAAGTATCGCCTCTTGGCGTGGCCCTTCGCCGGCCTTCTCCTCGCCGCCGCCTTCGCCGGACTGCCCCAGCCCAAGAGCTGGCCGCTGCCGAACGGGCTCGGCGGCATCCTCGGGGACTTCATCATGGCCGGGGCCCATGTCATCGGACCGTTCCTGCCTGAAGCGGCTGTGTCCTTCGTCGCCGGCCTCGTGTTCATGATCGCCGGCTTCGGGCTCTTGTTCTTCGCAAGCGGCACCAGCGTCTCGAAGCTGGTCAGCTTGTGGGCCCCACGTCCGAGCGCCGCCGAGGAGTGGGCCAACGCCTGGCTCGGCGCTGCGATGCATGTGTCCATCGACAGTTTCGCGCGTGTGCGGCGGCTGTTCCGCCGCAAGCCGAGCGCCGCGGCCGTGGATGACGACGACCTCGAGGCCGACGAGGACCTGGAGCCAGATCTCCAGCCCTGGGAAGACGCGGAGGAGGAGCAGAGGCTGCTCGCCTACGACGACGGCCGCATCGAGCCGTCCTTCGGACCGGCGCCGCTCGTCGACAATCGCTATGCCGAGGACTCCTACGACGATGAGGACGGTCCCGCAGACCCCGGGTACCGCATCACACGCACCGAGGAGCCGCAGCGCAAACCGGTCCGCAAGCAAACGCGGGTTGCGGCGCGCCCGAGCGGTGCACCATTCGACCCGCCGTCCGTGAGGCTGCTGCAGGCCAAGCCGCGCGTCGCACGGGGCGCCGGGATCAGCGACGAGACGTTGCAGGAGAATGCCCGCGAGCTCGAGGGCGTGCTTCAGGACTTCGGCGTGAAGGGCGAAATCACGAATGTGCGCCCGGGGCCCGTGGTCACTCTCTACGAGCTGGAGCCTGCACCCGGCACGAAGTCGTCGCGCGTGATCGGTCTCGCCGACGACATCGCCCGGTCCATGAGCGCCATCGCCGCCCGCGTCGCCGTCGTACCCGGACGCAATGCCATCGGCATCGAGCTTCCGAACGAGCGGCGCGAGATGGTGATGCTCCGTGAACTGTTCGAATCGCCCGACTTCCAGCAAACCGATGCGCGGCTCGCGTTGTCGCTCGGCAAGACCATCGGCGGCGAACCCATGGTCGCCGACCTGTCGCGGATGCCCCATCTGCTCATCGCCGGTACGACAGGCTCGGGTAAGTCCGTCGGCATCAACACGATGATCCTGTCGCTGCTCTATCGACTGTCGCCGGAGCAGTGCAAGTTCATCATGATCGACCCGAAGATGCTGGAATTGTCGGTCTATGACGGCATTCCGCATCTCCTTGCGCCCGTCGTGACCGATCCGAAAAAGGCCGTCGTCGCCTTGAAATGGACGGTTCGCGAGATGGAGGAGCGCTACAAGCGCATGTCCAAGCTCGGTGTGCGGGACATCAAGGGCTACAACGCCCGCATCGCACAAGCCGAGGCCAAGGGTGAGACCCTGACCCGGACGGTGCAAACCGGCTTCGATCGCGAAACCGGGCAGGCCATCTACGAACAAGAAGAGATGGACTATGAGGCGATGCCGTACATCGTCGTCATCGTCGACGAGATGGCGGACCTCATGATGGTCGCCGGCAAGGACATCGAGGCGGCAGTCCAGCGCCTGGCGCAGATGGCCCGCGCGGCCGGTATTCACCTCATCACCGCGACGCAGCGGCCGAGCGTGGATGTCATCACCGGTACCATCAAGGCGAACTTCCCGACGCGGATCAGCTTCATGGTGACCTCCAAGATCGACAGCCGCACGATCCTGGGCGAGCAGGGCGCCGAGCAGCTCCTGGGTCAGGGCGACATGCTCTACATGGCGGGCGGCGGCCGGATCATCCGCGTCCATGGCCCGTTCGTGTCGGATGATGAGGTGGAGAAAGTCGTCCGCCATCTGAAGAAACAGGGCGTGCCTGCCTATCTCGATGCGATCACCGAGGACGATGAGTCCGGCGACGACGAGGATGGCGGCGCGGCCGAGTATGGCGACGGCAGCAACGACCTCTACGATCAGGCCGTGGCCGTGGTGCTCCGCGACAAGAAGGTCTCGACCAGCTACATTCAGCGGCGCTTGGGGATCGGCTACAACCGTGCCGCCACCCTGATCGAGCGGATGGAGAAGGAAGGCCTGATCGGCCCCGCCAACCACGCCGGCAAGCGTGAAATCCTCGTCGGCAACGACGACGGCGCCTCCCCCTACTAGACCCCCGCGACAAAACGGGTCGCCGCCAAGAAGTTGACCATATTTTGCGGAATCGTCTATTCCGAGGCGTTGAACACACGTCCTCGCCAAGCGGGCTCCGATGATGGGGGATTTATGACGAAAGGCTGCGCTGCACGAGCTGCCGCAGGTCTGCCGATTGCGTTCTGCCTGACCATGGGTCTGGCATATGCTCAGGGCTCCTCGACAACCGTCACCAAGACACCCGCGCCACAACCCGCATCTCCCGAGGCTCTGCGTCCAAGCATCGACCAGAGCGTTCTGCCGGTCGAGAGCGCGGTCCCGGTTGAAGAGGTTGTACCGCCGAAGGTTGACGAGGGAGGGAGCTGGCAGGTTGCGGTCGAGCAAGCCAAGGGTCCGACTCCGCTGGTCGGGCAGCAGCAAGCCGCGGCGGTCAGCAAGATCAACGCCTACTTCAACGGCATGACGAGCCTTGAGGGCAATTTCAGTCAGACGGACGCGAGCAACAACCGCACGCACGGTCGTTTCTACGTGCTGCGTCCCGGAAAGATCCGCTTCGACTATGCGCCCCCGAGCCCGTTGCGCATCGTGGCCGACGGTCACTCGCTCGGTATTCAGGACACGAGCCTGAAGACAGTCGAGAAATATCCCATCAAGTCGACCCCGTTCCGGCTGCTGCTGGGGAAGACGGTCGATCTCGGACGGGACGCCAAGATTGTCGGCGTCGAGCGCGACAACGGCAGCCTGGCGATCACGCTGGAGGACCAGAAGGGGACAGCCGGGCATATCCGGCTCTTGTTCAAGTCCGGCGGTACTCTCGAACTGCAGGAGTGGACCATCACGGACGCGCAAGGCCTGACCACACGCGTGACGGTGGACAGTCTCGTCCGCGGGCGCAAGAAATCGCCTACTTTCTTCAAGATTAAGGAAGAGACCAACCCATTTAGAATGGGTGGCTGAATCAGAGACTTACGGCATTAGCTTCATCTTCTTTACTACTTATTAAGTTTTTCTTGTGGCAAAGCTTGAAGTCGGCGGTG
Source organism: Methyloceanibacter sp. wino2 (assembly GCF_003071365.1). NCBI lineage: Bacteria > Pseudomonadati > Pseudomonadota > Alphaproteobacteria > Hyphomicrobiales > Hyphomicrobiaceae > Methyloceanibacter > Methyloceanibacter sp. wino2. The sequence continues at coordinate 1,669,406 of NZ_CP028960.1, forward strand.
GGACTGCATATCTCTGGATCAGAAGCGGACCACATCGCTTTTCATCGGCAGTGCCCCCCGTCTAGCCGAAGGTGTGGTCTGCTCGAGCCGGCTTCCCTCCCGGCTCGCGCGAAGAACGCGCTTTAGGCGTCCAACCCCGCGCAGCGGTTGGACGCCTTTTTCTTTGCCCGGAGTCTTGTTGGGCCGCCATCCCCAGAAAACAGCGCCTTAGCCGGCCGTTACCATTGCGCGGGCCCCGGTGACGGATTAGCAAGCCTGATCATGCGTTTCAGACTGGCCACGTGGAATATCAACTCCGTTCGCCTTCGGCTCGATCTCGTTCAACGCTTCGTGCGCGCCGAAAACCCGGACGTGCTCTGTCTGCAAGAGATTAAGTGCCAGGAGGATCAGTTCCCACGCGCCGCCTTCGAGGCGATGGGCTTTCCGCATATCGCCGTGACCGGCCAGAAGGGCTACCACGGCGTGGCGACGGTTTCGAAAATTCCCCTCGTGAAAATGGACCGCATGGATCTGTGCGGCGACGGGCACGCACGCCACGTCTCCGTCGTGCTGGACGACGGCCTGATCGGTCATAAGCCGCTGACTTTGCATAATTTTTATATACCCGCCGGGGGCGACATTCCCGATCCGGTGGCCAACACCAAGTTCCAGCACAAGCTCGATTTCCTCGATGCCCTGACGGCTTGGTCGGCGGCACACAAGACCAAGGCCAAGAACCGCATGATCCTGGTCGGAGATCTCAACGTGGCGCCGCTGCCGACGGATGTGTGGTCTCACAAACAGCTTCTGAAAGTCGTCAGCCACACGCCGCCCGAGACCGAACGGATGGCAAAGGCGCTCGCGTCGCACGACTGGATCGACGTCATGCGCCGCCACGTGCCGCCGGAGGAATCGCTGTTCACCTGGTGGAGCTACCGCAACCGCGACTGGCGCGTCTCCAACCGAGGGCGCCGCCTCGACCATATCTGGACGACGCCGGCCTTGGAGGGCGCGGCTGTCGCCATGCGGGTCCTGCAAGAGACGCGCGACTGGGAGCGCACGTCGGACCATGTGCCGGTGATTTCGGATTTCGAGATCGGGTGACGCGGCTCTCGGCCGCTTGTCGGTAAAGACCTATCAGGGAACGAGCTTGTAGCCGCCCGTCTCGGTGATCAGAAGCTCGGCCTGGGACGGATCCTTCTCGATCTTCTGGCGCAGACGGTAGATGTGGGTCTCGAGCGTGTGGGTCGTGACCCCGGCGTTGTAGCCCCAGACTTCGTGCAGCAGGACGTCGCGCGTCACCACGCGCTCTCCGGCGCGGTAGAGATATTTGAGGATCGACGTCTCTTTCTCGGTGAGCCGGATCTTCTTCCCGCCATTGGCCTCCAGCAGCAGCTTCGAGGCAGGCTTGAACGTGTACGGCCCGATGGTGAAGACAGCGTCCTCACTCTGCTCGTGCTGCCGGAGCTGGGCGCGGATGCGCGCCAGAAGGACACCGAGCCGGAACGGCTTGGTGACATAGTCGTTCGCGCCCGACTCGAGACCCAGAATGGTGTCGGCATCGGAGCTTTGGCCCGTCAGCATGATGATCGGCCCCTTGAAGCCGCCGCGCCGCAGGAGCTTGCAGGCCTCGCGGCCGTCGAGATCCGGCAGCCCCACGTCCAGCAGGACCAGATCCACATGGCCGTTGCGGGCAAGCTTGAGTCCGTCCTGCGCCGTCGAGGCGAGTTCTGTTTCGAACTCCTCGTGCAGCGACAGCTGCTCGCTCAAGGACTCGCGCAGCTCATCGTCATCGTCGATGATGAGGATCTTGCGCGCATTGCTCATGGGGCGGTCCTTCCCGACTGATTTCTGCCAAGGGCTTGTTGCTGGTCGCCAGCAGGACAGTTTCTCGGTACACGTTCTTAAGGGGGCGCAGCGAAGCTACAAGTATATCGATTCTCTGGCGTATTGGCGAATGGAGGCCCCGCGGGCGTGAAACGGCCCAAGCCCATCATTGTCCGCCGCGCGCCCGGACGGCCGACGGAGGCGCGGGTACAGCTCGCCCATGGCGTCCGCCGGGCGGCACTCGGCCGAGGCGGCATCAAGCCGCTCAAACGCGAAGGCGACGGCGGCACACCAACTGGGCCGCTGCCCGTGCGCCGCGTGTTCTACCGGGCAGACCGGCTCTTACGGCCGCGCACCCCGTTTCCCCTCAAGGCGATCAACCCGCGCGACGGCTGGTGCGACGACCCGTCGGACCGAAACTACAACCGCCACGTCCGCATTCCCTACGGCCCGAGCACCGAGTCCATGCTGCGCGAGGACGCGCTCTACGACATCGTGCTGGTTCTGGGACACAACGACCGGCCGCGAATCCGGGGGCGCGGCAGCGCGATCTTCAGTCACCTCGCCCGGCCAGGCTACACGCCGACAGAGGGCTGCATCGCCTTCTCGCTGCGGGATCTGCAAGCAGTGCTCGCCCAGCTGCGTCCAGGCGGGCGTTTTCTGGTGCTGCCCTAGCCGGCGCCGCCTAGTCGAGCAGGACGCGCGCGCCGAAGATTGCCGTACCGACCCGGACATGGGTCGCCCCGAAAACGATCGCCGTTTCGAAGTCGCCGCTCATGCCCATGCTGAGTTCGGGGAGGCCGAGTTCGTCCGCCAGCTTGGCCAGCAAGGCGAAGTGCATGGCTGGCTCTTCATCGACCGGGGGAATGCACATCAGTCCCTCGATCGGCAGGTTGAAGGTCTCGCGGCAGAGCTCGACGAATTCGGCAACGTCGTCCGGCGCCACTCCGGCCTTTTGCGGCTCCTCGCCCGTATTCACCTGGACCAGGCAGCGCGGGCGCTTGCCCGTGCGCTCCATTTCCTCGGCGAGGGCCCGCGCAAGCTTCGGCCGGTCCACGGTCTGGATGACATCGAACAGCGCCACGGCGTCCTTGACCTTGTTCGTCTGCAGCGGTCCGATGAGATGCAGTTCGATGCCGGGGTGAAGCTCCTTCAGCGCCGGCCACTTGCCCAATGCTTCCTGCACGCGGTTCTCGCCGAAGACGCGCTGGCCCGCCTCGATGGCGTCTTCGATTGCGGCGGCGGGCATGGTCTTGCTGACGGCCACCAACTCGACGGCGTCGGCCGGGCGATCCGCGCCCTCGCAGGCAAGACGGATATCCTCCCGAACCTGGTTCAGGCGGGCCGGAATTTCGGCGGCGGAGTGGCTTTCTGTGTTCATGCGGGATTCCCGGCGCCCATCATTAGCGGCAGCACCCAGCATGTCCAGCACCCGCGCAGGTCATGCCGCCGCACGGCATCACCGCGCGCTTGACCCGGTTGCCGATTTGGTTTCGATTGCCGCGCAATCGAGAAAAGAATGGGGTGACTATGGCCGCGGATCGCTACGACGCGCCGGCACGTGAAAAGCACTGGCAGAAGGCCTGGGACGACAGGGGCCTGTTCGAGGCGCAGGAGGATGGCGGGCGCCCGAAATACTACGTGCTCGAGATGTTTCCGTATCCTTCGGGGCGGATCCACATGGGCCACGTGCGCAACTACACCATGGGCGACGTGGTGGCGCGTTTCATGCGCGCGCGCGGCTACAACGTGCTGCATCCCATGGGCTGGGACGCCTTCGGCCTGCCGGCCGAGAACGCCGCCATCGAGCGCGGCGTCCATCCGGGCAAGTGGACCTACGACAATATCGCGACCATGCGCGGCCAGCTGAAGAGCATGGGCCTGTCGCTGGACTGGTCGCGGGAGATCGCCACCTGCGATCTGGAATACTACCACCAGCAGCAGAAGCTCTTTCTCGACATGCTCGCGGCGGGCCTCGTCGACCGCAAGACGCGCAAGGTGAACTGGGACCCGGTCGACAACACCGTGCTCGCCAACGAGCAGGTCATCGACGGGCGCGGCTGGCGCTCGGGCGCGCTGGTGGAGCAACGCGAGCAGCCCGAATGGGTGTTCAAGATCACGGACTATGCCCAGGATTTGTTGGACGCGCTCGAAACGCTCGAGCGCTGGCCGGACAAGGTGCGCCTGATGCAGGCGAACTGGATCGGGAAATCCGAAGGTCTGCTCCTCAAGTTCGAGACATCGCCTGGCGGCAGCCCGGAGGGCTTCGAGACCGTCGAGGTCTTCACCACGCGTCCCGATACGCTGTTCGGGGCGTCCTTCGTGGCCATCGCGCCCGATCATGCGCTTGCGCAGGCCATCGCCTCCTCTAACCCGGAAGCGCGCGCCTTCGTCGAGGAGTGCCAGCGGCACGGCACGAGCGCGGCGGAAATCGAGACGCTGGAGAAGAAGGGCTACGATACGGGCGTGCGCGTCGCGCATCCAATGATCGAAGGGGCCGAGCTGCCGGTCTACATCGCCAACTTCATTCTCATGGAGTACGGCACCGGCGCCGTCTTCGGCTGTCCGGCGCACGATCAGCGCGACCTGGAATTCGCCCGCGCCTATGGGCTGCCCGTACTGCCCGTGGTGCTGCCGCCCGGCGCGGACCCCAAAGCGTTCGAGGTCGGCGAGGAAGCCTATACGGGCGACGGAACATTGTTCAATTCCGGCTTCCTCGACGGGTTGGCCGTGGTCGATGCCAAGAACGCCATGGCCGATCGCCTGGAGGCGCGCGAGGTCGGCGGGGCACCGCAGGGGGTGCGCAAGACGCAGTTCCGCTTGCGCGACTGGGGCATCTCCCGCCAGCGCTATTGGGGCTGTCCCATCCCCATGATCCATTGCGAGACCTGCGGGCTCGTGCCGGTGCCGGACGAGGATCTGCCCGTCAAGCTGCCCGAGGACGTAACCTTCGACGTGCCCGGCAATCCGCTCGACCGGCATCCCACCTGGAAGAAGGTGTCCTGTCCCAAATGCGGCGGCGCGGCGACGCGCGAGACCGACACCATGGATACGTTCGTCGATTCGTCCTGGTACTTCGCGCGGTTCTGTTCGCCGCGGGCCAGCGTGCCGACCGACACGAACGCGGTCGGCTATTGGCTGCCCGTGGACCAATATATCGGCGGCGTCGAGCACGCGATTCTGCATCTGCTCTATGCGCGCTTCTTCACGCGCGCCATGCACAAGACCGGACACGTGGCGCTCGACGAGCCCTTCCAGGGCCTGTTCACCCAAGGCATGGTCACCCACGAGACCTACAAGGACGAGGACGGCAAGTGGCTGTTCCCGGAAGACGTCGCCACGCGCGACGGAAAGTCCGTACACGTCTCAACCGGCGCGCCCGTCACGGTCGGCGCCGTCGAATCGATGTCGAAGTCGAAGAAGAACGTCGTCGATCCGGACAGCATCATCGGGACCTACGGCGCCGATACGGCCCGGTGGTTCATGCTCTCCGATACCCCACCCGAGCGCGACATCGAGTGGACCACGGGCGGCGTCGACGGCGCCCACCGGTTCCTGCAGCGCATCTGGCGCCTCGCCGGCGAGGCGGCGCAGAAGGGCGCCGCTGCCGGAACCGCCTGTCCGGCGGACTTGGACGGCAACGCGCTTGCCCTGCGCCGGGCGACCCACAAGACCATCGCGGCGGTCACGAGCGCCGTCGAGCGGCTGCGATTCAACTCGGCCGTGGCACAGATCTACGAGCTGGCCGGTACCCTTTCCTCGGCGCTGCAGGCCGAAGCCCCAAGCGAGGGGGTCAAATTCGCGATTCGCGAGGCTGCCGAGGCTCTGGTGCGGGTGGCAGCGCCCATGGTGCCGCACTTGGCCGAGGAATGCTGGAAAATCATGGGAAATCAAGGCCTTGTGGCCGAACAGGCCTGGCCCGAGGCCGAGTCCTCATTGTTGACCGAAGATTCGGTCACAATCGCCGTCCAGGTGAATGGCAAGAGGCGAGGCGAATTGACGATTGCGCGCGACGCCTCGAAAGAAGATATTGAGGCTGCGGCGCTTGCGCTGGCTCCGGTCGCGCGCGCCATTGAGGGACGGGAAATTCGGAAGATCGTGGTCGTACCACAGAGGATCGTCAATGTGGTCGCGTAGTCGCGCATTCGCTGTTGTCGCGGTAGCCGCCATCGCCGGGCTGGGCCTGGCGGGCTGCGGATTCCAGCCGCTGTACGGCAGCAATACAACGACCGCCTCCGGGGCACGGCTTTCGGAGGCGATGTCGGCGGTCGACGTGCAGCCGATCCCCGGCCGTGTCGGGCAGAAGGTCCGCAACGAGCTGATCTTCTCGAACACCGGCGGCGGCGCCGCGCCGACCCCCCGCTACCAGCTCAAGATTGCCCTGAAAGAGCGCGACATTCAGCAGCTCGTGCAGGTGACCGGTAACGCGCAAGGGCAGGTCTACCAGCTCCAGGCCACGTATAGGCTCACGGACATCGCCACCGGCAAGGTCATCCACGAAGGCAAGGCCGTTTCGCGGGCGCCGTACACGCGCTTCCAGGAAGTGTTCGCGAATGTGCGGGCCCGGTACAACGCCGAGGACCGCGCCGCCGAGACGGTCTCGCAAAGCATCAAGAGCCAACTCGCGGCCTACCTTGCGACCACGTAGCCAGCCTCACCGGCCCGGCGGCGTTCTCATGATTTGCGGGCGGTCACGCCCCGTGCTGGCTTGAGCCCGAGTTTGAGCCCATGATTCCTTGGTCCCATGGTCGCCTATAAAGCCGCCACCGTTTCACGATTCCTCCGGTCTCCGGATCCCGCGTGCCGGGCCATGCTGGTCTATGGGCCCGATGCCGGGCTCGTGTCGGAGCGGGCGGCCGCTCTCGCCAAGACTCTGGCCGACAGACTAGGCAAGGACGCCGAGGTGGTCCGCCTGGACGACCGGGACTTCGCGGAGGATCCGGCCCGGCTGGAGGTCGAATGCAGGACGCGATCCATGTTCGCCTCCGGCAAGGTCGTGCGGGCGAAGGCCGGAGCCAAACTCGACGTCGCCGCGCTCAAGGCCCTGTTCTCGGAGCCTTTCGACAATCCCCTCGTCATCGAGGCGGGAAATCTCCGGCCCGATTCGGCGCTACGGAAGCTGTTCGAGAAGCATGCCGAGGCCGCTGCCCTGCCCTGCTATGCGGACGAGCGGGGCCTATCGGAGCTGATCGAGACGGAACTCGCCAAGAGCCATTTGTCCATCGACCGTGAGACCAAGGCCTATCTGATGGGACGCCTCGGGGCCGACCAGGCGCTGTCGCGGGGCGAGGTCGCCAAGCTCGCCCTCTATGCGCAAGGCGCGGAACAGGTCACTCATGACGACGTCGCCGCCATCGTCGGGGACGCGTCGGAGATCGCCCTCGACAATTTCGTCTACGCCGTGAGTGCCGGCGATGCCGCAAAGGCTTTGCGCGAACTCAACCGGCTGGCCGCGTCGGGCACGGACCGCACCGTGGCCCTCGGCGCCTTGTCGCGCCATTTCACCAAGCTCTACCTCGTCGCCACCCACAAGGGCACGATCGAGGACGGCGCCAAGAAGCTGCGGCCGCCACTGCACTACAAGCAGCGGGACGTGTTTCTCAGCCATTGCCGCAAATGGGGCGCCCGGCGGCTGGCGAGCACCCTGCCCTTGATTCAAGAGGCCGTGCGCCGGACCCGGCGGTCGCCTGACCTTGGGCCGGCCTTTGGCGAACGGCTTCTGTTGGCGCTCGCGTCAAAGGTTTGACGCCGCGCCTGCGCGTTCTTATTCAGTAGGCGACTTCACTTACAGAGGGATGCGCAATGGAGCACCAGGCTGCCGGACAGGACCCCGCGACGTTCGAGCGCCGCAACAAGCTCTTCATGCTGTTGCAGGCGAAGGCCTTCCGGCGCGGGAAGGTGGTCCTCGCCTCGGGCAAGGAGAGCACCTACTACTTCGATATGAAGCCGGCGATGCTCGACCCGGACGGCGCGGCGCTGATGGCCGAGCTTATTCTTCAGGAGCTCGAGGGCATCGAGGCGGACGCCGTCGGCGGGCTCGAGATGGGCGCCGTTCCCTTGATCGCGCCTGTCGCCATGAAGTCTCCCGCCTATGGGCGCTACCTGCCCGGCTTCTTCGTGCGCAAAGCGGTCAAGGACCACGGCACCAAGAAGCGCGTCGACGGAAATGACATCACAGGGAAGACGGTCGTCATTCTCGAAGACGTAACGACGACGGGCGGCTCCGCCATGGATGCGGTCAAGGTCGTCGAGGACGCCGGCGCCAAGGTGTCCCTGGTCATCTCGATCCTCGACCGTGGCGAAGGCGCGGCGGCGCTCTATGCCGGCGCAGGCGTTCCCTTCAAGTCTCTATTCAAGGCCGAAGAGTTTCTCGGCGCCGACGCGGCATAACATCCGTATACGTCGTATTTAGGAACGACGATTGCGGCTAGCGGCCGGGTGTGCGCATGAGCCGTTCGCGCAAGTCTTCGAGCTGATCGAAATTCGTGTAGCGAATGCGCAGCTCGCCGCGTTCGCCGCGTCCGCTCTTGATCTCGACACGCAGGCCCAGCGCCTCGTGCAGCTCCGTCTCGGCGGCGCGCGTATTGGCGTCCTTGCCGGCCTTGGCTTTCGTCTTGCCCTTGGCCTTTTGTTCCTGGGCCAGCGCCTCCACCTGGCGCACGGTCAGGCCTTCCTTGACGATACGCTCGGCAAGCTGCGCGGCATCATCGCGCCCGATCAGCGCGCGGGCGTGACCTGCACTGAGATCGCCATTGCGGACAAGGTCACGGACAGCCTTGGGCAACTTCAGTAGGCGGAGCGTATTGGCAAGGTGACTGCGGCTCTTGCCGATGACCTTGGACAGGTCTTCCTGGGTGTAGTCGTGACCGTCCATGAGCGCCTGATAGCCCTCGCCCTCTTCGATGGCGTTGAGGTCCTCGCGCTGAACGTTCTCGATGATCGCGATCTCGATCGCTTCCTTATCCGTCAGTGTACGGATGATAACGGGAACCTCGTGGAGGTTGGCCCGCTGGGCCGCGCGCCAGCGGCGCTCGCCGGCGACGATCTCGTATTTGTCGGTTCCCTTCGGCCGCACGACGAGCGGCTGCACCAGACCGCGCTCGCGAATGGACGCCGCGAGCTCATCGAGCTGGGCATCGGGGAAGTCGCGCCGCGGGTTGTAGGAACTCGCCTTGAGCGCCGATAGAGCCACGGTTCGCTGATCCTCGGAAGCGAGCGGGGCTCCCGTCGGCTCGTCTCCGATGAGGGAGGCGAGGCTCCGGCCCAATCGCTTCTTCTGTGCGCTCACTGCCATCTTCTTGGTCTCCAGTTCCGGACGGCATTGGGCCGCCCCCGCATCATGCCGCCTTGATCCGCCGCTCGCGCTCGATGACCTCCGAGGCGAGCTGGATATAGGCTTGGCTTCCACTGCACTTGTAATCGTAGAGAAGAACGGGTTTGCCGTGCGACGGCGACTCGGCCACGCGCACGTTCCGGGGGATCACGGTCGTGTAGACCTTGTCGCCGAGGACATCCCGCACGTCCTGCACCACCTGATCCGACAGGCTGGTGCGCTGGTCGTACATCGTCAGCACCACGCCATGGATGCGCAGCTTCGGATTGAGCCGGCCGCGGATCTCCTCGACGGTGCTCAAGAGCTGCGCCAGACCCTCCAAGGCAAAGAACTCGCATTGCAGCGGCACCAGCACGGCGTCTGCCGCCGCCAAGGCATTCAGGGTCAGAAGGTTGAGTGAGGGCGGGCAGTCGATCAGCACATAGGTGGTGCGGGCATCGTCGGTCTCGCTGGCCGCAAGCTCGGCGAAGCAATCGCGTAGACGGTAGTGTTTGCCGCTGCTTTCGCCGACCTCCCGCTCGAACGACATCAGATCGATGGTCGCCGGGATGATCGACAGGCGCGGAACATGCGTCGCGACCTTGGCGTCGAGGATCGAGGAGTCGCCCGTGAGAACGTCGAAGGTCGAGTGTTCGCGCTGTTCGATCCCGAGCCCCGTGGAGGCATTGCCTTGCGGATCGAGATCGACGATCAGCACGCGTTCGCCGACGGCGGCGAGGGCGGTGCCGAGATTGATCGCGGTGGTGGTCTTGCCGACGCCGCCCTTCTGATTGGCGAGTGCGATGACGCGCATGGCGTTCCGGCTCATGCGGGCCTCCCGCGCAGGTTCGTGATCTCGACAATCCGCGCGTCGTCTGCGGTCATGCTGGGATGGCACGCATGATCGAAGCTCCACCGGTCTTGGGCGGAGGCGATCTCGGCTTCTGTCTCGCGGCCTTTCAGGAACAGCCCCCGGGTTTCACCTCGCAGAAACGGCTCTGCAAGCTCCAAGAGACGGGGCAGCGGCGCGAGCGCGCGGGCGCTGACCACGTCCAGCCTTAGGCTTTGGGCGTTTTCGGCAAACTGTTCAATACGCATCGCGTGAATGTCCACAGGGGCCTCAACGGCCCGAGCGACCTGGCCGAGGAACGCGCATTTTTTGTGATTCGATTCAACGAGATGCATGCGGAAGTCCGGATCGCCGGTTCGAAGGATGGCGACGACCATTCCTGGAAAGCCGCCGCCCGATCCTAGATCGAGCCAGAGTCGTGCTTTCGGTGCAAGCCCTGAAAGCTGTGCTGAGTCGGCCAGGTGGCGGCTCCAGACGTCGGGAAGCGTGGAGGGGGCGACGAGATTCGTCGTTTTCTGCCAGTGCTCCAGGAGCTCCACAAAGCGCTCTAGCCTGTGGATTGTTTCATGTGAAACTTTAAAGGTTTCGGCGAACGATTCCGCACTCGAGGCGAGGGCGCCGCGCTTAGTGTCCGCACTCATGCGCTTTTCGCCGGTGCGCCTTTTTTCACATGGGCGAGGAGCAACATCAGCGCCGCCGGCGTCATCCCGTCGAGGCGCGCGGCTTGGCCGAGGCTCGCCGGCCGATGCCGGGTCAACTTCTGCCGGAGCTCGTTGGATAGCCCCGGAAGCGCCTCGTAGGAAAAGTCGGCGGGGATTGCGATCGCCTCGTCCTTGCGGAACGCGGCGACGTCCATTTCCTGCCGCGCGATATAGACCGCGTAGCGCGCATCGATCGCGAGTTGGTTCGCGATGGTCAGATCGAGCGCACCAATCTCCGGCCAAATATGCGTGAGACACGCCAGATCGATCTCCGGATAGCTTAAGAGATCGAAGGCGCTGCGCTTGCGCCCATCCCGATTGATGGTAAGCCCGGCCTTCGCGGCTTCAGTCGGTGTGAGCGTCAGGGCGCGGAGGAGTTCGGCACCCACCGCCAGACGTTCCGCCTTCGCCTCATAAGACCGGCGCCGCTCGGCGCCCACACAGCCCACGGCGATGCCGAGCGGCGTCAGCCGCTGGTCCGCGTTGTCGGCGCGGAGCATGAGCCGGTATTCCGCCCGCGAGGTGAACATCCGGTAGGGCTCGGTGACGCCGCGCGTCACGAGATCGTCGATCATCACGCCGAGATAGCCGTCGGCCCGTGTCACGGCGAAGCGATCAAAGTCGCCCCCGCGACCTTCGCGGCATTGAGACCCGCAATGAGGCCTTGCGCGCCCGCTTCTTCGTATCCCGTGGTGCCGTTGATCTGGCCGGCGAGGAACAGCCCGCCCACGGCCTTGGTCTCGAGGCTCGGATGCAGCTCGCGCGGATCCACGTAGTCGTACTCGATCGCATAGCCCGGGCGTTTCACGTGAACGTTCTCGAGACCCGCGATGGTCTTCAGGAACGCATCCTGGACATCCTCGGGCAGGGAGGTCGAAATCCCGTTCGGGTAGACCGTGTCGTCGTCGAGGCCCTCCGGCTCCAGAAAGATCTGGTGGCTCGCCCGGTCCTTGAAGCGGACCACCTTGTCCTCGATGGAGGGGCAGTAGCGCGGGCCGACGCTCTCGATGGCGCCCGAATACATCGGCGCGCGCGAGAGGTTCGCCTCGATGATTCTGTGAGTCTCTTCAGACGTATAGGTGATGTGGCAGGGCACCTGCGGCGTCGTGATCGTCTCCGTGAGGAACGAGAACGGCACCGGCGGCGTATCGCCGGGTTGTTCCTGCAACCGGTCCCAATCGATGCTTTTGCCGTCGAGGCGTGGGGGTGTCCCCGTCTTCAGGCGTCCCATGCGGAGCCCGAGGCCGTAGAGGCGCTCGGACAGACCCAGGGCGGGCGCCTCGCCCATGCGCCCGGCCGGAATGCGCGTGTCTCCGATATGAATGAGCCCGCGCAGGAACGTCCCGGTCGTCAGAACGACCGCCCCTGCGATAAACCGGCGGCAGTCGCCTGTGACGATGCCCGCCACGCGGTCCCCATCCACGATGAGGTCCTCGGCGCCCGCCTCGATCACATGAAGATTGTCCGTGGCCGCGATGGCGGCCTGCATGGCCTGCCGGTAAAGCTTGCGGTCCGCCTGGGCGCGCGGCCCCTGCACCGCCGGCCCCTTACTCCGGTTCAGCATGCGGAACTGAATGCCTGCTGCGTCGGCGACCCGGCCCATCAGTCCGTCGAGCGCATCGATCTCGCGCACCAAGTGCCCCTTGCCCAAACCGCCGATGGCCGGATTGCAGGACATCTCGCCGATGGACGCCGCTTTGTGGGTGACCAAAGCCGTGCGCGCACCAAGCCGCGCGGCCGCAGCCGCGGCTTCGCAGCCGGCGTGGCCGCCGCCAATGACGATGACATCGAAAGTCTTGTGTGTAGGCGCGTCGCTCATGGGCGGTAAGTAGTCGTGAAACGCCCCCGCGTCAAAGCAGAGCCGTCGTCTCAGCAGCGCCCGACGGATGTTTCACGTGAATCATTCAGAGCGCGGCGCTCGGCAACGTTTCACGTGAATCATTTCGGCAGGCGCGGGCGCCTTGCGCCCTATTTGCCGATGCAGAACTCGGAGAAGATGGCGCCCAGCACTTCTTCCACGTCGATCCGGCCCGTGAGACGCCCCAGATGGTGGGCGGCGATCCGAAGCTCCTCCGCCCGGAGCTCCGCATCAAGACCATGGTTAACAAATCGTTTCAGGGCGTCCCGAACTGACACAAGTTCGACCCGGTGCCGGGTTCGCGTGATCGGCGCGCCGCCCTGGACGTCGATACCCTCGCCCGCGCGCCGGCCCAGTTCGGCGACGAGCCCTTCGAGCCCCTCTCCCGTCTTGGCCGAGATTGTCAGCCCGGATGCGGGGCCACGCTCCGCACCCGAGACCAAATCCGATTTGTTGGTCACGGTCAGAACAGGCACTTCACCAAAGCCCGGCGCAGGGACCGGATTCGACGATGCGCCGTCCACGATCCAAAGCACCAGGTCCGCCGCCTCCGCGCGCGAGACCGCACGGCGGATACCCTCGCTCTCGACGGCGCCGCCGCCCTCGCGAAGCCCGGCCGTGTCCGCGACGATGATCGGCAAGCCGCCGATATCCAGATGCACCTCGATCACGTCGCGTGTCGTGCCGGCCTCCTCCGAGACGATCGCGACGTCGCGCTTTGCCAGCGCATTCAGGATGGACGACTTGCCGGCGTTCGGCGGTCCCGCGATGACCACGCGGAACCCGTCCCGCAGGCGCTCGCCGCTCTGGTCGGCGAGATGAGTCTCGATGCGCGGCAGCAGCCCCTGAACCACATCCACGGACAACCGCGTGGCGTCGTCGGCCACGTCCGCCTCGTCCGAAAAGTCCAGGCCCGCCTCCATAAGGCTCTGCGCCTTCAGGAGCTCGGCCCGCCAGCCCTCGTAGAGATGCCGAAGCCCGCCTTCGGACTGGGCCAGAGCCTGACGCCGCTGCGCCTCGGTCTCGGCGCTGACGAGATCGGCCAGGCCCTCGACCTCGGTGAGATCCAACTTGCCGTTCTCGAAGGCCCGCCGGGCGAACTCGCCGGGCTCGGCAAGGCGCGTACCCACTGTGGCCAGCGCGGCCTCCACCACGGCCTTCACGACGGCACGGCCGCCATGAACTTGCAGCTCGGCCATGTCCTCGCCCGTGAAGCTGGCCGGACCCGGAAACCACAGCACCAGCCCACGATCGATTCCACCGATACGGCGCAAGGCAGCCTCACGTGGAACGGGCACCGATCCTATGAGGTGCTCCAGTACCGCACGCGTTTGCGGCCCGGAAATCCGAATGACCGCGACGGCGGCAACCCCTGCGCCCGAGGCAAGGGCCACGATCGTCTCGCCGGACTGCGACGCTTCCGCCCGCCTGGCCTCGTCATGCGTGGGGCTATGCTTCATAGTCTATCGTACCCAAAGAATATCGAATTCGCGTCCACACGCGGACCGGAAGGCAGGATGACCGAAAACGGCGGAAACCAACTCGGCGACGAGACCAGCCCCTATCTGCGCCAGCATAAGGACAATCCCGTCCACTGGCGCCCGTGGGGCCCGGAGGCGCTGGCCGAAGCCAAACGCACCGGCAAGCCAATTCTGCTGTCTGTCGGCTATGCCGCCTGTCATTGGTGCCATGTCATGGCCCATGAGAGTTTCGAGGATCCTGAAACAGCCGCGGTCATGAACGACCTGTTCGTGAACATCAAGGTCGATCGCGAGGAACGGCCAGACGTCGACTCGATCTACATGAACGCGCTGCAGATGATCGGCGAACAGGGCGGGTGGCCGCTGACCATGTTCCTCACGCCGGACGCCGAACCCTTCTGGGGCGGAACCTACTTCCCGAAGCACCAGCGCTATGGCCGGCCGGCCTTCGTGAGCGTTCTGCGCACGGTCGCCCACACGTTTCACGCGGAGCCGCAAAAGGTCCGCACCAACGCCGACGCCCTGCGCACCAGGCTTCACCCCACCCAGCCCAAGGGCGAGGCGGTCCGGCTCACGGACGCCACGCTCCAGAACTGGACCCAGCGCTTCCTCCAGGCCGTGGATCCCGTGACGGGGGGCATGCGAGGGGCCCCAAAATTTCCCCAAACCAATTTCTTCGCGCTCCTCTGGCGCGGCGGCCTCCGCTACGACGCCGAAGCCTTGCGCGAGGCTGTCGACCTCACCCTGACCCATATCTGCCAGGGCGGAACCTACGATCATGTGGGTGGGGGCTTCGCCCGCTACAGCGTCGACGAGCAATGGCTCGTGCCGCACTTCGAGAAGATGCTTTACGACAACGCGCTCCTGATCGACCTCATGACCGAGGTCTGGCGCGAGACCAAGTCGCCCCTCTTTGCCACGCGCATCGAGGAGACGGTCGGCTGGCTGTTGCGGGAAATGGTCACGGAAGGCGGCGCCTTCGCCGCCTCGCTCGATGCGGACTCCGAAGGGGAGGAAGGCAAGTTCTATGTCTGGGACTTCGACGAGGTGAAGGCCCTGCTCGGCGCGGACAACATCAACTTCTTCGCCGACATGTACGACGTCACACCGCCGGGCAATTTCGAAGACAAGAATATTCCCAACCGTCTGCATACGGTCGAATTGCGGGACGAGGAAACCGAGGCGCGGCTGCAACGCATGCTGCGGACGCTTTTCGAAAGCCGTTCCCTCCGTATACGTCCTGGGTTCGACGACAAGGTCTTGGCCGACTGGAACGGACTGATGATCGCGGCGCTTGCCAATGCGGCCACGGCCTTCGACAGGCCCGAGTGGTTAGAGGCCGCGGAAACCGCCTTCGATTTCGTCCTTATGCGGATGAGTATGGGCGTGCGGCTCATTCATTCCTATCGCGAAGGCCCGGGTAACGCCCCTGCCACAGCCAGCGACTATGCCAATATGATCCGCGCCGCGCTCGCGCTCGCCAACGCCACCAACAACCCCGAATACGTGGAGCAGGCCTGCGCCTGGACCCACGTGCTCGACAAACATTATTGGTCCGAGGATCTCGGCGGCTATCACCTGGCGGCCGACGACACGAACGACATCCTCGTGCGCCCGCTCAACGCCCATGACGACGCGACGCCCAATGCCAACGCGATGATGGTGTCGAACCTCGTCGCGCTCACCTCCTGGACCGGCAATAATACGTATACGGATCGTGCCGAGAGGCTCATCGAGGCGTTCGGCCCCGCGATTACAGCAAACCCCGTTGGCCATTCAGGGATGCTGGGCGCGGCGCTCGACCGGCTGGCGCCGGCGCTCGTAGTCCTGATGGTTCCGGAAGGCGGCGACCCCACCGCCATGCGCGCGGCGCTCCGCGACGTGTCGCTCCCCAATGCGGTTGTCGACGAAGTCTGGGCCGACGAGACCCTGCCGTCGACGTCACCCGCCGCCGGCAAGACTGTCATCGACGGCAAGACCACGGCTTACGTCTGTATCGGCCCGCAATGCTCCCTGCCGGTCACCGAACCGGAAAAGCTCGTGGAGACAATCAAGACGGCGCGGCAAGCGCCCAGCTCCGGAACTGCAGGGCCGAGCAATAGGGCGTCCAAGCAGACCTAAGCCGCGCAGATCGTCCACAACGACAGGCCAGCTAAGTGACTCTGGCACAATGATAATTCGTTAACCTATTGAGATTCAATAACGATTCTTGACTTTGAGTGCGAATAGCACCATATAGTGAATGGATCGAGTGACACGGTGAAAATCTGCCTGCCGTAGCACTGCGCTGAAAAGTTCTTTGGGCGAGCGGTCGCACAATGTGGGGTTCACCGGCAGGCCCCACCTCGATCCATCAAGACGAGCGCCCCTGGCCCAGGGGCGCTCGTCTACTATTCAGGGATGCTTCTTGATCAAGCGACCGCGACGCAAGAAGCTCCGAGTCTGTCGCCTCCGTAATCTTCGAAACGATGTCATCAGCATCTCACGGTCGGGTGACGCGACCTTTAGAACGGCAACATACCTAAGCTGAGAGTTTGGCTCGATGTACGAGCAGACGTAGGCATTGGGCTTAGCCTTTTCTTGCACGACCATTCCATTTTGAATAACCAAGCACGACAGCAACAGATCGATGTCGGAAATGTCGGGGTGTTTCTCATTGATATGAAGCAGGCTCTCTCGTGAGAGGTACACGAGCGTTGAAAAGACTCCGATCTCCGAGGCAACACCAAACGGAAGGTTGCCAACCTCGATGATCTCACACCAGCCAGAGCGCAGCTTTGCGATGTCGCCCAGAGTGATCGTCATGGGTCGAGGACCTGCGACTCAAAACGACCACCACCACCACGCGGTCTAACTCCAACGCAAGGCGTGACTGGTCGGCCACCACGACCATCTTGCAAACAATCGCGACCAGACAACGCGCATGGCTCTGGCCAATTCACAAAGAGACTCTGTGAAGAGAGAATGGCGTCCATATATCCGAGAACCTTTCATCGAGCGGAGTCGTGCGGAATGGCCCGGCTCAGCAAGCGAAACCTTCAAATCACTCAAATGTAAGGAGGGGACATCCCCGTTCGGATACTGAGGATTTTAGTCTGAGTCGCGCCGAGAGTTCAACGAACAACCCCGGCCAAATGAGCCGGGGCTTTCGTCAACAAAATGGGCATCAATCAAGGAGCCAGGGTTTAAGCATCCGTCGCGCTCGTTTGAGCTGCTCACGCTTGTGGTCTGCACCAGCGCCCTTGGAATCCAAATACAGACTGAGCTGCCTTCTTGCAGCTTTCCAGCCGATGTGCCGCTCGCGCAATGACGTGAGCAACTTGAATGCGCGTTTCTCATCGCTGGGATGCCCGGCGAAGATGCCGTCAGCACTGCCAAAACAACCCGGAACACCTGAATCCCATTCGGCCATTTCCAGCCCTCCCTAGTTGTAAAACCAGAGATAAGCCTACTTCAGCTTTGTGGATTCGCCAATTGTACAAACGCCCGCCGACAAGGCGGCCCATCGAAGGATCTAAGCATCTAACCTTAAGTGTTCATCGAATCGAAGAACTCGTCGTTGTTCTTGGTCTGCTTCAGCTTGTCGACCAGGAACTCGATCGCATCCATGGTGCCCATGGGGTTCAGGATGCGGCGGAGCACGTACATCTTCTTGAGCTGATCCTTCTCGACCAGCAGCTCTTCCTTGCGGGTGCCGGAGCGGGCGATATCGATGGCCGGGAACACGCGCTTGTCGGCGACCTTGCGGTCGAGCACGACTTCGGAGTTACCGGTGCCCTTGAACTCTTCGAAGATGACTTCGTCCATGCGGCTGCCCGTATCGATCAGGGCCGTAGCGATAATCGTCAGTGAACCGCCTTCTTCGATATTGCGCGCGGCGCCGAAGAAACGCTTCGGGCGCTGCAGCGCGTTCGCGTCCACACCGCCGGTCAGCACCTTGCCCGACGAGGGCACCACAGTGTTGTAGGCGCGGCCAAGACGCGTGATCGAATCGAGCAGAATGACCACGTCGCGGCCATGCTCCACCAGGCGCTTGGCCTTCTCGATGACCATCTCGGCCACCTGCACGTGGCGCGCGGCCGGCTCGTCGAAGGTCGAGGACACAACCTCGCCCTTCACCGAGCGCTGCATGTCGGTCACTTCTTCCGGGCGCTCGTCGATCAGGAGCACGATCAGATAGCACTCCGGATGATTGGCGGTGATCGAGTGGGCGATGTTCTGAAGGATGATCGTCTTACCGGTGCGCGGCTGCGCCACGATCAGGCCACGCTGGCCCTTGCCGATCGGCGCGACGATGTCGATGACCCGGCCGGTGTAGTCCTTCTTGGTCGGATCCTCGGTCTCCATCTCGAGACGCTCGTCCGGATAGAGCGGCGTCAGATTGTCGAAGTGGATCTTGTGGCGCTGCTTCTCGGGGTCCTCGAAATTGATCGTGTTGACCTTGAGAAGCGCGAAATAGCGTTCACCTTCCTTGGGGCTTCTGATCTGCCCCTCAACCGTGTCGCCGGTCCGAAGACCAAAGCGCCGGATCTGCGAGGGCGAAACGTAGATGTCGTCGGGGCCGGCCAGATAGTTCGAATCGGGCGACCGTAGAAAGCCGAATCCATCCTGCAGAACCTCGACCACGCCCTGGCCGGTGATATCCACCTCCCGGGCGGCGAGTTGCTTGAGGATCGCGAACATGAGCTCCTGCTTGCGCATGGCGTTCGCGTTTTCGACTTCGACCTCCTCGGCAAAGCTCAAAAGCTCCGTCGGCGATTTGGCCTTCAAATCTTGCAGCTTCATTTCCTGCACGCTGCTAACTCCAATGGGGAAAAGGGTTGTCGGTTTGATTGCCGCGCGCCTTGCGGCACGCGAACGAAGAGAAAGGGAAAGGGATGGTCTATGGCGGGAGGGCGGCGGACCGCCCCGGCCAGTCCACGTCAGATACCGGACTGGAACCTTGAGGCTTAGACTAAATTCGAGTCGTCTTATAGCAGAGCCCGCGCCCGCGCGGAATAGACTTGGCTCAAAAGCCGCACAGAATTTGCTTGGGTTCTGATTGAGCCGTAATCAGCCGCAAAAAACCGCAATAAGCCCCTAAAAAGGCTTTACCACCGCCAGGATGACAATAGCGATCATCAGGAGCGTCGGGACTTCATTGGCGATCCGGTAGAAGCGCTGGCTGTGGGTATTGCGATCCTCGGCGAACTCCCGGGTCCAGCGGGCGAGAAAGCCCGTGAAACCCGACATCGCCACGACCAGGAGCAGCTTGAGGTGGAACCAGCCGGCAAGGGCCCAATCCACTGCGTAATAGGCGAGGATCAGCCCGAACACCCAGCTCGCGATCATGGCCGGCGTGATGATCGCCTTCAGGAGCCGGCGTTCCATGACCTTGAAGGTTTCGGACTGCTTCGATCCCGCCTCCGCCTCGGTGTGATAGACGAACAGCCGCGGCAGATAGAGGACACCGGCCATCCAGGCGATCACCGAGATGATGTGAAACGCCTTGATGTAGAGAAGAAACATAAGTTTTTCAGACCTTTAGACGGCGTGATCGCCCTTCACCAGACGCACGAGCCGTTCCACGTTCTCGATCGGTGTCTCCGGCAGGATGCCATGGCCGAGATTGAAGATGAACGGCCGGTCGCCGAGCGTCTCCAGGATCTCATGGACACGCGCATCGAGTTGGGGGCCGCCCGCGACCAGCAGCACCGGATCCAGATTGCCCTGCACGGGCACGATGGGCTGGAGCGTGTCGCGGATCCAGCCAACCGGCAGACTGGTGTCGCATCCGACCGCATCGATCTCCGTCTCTTGCGCGTAACGCACCGCCGAAGGTCCGGCGCCCCGGGAAAGCCTATGATCGGAATATCCGGCACCTCGGCCTTCACCCGCTCCACGATCTCCCGCGTTGGCGCGATGCACCACCGGGCGAACGCATCTTCGGGAAGGCTCCCCGACCAGCTGTCGAAGATCTGGAGCGCCCGGCAGCCTGCGCGGACCTGCCCCAGCAGATAGGTCACCGACGTCTCCACGATCGTATCGATGAGAGCCCGGAACAGCGGGGGGTCCTCGTAGGATAGCGCCCGGGCCCGCGCTTGGTCCTTGCTGCCCGCGCCTTCGACCATGTAGGTGGCAACGGTCCAGGGCGCCCCACAGAAGCCGATCAACGGAACGCCCTCCGGAAGCCCGGCGACTACCCGTTCCACCGTCTCATAGACCGGTGAGAGCTTTTCAGGGGCCGCTGTAGGATCGAGCCGACCCAGTGCCGCGGCGTCGCGAATGGGTTCGAGCTTCGGACCCTCTCCTTCCACGAACGCAACCGACTGACCGAGTGCAAACGGCACGATGAGAATGTCGGAGAACACGATCGAAGCGTCGAACGGAAACCGGCGTAAGGGTTGAAGCGTGACTTCCGCCGCCAGTTTGGGTGTTAGGCACAGATCCAGGAACGAGGGAACGGTCTTCCGGACTTCCCGGTACTCGGGCAGATAGCGGCCGGCCTGACGCATCAGCCACATGGGTGCAGGCGAACAGGTCTGACCGCTCAGAACGGACAGAAAGGGAGACTCGGGAACAGACATGCGCCTCTCTAAAACTAATAAGAAGAGTCTTTAAAAGGGTTTCTGTTGTTTTTGTTATGCCGTGGATAGCGGACATTCATCTTCATCACCACTGTTTCAACAGGCTTCGCATGGCCGAATGCGACGGTATCGCGATGATTGTAGCGGGCTGTGGCCAGGCGCGCTTGATACAAGGCATAACATTATGGACCCTCACATTTTTTTCCGCGACGGGACGGCTTGAGAACGGCGGGACGACCTGTGCGTTTCACCCTCTCGGAGCTGGGGATGAAAAAGGCTATTGTCCCCCCTGCTGACAAACTCCGTCACGATCTAGACACAGACGAATCTGTGAAAAACAAAGCGTATGATTTGCGGGTCAGCGGGGAGAGACGCGGCACCGGCTAGTGTTGCTCCCATCGCCCGCCCCAGTTATCCAATGGCCGTACAATGGATATCCAACAGCGTACCTTCCATCTGCATATGATCTCCGACGCCACGGGCGAGACGCTCGTGACGATCGCGCGGGCCGTGGGAGTGCAATATGCGGCGGCGCGAGCGATCGAACATCTGCATCCGCTTGTCCGCAGCGAACGCGAACTCGAACGGGTGCTGCGCGAGGTCGAGGCGGCGCCGGGCATCGTCCTCTACACGCTGTTCAATCGCGACCTGGCCGAAAAGCTCGAGCAGGCCTGCAAAGGTTTGAACGTTCCCTACGTCGCGCCGCTGCTGAACGTGCTTCAGGTGTTCGAATCCTATTTGGGCATGGCATCGACGCCGATGGTGGGCGGGCAGCACCAGCTCAACGCGGACTATTTCCGCCGCATCGAGGCGCTGAACTTCACCATGATGCACGACGACGGGCATTTGCCGGACAATCTGGACGATGCCGACATCATCCTACTCGGAATCAGCCGGACCTCGAAAACGCCGACCAGCATCTATCTCGCCAATCGGGGACTGAAGACCGCCAACGTCCCCCTCGTGCCGGGCGTGCCCGTCCCGCCGCAGCTCGAACAAGAGACGAACGCCTTCGTGGTCGCTCTGGTCGCGAGCCCGGAGCGGATCTCGCAAGTGCGCCACAATCGGGTGATCGAGCAGGCCCATGGGCATTTGGACGACTATGTGGATCGCGACGCCATTGCGGCGGAGATCGCGCAGACGCGCCAGCTCTGCGCGCGCCACGGCTGGCCCATCATCGATGTGACGCGCCGGTCGATCGAAGAGACCGCGGCCGCGATCATCCGGCTCTATGACGACCGCGACGCACCGGCCCTCGATACATGACGAATTTTCTCCAAGAGGGCCGCGCGCCCCTCATTCTCGCCTCCGCCAGCGCCACGCGGCGCAAGCTTCTGGAAGGCACAGGCCTCACCTTCAGCACGAAGAGCTCCGATCTCGACGAGGCGGCCATGCGCACGGCGATGGGTCTCGAAGGCACGGTGGAACCCAGCGACGTGGCAGAGGTCCTGGCGCGCGCCAAGGCCGAGGACGTGAGCGCCCAGTCGGGCGATGCCTTCGTCATCGGCGGAGACCAGGTGATGGCCGCCGGCGGCAAGATCTACGGGAAGCCGCAGTCGATGGAGGATGCCAGAACCCGGCTGCTCGACCTCAGCGGCAAGAGCCATCAACTGCACACCGCCGTTGTTATTGCCACGGGTGGTGCCACCGTCTGGGCTTACACGGACGTCGCGACGCTGACCATGCGGCGTCTGTCGCCGGAATTCGTGGGGCGCTACCTCGCCGCGGCGGGTGAGGGCGTTCTAGGCGCGGTCGGGGCCTACCAGATCGAATCGCTTGGCATCCAGCTCTTCGAAAAGATCGAAGGCGACTTCTTCTCGATCCTGGGCCTGCCGCTGCTCCCGCTGCTCGATGCGCTGCGGCGCGAGGGGGCGATCGAGGGATGACGGGACCATGAGCACGGCGCCGCGCGCATGCGTGATCGGGTGGCCGGTCGAGCACTCCCGCTCGCCGGCGATCCATGGCTATTGGCTCGACCATTACGGCATCGACGGGGCCTATACTAAAGAGGCCGTGCGGCCCGAGGACTTCCCTGAATTCCTCACTGCTCTTTCGAAGCACGGCTATGTGGGCGCGAACGTCACGCTGCCCCACAAGGAAGCGGCCTTGCGCGCAGTCCAGGAGGTCGACGCGGCGGCCAAGGCGATCGGCGCGGTCAATACGGTGTGGCTCGATGAGAGCGGCGCGATCCGGGGCAGCAATACGGATGCCTACGGCTTCATGACCAATCTCCAATCGTCCGCGCCCGATTGGCGCGAGGGCTGCGACGTGGCCATGGTGCTGGGCGCCGGGGGCGCCGCGCGGGCGATCCTTCATGGGCTGATCGAGGCGGGCATTCCCCGGATCCTCCTGACGAACCGCACGATTGCCAAGGCCGAGACGCTGGCCCGGGACTTCGGCGATCCCGTCGAAGTGGTTCCCTGGGAGGACAAGGATTCGGCGCTGTCCGCCTGCCGCCTCCTGGTCAACACGACGAGCCTCGGCATGGCAGGCCAGGCCCCGCTGGACATCATGGTGTCGGCGCTGCCGGCTGACGCCGTGGTGACCGACATCGTGTACGTGCCCCTGGAGACGCCTTTGCTGGCTGCCGCCCGGGCGCGTGGGCTGACTGCTGTGGACGGGTTGGGAATGCTGCTGCATCAGGCCGTGCCTGGGTTCGAGCGCTGGTTCGGCGTCCGCCCGGAGGTGACCCCAGACCTGCGCGCCCACGTGGTCGCCACGTTGGAGGCGGGCTGATGCTGGTCGTCGGCCTCACGGGCGGGATCGGCATGGGAAAGAGCTCTGCCGCCGCTCATTTCAAGCGCCACGGGGTGCCCGTCTTCGACGCCGACGCCTATGTGCACAAGCTGTACGAGGGCAAGGCCGTGCCCCTGATCGAGAGCGCTTTTCCGGGCACCACCCGCGACGGCCAGGTGGATCGCGCGCTTCTGGCCAAGGAAGTGGCCGGCCGGCCTGACCGGCTGAAGGAACTCGAGGGGATCGTGCATCCGTTGGTGGTCCAGGCGGAGATCGATTTTCTCTGCGACCAGGAGGACGGCGGCGTGCCGATGGCGGTTCTGGAAATTCCGCTTCTGTTCGAGACGGGCGCCGAGTCCCGCGTCGACGTCACTGTCGCCGTCAGTGCACCGGAAGACGTGCAGCGCCGGCGTGTCATGGAGCGCCCCGGCATGACGCAAGAGAAGTTCGAAGCGCTTCGGGCGCGGCAGCTCGACGATGCGGACAGGCGCGCGCGGGCCGACCACGTGCTGGACAGCGGGTCCAGTCTGGAAAACCTGCAGGCGCAGCTCGATGTGCTGATCGAATCGCTTAAGTTAAAGGACGGAAGCGTGATGGAGCGCCTGCGCGCTCAACGTCCCTAACCAAGCGGAGTTCATTCGAACCGGTGCGTGAGATCATTCTCGATACGGAGACGACGGGTCTCGATCCCAAGGAGGGACATCGGATCGTCGAGATCGGCTGCGTGGAGCTGGTCAACTCCATCCCCACCGGCCGGACCTGGCATTGCTATCTGAACCCTGAGCGCGACATGCCCGAGCAGGCCTTCGCCGTGCACGGGCTGTCCGCCGAGTTCCTCGGGGACAAGCCCCTCTTCGCGGACAAGGCGGACGAGTTCCTCGACTTCGTCGAAAGCGCCATGCTCGTCATTCACAATGCGAAGTTCGACTTCGGCTTCTTGAACGCGGAGCTCGGCTGGGCATCGAAGCCGCTTCTGACCTGGGACAGAATTGTGGACACGCTGGCGCTGGCGCGGCGGCGCCATCCTGGATCGCCGGCAAGTCTCGATGCCCTCTGCCGCCGTTATGGCATCGATCTCAGCGGCCGCGATCTCCACGGCGCGCTCCTGGACTGCCGTCTGCTGGCCGGCGTCTATGTGGAGCTCGTTGGCGGCAAGCAGGCGCGGTTGGAGCTGGCCGGGAACGGGGCGCAGCAGGCGGATACAGCGGGGAACGCTGTCACGGTGACCCCGCGTGCGACGCCGCTGCCCTCACGGCTGACGGCCGAGGAACGCGAAGCCCATCACGCCTTCGTCGCCAGTTTGGGTGAAGACGCGATCTGGCGCCGCTACGAGTGAGTGAATCCTGACGGCTGTCAGACGTCCTAGTTCGGCTGACTCATATCGACGTCGCCGCCCTTCGACAGGTTCTGGGCGTAGAGGCGGCCGAAGTCGATCGGATCGAGCATAAGCGGCGGGAACCCGCCATCGCGGACGACATCGGCGATTACCCGACGCACGAACGGGAACAGCAGGGTGGGGCAGTCCACGAACAGCACCGGCTGCAGCATGTCTTCCGGGACATTCTTGATCCGGAACAGGCCACCAAAGTCCAGTTCGACATTGTAGATGACCCCGGTGTCGCTCTTTGCATGGGCCTCGAGATGCACCACGGCCTCGTAGATGTCCTCGCCCCGGGGTCCGGCATTGACGTTGACACCGACCTGGAGTTGGGGGTTTTCGCCGGGGCCCTGCAGCGTCTGCGGCGCGCCGGGGCTCTCGAAGGAGAAATCCTTCACATACTGTGCAAGCACGTTGAGTTGGGCCTGAGAGCCGGCTTTCGCGTCTGCCGGCCCATCCCCGTTGGCGCCTTTCGGGCTATTCTGTTTGTCGTTCTTGGCCATCTCATCCTCCCTCGGCGCAAACTCCGACCGCTGGCTAGCACGGGAGGCGAGCGCCACGCAATTCGACAAAGTGCACGGGTGCGCCCGGCCATTCCTTTGGGGTTGGCGTCTGTGAGGGGAATGACGTAAGTTGGCCCTATCACGCAGCCTGTTCGATATGAAAAATGCGCTGCGGCGGGTTGCGACCGCTAGAAAACCCCGTGGCATGCAACAATATTGTACCTATGGCATTGGTCCATTGACCGCGAGGCGTTTTGCATGAACCGGACAGGATCCGGAACTGGATGGCAGCAAGACTATGAGTGAAGCTTTCGACATCTATACATTGCTGTTTCTGGTTCTCGCGGTGGTGATCTTCATCAGGCTGCGCAGCGTGCTCGGACGCAGGACCGGAAACGAGCGGCAGCCCTTCGATCCCTATTCCCGCCCCGACACCAAACAGGCGCCGGAGGGCACCGTCGTGGCGCTGCCGCGCGGCCGGAACGCGGAGGCTCCCGTGGGTACCGATACCGGCCCTTCGGCCGAGGACATCGAAGAGCGTCTGGAACGGTATGCCAAGGCTGACAGCCCGCTCGGCAAATCGCTCACCGCATTGATCAAGTCGGATCCCGGATTCGACCCGGCGCAGTTTCTGGACGGCGCCAAGATGGCCTACGAGATGATCGTGGCCGCGTTTGCCGAGGGCGACGAGAAGACTCTCAAGCAGCTCCTCGGCGACGACGTCCTCGAGGGCTTCTCGCGCGCGATCGCCGAGCGCGACGAGCGCGGCGAGACGCACCACACGACGCTGGTCGGCATCGACAAGGCGGACATGATCGAAGCCGAGGTCAAGGACAAGCAGGCCTTCGTCACGGTCAAGTTCGTGAGCGAGCTGATCTCGGTCACCCGCGACTCGGCCGGAGAGGTCGTCGACGGCGATCCGAAGAAGGTGCGCGAGGTCACGGACATCTGGACCTTCGCTCGCGATACGGCGTCCCGCAATCCGAACTGGAAGCTCGTGGCCACCGAGGCAGCGAATTAGCAGCCGGCGTTGACCGGCTCCATTTACGCAACCCCGTGCAGTTTTGCCGACCTGGACGGCTGGGCGGAGGACGATCACGCAGCGGCGCTGCGCGCCCTCGTGAACTCGACAACACGCGATGGCGTCGAGCGCCTGCAAGAGGCAGAGGCGCGGGAGTACTTCGAATCCGGGTTCGAGGCTTTTGCGGCGAGCGCCGACACGCCCGGCTTCGTCACCGGCTATTACGAGCCGGAGCTGCGCGGCTCCTCCACCTGGTCGCGGCAGTTTCCCATCCCGATCCACGGGCTGCCGAGAGATCTCGTCACCACAATCAACGAGACGAACCGCGCGGCACACAACGACACCCTGACCGGCTTTCGTCTGACGTCTGAGGGTATGGTGCCATTCTTCACGCGCGCCGACATTGAAGCGGGTGCGCTTGACGGGAGAGGGCTGGTCGTCCTCTACACGGACGATCCTGTTGACCTCTACTTCATGCATGTGCAGGGGTCGGGCCTCGTGCATCTCGACGACGGCACCTCGGTGCGTCTCACCTATGCGGGCAAGAACGGTCAGCCGTATACATCGCTGGCACGGGTCCTGGTCGATCTCGGCGAGCTCGATGCCGGCGGCATCGATATGGATGCGCTGAAAGCCTGGCTGCGTAGCGATCTCGAACGCGGCCGCGCGCTCATGCGGATGAACCAGTCCTATATCTTCTTTTCCGTGCTTCGGGGCGACGAGGCGGCGCGGGGCCCGCATGGGGCCGAGGGTGTGCCCCTCACACCCGGCCGCAGTCTCGCAGTGGATCCCACTTTTATCCCGCTCGGTACGCCGGTCTTCGTGACGGTCCCGGATCTCGCTGGGGAGGACGGACGACCCTTCCGGCGACTGATGATCGCCCAGGATGTGGGCTCGGCGATCCGGGGCCCCCAGCGCGGCGACATCTTCTTTGGGACAGGCGAGGCCGCGGGCGCGCTTGCGGGTCGCACGCGCCATGCGGCGCGGTTCCATGTCCTGATGCGGAAGCGTTAAGGCGCTTTGCGCTAGTGTGCGGTCATGGCCAAGGAGAAACCAGGCAAAGACACGGCGGCAAAGAAGGATACCAAGCCCGTCCGTCTCGAGGACGACGAGGCGCTGTGGGCGCGCGTGGCCGAAACCGCTCAGCCGCTCGCCAAGAAGAACCGTTTTATCGATGTGGAAACGCCGCTCAAGGCTCCCGCAAGACCCTCCACGCCCAAACCACCGAGGGCAGCCGAGGCGGTGCCCTCGGGCGCGCTACAGCCTGAGCCGAAACCCGGAACCACCGCCGGCAATGTCAGCGTCAAGAAAGCGCCCTCGCCGAAGGCCGGCCTCGACCGGCAGACCGCGCGCAAGCTCGACAAGGGCCATCTCGCCATCGAAGCGCGGATCGATCTGCACGGCATGCGCCAGCGCGAGGCACACAGCGCCTTGCGGAAATTCCTGCAATGGGCCCGGGCCAAGGACTATCGCCATGTGCTCGTCATCACCGGCAAGGGCTCGCTCCGCGCCGAGGGCGGAAGCTTCTATGGCGAGGAGACGCGGGGCGTGTTGCGCCAGGCGGTGCCCCATTGGCTTTCCCATGGGGACCTGGCGCCGCTCATCGTCAGCTTCTCGGACGCCCCCCGCCGTCTCGGCGGCGAAGGCGCGCTCTATGTGCGGCTGCGGCGGTCAGACCGCAGGCGGTGACTGCTAATCGCCTGACGACTCGTCGGCCTCAAGCGTGCGAAGGATAAAGTCTGCCCGTTCGGCGACGCTGGTTTTGGGCAGGACCGTCACCTCGTAGCCGAGATCCGGGTAGGCCGCGAGGAGCCGCGCGTACTCTTCGGTGGCCGCCTCGAAACCGTGTTGTCGTTCCTCGTCCCGTCCGTAGATCTCAGGCCAGGGCGGGGTGAGAAACACGCGCCGATGATAGGAGTACGATCGGCCCCGCTCAGCCAGGACGCGGCCGCCGGTGGCATGTTCCAAGGCCGACGCGGCATCCACCAGGCCGCGGTCGAAGAAGACCCAACCTTCGGATTCCGCGTTGGCTTTCCAGTCGGAAATCGCCGTCGAGATCGCGGCTCTCGCAAACGCCGCAAGGTCGACCCAGGGCAGCGCTGACCCGTTCGATGCCAATTGCTCGCGAACGATCCTGCGTCCCGGTTCGTCGACGACGCTAAAACCCCGTTCGCGCAGTGCTTCGAGCAGGGTCGATTTTCCCCCGCCCGAGCAGCCGGAGATCACGACACGACGCTCCATTGGAGATCGTTCCTAGAGAATGAACTTGGAGAGGTCGGCGTTCTTGGCGAGGTCGCCAATATGCTCGCGCACGTAGGACGCATCGATGGTGATCGCCTCGCCGCTCTTGTCGGAAGCGCCGAAGGAGATGTCGTCCAGAATGCGCTCCATCACCGTCATCAGACGCCGCGCGCCGATATTCTCGACGGAGGTGTTCACCTCCACGGCGATGTCGGCAATGGCGTCGATGGCGTCCTCGGTGAACTCGAGCGTCACGCCTTCGGTCTTCATCAGCGCCACATATTGATTGATGAGGCAGGCCTTCGGCTCCGTCAGGATTCGGCGGAAGTCCTCACGGGTGAGCGCGCGCAGCTCCACGCGGATCGGCAGGCGGCCTTGCAGCTCGGGCAGCAGGTCCGACGGCTTGGCGATGTGGAACGCGCCCGAGGCGATGAAGAGAATGTGGTCCGTCTTCACGGGCCCGTATTTCGTGCCGACCGTCGTGCCCTCGATGAGCGGCAGAAGATCGCGCTGCACGCCCTCGCGGCTCACGTCCGCGCCGGCACGATCGGAGCGGGCGCAGATCTTGTCGATCTCGTCCAGGAACACAATGCCGTTGTTCTCCACGTTCCGGATCGCTTCCTGGATCATCATGTCGTCGTCGATGAGCTTGTCGGATTCCTCCGCCATCAGAATTTCGAAGGAGTCCTCGACCGTGACCTTGCGCGATCGCGTGCGCTGGCCCAGCGCCTTGCCGAGCATGTCGGACAGGTTGATCATGCCGACCTGGCTGCCGGGCATGCCTGGAATCTCGAACGATGGCATGCCGCCCGTATCGGCCACCTGAATCTCGATCTCTTTGTCGTTCAATTCATTGTCCCGGAGTTTCCTTCGGAACGACTCGCGGGTTGTGCTGCCGGCGCCGGGACCCACAAGCGCGTCGATCACGCGCTCCTCCGCATTGACCTGGGCGCGGGCCGAAACCTCTTTGCGTTTTGCGTCGCGTACGAGGCCGATGCCGGTTTCGATCAGATCACGGACGATCTGCTCCACGTCGCGCCCCACATAGCCCACTTCGGTGAACTTGGTCGCTTCGATCTTGATGAAGGGCGCGTTGGCGAGCTTGGCCAGGCGGCGGGAAATCTCCGTCTTGCCGACGCCGGTGGGGCCGATCATCAGGATGTTCTTCGGCAGGACCTCCTCGCGCATGTCTTCGTCCAGCTGTTGACGCCGCCAACGATTGCGCAAGGCGATGGCCACGGCGCGCTTGGCGTCGCTCTGGCCGACGATATGGCGGTCGAGTTCGGAGACGATTTCGCGGGGGGAAAAAGCGGTCATACAGGTACTGGCGGATACTGGTTGGTGTCGGATTAGCGGGCGGCCGTATCGAGGGTTTCGACGGTCAGGGAGTCGTTGGTGTAAACGCAGATCTGGGCAGCAATGGCCATGGCCTTGCGCGCGATCTGCTCCGCATCGAGGTCGGAGTCGAGCAGGGCCTTGGCCGCTGCGAGGGCATACATGCCGCCCGAGCCGATCCCCATGACCGCGTCGTCCGGCTCCAGCACGTCGCCGGTGCCGGTCAGGACGAGGCTCTCGTCCCGGTCGGCCACGATCATCATGGCCTCCAGCCGGCGCAGATAGCGGTCCGTCCGCCAGTCCTTGGCGAGCTCGACGCAGGCGCGCTTCAGCTGATCGGGAAACCGTTCCAGCTTGGTCTCGAGGCGCTCGAACAGGGTGAAGGCATCGGCGGTCGAGCCCGCGAACCCGGCGATCACCGATCCCGAGCCGACGCGGCGCACTTTTCGCGCGGTGCCTTTGATGATGGTCTGGCCCAAGGAGACCTGGCCGTCGCCCGCCACCACCACCTTGCCGCCCTTGCGGACGGTGAGAATGGTCGTGCCGTGCCAGGAGGGGGGCGAAGTCTCAGACGAAGAGGAAGAAGCACTCATAACTGTCCTGCGATATCGGGCCTGGCGTCGCGTTCGTCAAGCGCTGCTCCCTTCCAGGGCGACCCGTTTTCCTAGTTCGCGGGGCGGCATCCGGCTCCGGCGCGATCATGTCGGGCACCAGGGTCTTCAGCGGCGGCAGGTCGATGTCGGTGATGCGCCAGCGGAAACCCTCGAGGTTCATGGTCGAGGTGATCACGGGTGCATCGGCCTTTTCGGGGTTCTGCGACTGGATCGTGAAGGTGGTCGGGGCCGAGAAGAACGCCCATTTGAGGAAATCGCCGAAACCTTCCTGGTTCTCGCGGTGTTCCACGATCGTCGGATTGCTCAGGACCGCCTCCGGCGTCACGAGGCTGTCGATCGAGCCGCCGACCACCGATGGGCCGAAGGCGCGGGTCAGCGCCTCGCCGATATCCCCCCGAACCGGGGCTTTTTTGCCTAATTCCTGGGATTTTTTCAGCAGTCCGCCCTGGACCTGCTTCTGCATGTTGGCCCGGACGGCCGGAAAATCGACAATTTTCTTCAAAGTTTCGGCGTTGTTCGACAGCAGCGCGTTCTGAAGCCGGTACAGCGTCCAGTAGGGGTAGGCCAGGTAGATGGCGAGCAGGATGAGAATCAGCAGAAACAAACGGCGCATTGGCGCAATTCCCTCAATTTGTGACAGTCGCCCATAGCATGGCTCCATGACGGGGCGTATAAGCGCTTTCGTTATGGAAGCGAATTGCTAAGAGCCTTTGGATTAGGCTGGCAGACATGCAACAGCGAAGCAAATCAGCGGATGCCGCCGGTGCGGCAACGCCCCGCACGGCGACAATCGACCGCCGCACCAAGGAAACGAACATCAGCGCTACCGTCAATCTCGACGGGACGGGCGCTTACGATGTCACGACCGGTGTGGGCTTTCTCGACCACATGCTGGAGCAGCTGGCGCGCCACGGGCTGTTCGACATCACGCTGAAGGCCGAGGGCGATCTCCACATCGATCAGCACCACACGACCGAGGATTCCGGGATCGTGCTGGGCCAGGCCTTCGCCAAGGCGCTCGGCGACAAGGCCGGCATCGCGCGCTACGGCTCCTGCTACCTCCCCATGGACGAGACGCTGACCCGCGTCGCGCTCGACGTGTCCGGTCGGCCGTTTCTCGTGTGGAAGGTGGACTTCAGCCGCTCCAAGATCGGCGAGATGGACACCGAACTGTTCCGCGAATGGTTCCAGGCCTTCGCGCAGAACGCGGGCATCACGCTCCACGTGGAGACTCTCTACAGCGAGAACAATCACCACGTGGCCGAGACCTGCTATAAGGCGCTGGCAAGGGCGTTGCGCCAGGCTGTCGCCGTGGATCCGCGGCAGAGCGGGCGCGTGCCCTCCACCAAGGGCCAGCTTTGACGTTCCGTGAGGGCGGAACGCCGGGCGGCGGCCTGATCGAAGTTGAGCGTAGCGAACAGTGACTGTCTATTCCGTCTATGAGCCTGCCGACGACGCCGATCTCGACGCGCGCGCGGGCAAGGTCGCCTTCGTGAAGGAGGGAATTGCCTGGCTCGCGCTGATCGTCCCGATCCTTTGGCTCATCTATCAGCGGATGTGGTTGGAGCTCATCGCCTTCCTGGCCATCTTCTTGTCGTTGCCTGTCGTCTTCGGATCGGGTCCGGCCGGACAGGAAATCGCGGGCTGGGTTTCGATCGGCCTCACGGTTTTGTTCGCGTTCGAGGCCAATGACCTCCGTAGCTGGGCCCTGCGCCGCCGCGGCTTCAAATTCGCCGGCACGGCTTTCGGCCGCGATCAGGTCGAGGCCGAGACGCGGTTCTTCTCGCGCTGGCTACCAGAGCAAGAGACGGCAACACAAGGCGTTCCGGCCGTCCTTCCGGTACCGGCGAAGGCCGCCGCGATCGTGCCGACGCGCCCTGCTGCCGGCGATGAAGTGATCGGCTCGTTTCCGCGGAACTGACACCATGCACGTCGCCATCATCGATTACGGCTCCGGCAACCTCCATTCCGCCGCGAAGGCCTTCGAGCGTGCCGCGGGCGAACAAGGCTCCCCGCTCGAGATCAAGGTCACAACGGAACCGGACGAGGTTCTGGGTGCCGACCGTATCGTGCTGCCGGGCGTCGGCGCCTTCGCCGATTGCAAGGCGGGGCTCGCCGCCGTGCCGGGCATGATCGAGGCGCTGGACGAGGCGGTCGGCGAGCGGGGCACGCCGTTTCTCGGGATTTGTGTCGGGTTGCAGTTGATGGCGACCCGCGGGCTGGAGCACGGGGTCACGCCGGGGCTCGACTGGATTGGCGGCGAGGTGCGTGCGATCGAACCTAACGACGTCACCTTGAAGATCCCGCATATGGGTTGGAACACGCTCAACTTGGATCGCGACCACGCACTGTTCGAGGGCATTCCAACGGGCCCGGAGGGGCTTCACGCCTACTTCGTGCACTCCTACCATTTCGTGCCGTCGGCGCGTGAGACCCGTGTCGCGACCACGGACTACGGCGGCACGGTGACGGCATTCCTTGCGCGGGAAAATGTGGCCGGCAGCCAGTTCCACCCCGAGAAAAGCCAGAAGCTGGGATTGGCCCTGATCGCCAATTTCCTCAAATGGAAGCCATAGCGAGACACCATTCATGATTCTCTATCCCGCCATCGATCTGAAGGACGGACAATGCGTGCGCCTCCGCCAAGGCGAGATGGACCAGGCCACCGTTTTCAACGAGGACCCGGCGGCTCAGGCCAAGACGTTCGAGGACCAAGGCTTCGAATGGCTGCACGTGGTCGATCTCAACGGCGCGTTCGAAGGCAAGCCGGTGAACGGACCCGCGGTCGAGGCGATCTACGCGGCGAGCCATTTGCCGATCCAGCTTGGCGGCGGCATCCGCGACATCGACACGATCGCCATGTGGCTCGACAAGGGTATCGACCGGGTCATCCTCGGTACGGCGGCGGTGCGCGACCCCGATCTCGTCCGCGAGGCGGCACGGGATTTCCCCGGTTGCATCGCCGTGGGGATCGATGCGCGCGACGGCAAGGTCGCCATCGAAGGCTGGGCCGAGACCTCGGAAATGACGGCGCTGGATCTCGCGCGCCGGTTCGAGGACGCGGGCGTGGCCGCTATCATTCACACGGACATCGCCCGTGACGGGCTGCTCGAAGGGCTTAATCTCGACGCCACGGTGGAGCTGGCCGATGCGGTCTCCGTCCCGGTGATCGCCAGCGGCGGCCTCGCGTCCATCGAGGATATCAAGCGCCTCGTTGAGCCGCGCTGCGCGAAGCTCGACGGCGCGATTGCAGGGCGTGCGCTCTACGACGGCCGTCTCGATGCGGCCGAGGCTCTCGCGATTATCGCGGCGAAGTACGGCCACCACGGCGTGACGGGACAGTACTGATCGATGCTCAAGGTCCGCGTCATTCCCTGTCTCGACGTGAAGGACGGGCGCGTCGTCAAAGGCGTGAACTTCGTCGATCTGCGCGATGCTGGCGATCCCGTGGAAGCCGCCGCCGCCTATGACGAGGCCGGCGCGGACGAGCTGTGCTTCCTCGATATCACCGCAAGCCACGAGAAGCGCGGAACCATTCTCGACATCGTCAGCCGCACCGCGGAGCGCTGCTTCATGCCGCTGACAGTGGGCGGCGGCGTGCGGTCCACGAACGACGTGCGCGCACTTCTCGAAGCGGGCGCCGACAAGGTCTCGATCAACACGGCGGCGGTGCGCGACCGTCAGCTTGTGCGCCGCGCGGCCGAGAAGTTCGGAGCCCAATGCATCGTAGTGGCGATCGACGCCAAGCGCGTGGGCGCCAACGGCAAGGCGCCGCGCTTCGAAATCTTCACCCATGGCGGGCGGGAGCCGACTGGCATCGATGCAATCGCCTATGCCGAAGAAGTCGTTTCGCTCGGCGCGGGCGAGATCCTGCTGACCTCCATGGATCGCGACGGCACGCGTGCCGGGTTCGACAACGAGCTGACACGGGCGATCGCGGACGCGGTTTCGGTGCCCGTCATTGCTTCGGGCGGCGTCGGAAATCTGCAGCATCTGGTGGACGGGGTGCGCGAGGGCCATGCCTCGGCGGTGCTGGCCGCGTCGATATTCCATTTCGGCGAGCATTCGATCGGCGAAGCCAAGCGCTTCATGGCCGATGCGGGACTGCCTGTTCGCCTGGACCCCTGAACCTTTGATCCGCCTTTGCGCCTATTCCCAGCGGCGGCGGCACAGTGTATGAGCCACAGCATGAGCAAGGATGCATTGGATAGGCTCGCCGCCACGATCCGCGAACGCCGGACCGAAGCGGCCGATAAGTCCTACACCCGGCAGCTTCTGGACGATCCGATCAAGTCGGCCAAGAAAGTGGGCGAAGAGGGCGTCGAGGTGGCGATCGCCGCGACGGCGCAGGACAGGAACGCGCTCCTCGAAGAGAGCGCGGACTTGCTCTATCACTTCCTTGTGCTGCTGGAGTCCCGCGACATTGCGCTCGACGAGGTCTGCGAGGTGCTCGAGCAGCGTATGGGCACGTCGGGTCTTGCGCGCCAAAAAGGCTCGGCCGGCTAACCCGCCACGGGGTGTTTCGTGATGGACATCATGCCCGCCGTCGGTTTCTCGCCCTACACGCTCTACTCGCGCGAGGAATGGGCGCGCCTGCGCGAGGACACGCCGCTCACGCTGACCGAGGCGGACATCGAGAATCTCTCTGGCGTGACCGAGCGCGTGTCCACCGACGAGGTGGTCGATGTCTATTTGCCCCTCAGCCGTTTGCTCAATCTCTACGTCGAGGCCTCGCAAGGCCTGCATGGCGTCACAGAAGAGTTCCTGCGCAAGGGAAACGGGAAGATTCCCTTCGTCATCGGCCTTGCCGGCAGTGTCGCTGCGGGCAAGAGCACGTCGGCCCGTGTGCTTCAGGCGTTGCTCGCCCGCTGGCCGAGCCATCCGAACGTGGCGCTGGTTCCGACGGACGGTTTTCTGTTTCCGAACGCAGTCCTCCAAGAGCGTGGGCTGATGACCCGGAAAGGGTTTCCCGAGAGCTACGATCTGCCGACCCTGCTCAATTTTCTGGGTGACGTGAAATCGGGCAAGGCGCGCGTGGTGGCCCCGGTCTATTCGCACGTCGTCTATGACGTGCTGCAGGGCCAGACACTCGCCGTCGAGCATCCGGACATCGTCATCGTCGAAGGGCTCAACGTGCTGCAGCCCGCCATTCTGCCGAAGGACGGCGAGACGATCCCGTTCGTCTCGGACTTCTTCGACTTTTCGATCTATGTCGACGCGTCGGAAGCCCTCGTCGAGCACTGGTACGTGGAGCGCTTCCTGCGCTTGCGCCAGACGGCGTTCCGCGATCCGGCGGCATATTTCCATCGCTACGCCACGCTGTCAGAAGGTGAAGCGCGCGAAGTCGCTCTGTCCCTGTGGCGGACGATCAATCTCGTCAACCTACATGAGAACATCCTGCCGACGCGGCAGCGCGCCGATCTGATCCTGCGCAAGGGCGCCGGCCACGCCGTGGAAAGCGTGGCGCTGCGGAAGCTCTGACGGACTGACGCTAGGAGAGGATCCCGCGAGACTTGGCGAGTTCCACCAGGTTGGCCTCGGGCCGCGCACCGATATGGGAGATGGCTTCCGCGGCGGCGATGCTGCCAAGACGGCCGCAATCGGCGATCGGCATGCCGCGCGAGAGGCCGAACAGGAAACCTGCCGCGTACAGATCGCCCGCGCCCGTGGCATCCACCACCTGAGAGACGGGTTCGGCACGAATCTCGATGGTCTCGCCGCCGCCGACGATCAGCGACCCGTCCTCGGACCGGGTGAGGACAGCCATCTCGCAGTCCTGCAGGGCCGCATCCGCCGCCTCCAGGAATGTGTTGGTTTCGTAGAGCGAGGTGATTTCCTTCTCGTTGGCGAACACGATGTCGGCGCCGTGTTTGACGAGTTCGCGGAAATCTTCCCGGTGCCGGTCGACGCAGAACGGGTCGGACAAGGACAAGGCGACCTTGGCGCCGGCTTCTTTGGCGAGCTTGGCCGCTTCGCGGAACGCGGACTTGGCCTCATCCTTGTCGAAGAGATAGCCTTCCAAATAGACGAACTTGGCTGCGCCGATGAGCTCGGCATCGATGTCGGCTGCCGTCATGTCCACGCTCGCACCGAGAAACGTGTTCATGGTGCGCTCGCCATCGGGCGTCACCAGGATCAGGCAGCGCGCGGTCGGCGCGCCGTCGACGGCCGGCTCGGTCTCATATGAAATGCCCAGCGAGCGGATGTCGTGACGGAAGATGCCGCCGAACTGATCGGCGGCGACGCGACCGATAAAACCGCATTTCGCACCGAGTGCGGCGAGGCCTGCGATCGAATTGGCGACGGATCCGCCCGAACGCTCCGTGGCCGGTCCCATCTCTTCGTAGAGTTCGGCGGCCTCGGCAGAATCGATCAGCCGCATGAAGCCCTTGTCCAGGTTCCGCTTGGTCAGAAACGCGTCGTCGCAACGTGCGATGATGTCCACAATGGCGTTTCCGATGCCAACCACGTCGATCGTCTTTTCAGCCATAGTCCCGCCAAGTCTCCCGGTTCAGCTTTTTTCGGTTCAGGTACGGCTGCTGGCGTCGCGATCTTCCATCACTATATTCCTCCAGCAGACAGACGCAGGACAAGTCATGCTTAGCGCAGCACGTCAAGCCTTTGGGGAACTCTTCTCGCCGCCATTCCGCTCGGTCATGGTGAAGTGCGTGGCCTTTACGCTCGCCTTGCTGGCCGGGCTGTTCATCGCGATCCAGTGGTCGTTTGCTTACTTCGTCGCGTGGCCGGACTGGATCGAGACATCCGTTCAGGTTCTCGGCGGTCTCGCACTGGTCGCGGCCTCGATCTTCCTCATACCGCCGGTGACGTCGCTGATCGCGGGCCTCTATCTCGACGACATCGCCGCCGTGGTCGAGCAACAGGGGTTCCCCGCCGATCCGCCCGGGCGCGAGCTGCCGATCGCGCGCTCGATCTGGCTCGCGATCCGCTTCTTCTTCATTGTGCTCCTGGTCAACCTCGTCGCGCTGCTGCTGTTGCTGGTGCCGGGCGTCAACCTGATCGCGTTCTATGTGGGCAACGGCTACCTGCTCGGCCGGGAGTATTTTGAGCTCGCCGCCATGCGGCATGTAAGTGAGCGCGAGGCGAAGCGCATCCGCAAGGCCAACACTACGACCGTGTTGTTGTGCGGGCTGGTGATTGCGGCCGTGGCGTCCGTGCCGATCCTCAACCTAATCACACCGCTTTTTGCGACAGGTTTCATGGTGCGCATGTGGAAGCGCATCGCTGCCAAGACAAAGCCTGGACTGCCAGGGCCCGGACAGCGTGGAGCGGCACGAGCGCCCATTGCGCAATCGACGCGCACCTAAGCCGGCGCCTCGACCTTCTGCTTGAAGGCGCATAGATCGCTGATGTGGCAGCGCCAGCATTCAGGTTTGCGTGCCTTGCACACATAGCGTCCGTGCAGGATCAGCCAATGATGGGCGTGTAGCTTGTATTCGTTAGGGATCACGCGCTCGAGAGTCTCCTCGACCTGCAGCGGTGTCTTTCCGGGTGCGAGGCCGGTGCGGTTGGAGACCCGGAAGATATGCGTGTCGATGGCGATGGTGGGCTGGCCGAATGCGACGTTCAGAATGACATTCGCGGTCTTGCGCCCCACCCCCGGCAGCGCCTCCAGATCCTCGCGGCACTCAGGCACCTTGCCGCCGTGCTCGGTGACGATCTTCTTCGACAGCGCGATCACGTTCTTGGCCTTGTTGCGGAACAGACCGATCGTTTTGATCCGATCACTGACGTCTTCTTCGACAAGCGCGGCCATCTTCTCCGGTGTGTCGGCGATCTCGAAGAGAGCCGGTGTGCAGCGGTTCACGGAAGTGTCGGTCGCCTGGGCGGACAGCACCACCGCGACGAGGAGCGTGAACGGATCGCGATAGTTCAGTTCCGTCTGCGGATCGGGATCGAGAGCCTCGAAGCGCGCGAACATTTCGGCGATCTGGGCGCGGG
Source organism: Methyloceanibacter sp. wino2 (assembly GCF_003071365.1). NCBI lineage: Bacteria > Pseudomonadati > Pseudomonadota > Alphaproteobacteria > Hyphomicrobiales > Hyphomicrobiaceae > Methyloceanibacter > Methyloceanibacter sp. wino2. The sequence goes on from NZ_CP028960.1 coordinate 1,707,767, forward strand.
TCAGCTTGGTGCCCGAGCGCCGACGCGCCGGGCGCCGTTTCGGCGCTTCACCCTTTCTCGATCCAACCGCCACTTGCGTTGTGCCACCCTTCCCGGCTGTATTATTGTGAACGCTATGACAGACACGCCGACCCTGCCGCAAGGCCCCGATGACAGCGAGCCCCGATTTCGTGCGGTCCTGACCCCGCACCGATCTCTGGGGCCGAAGGGCTTTGTGATCTTCATGGCCGCCATCAGTACGGTTTCTTTCGGCACCGGGCTGATGTTCTTCCTCATGGGGGCCTGGCCCATCATCGGTTTCATGGGCCTCGACGTGCTGCTCGTCTACGTGGCGTTCCGACTCAACTTCCGGGCCTTGCGGGTCTACGAGACTGTGGCGCTCGACGACGAGGCGCTGACGGTGACGCGTGTCGCGCCCGATGGGAAGGAGCAGTCCTGGCGGTTCAACCCCTATTGGGTTCGGGTCCGGGTCGACGAGCGCGTCGGGCTCTCGTCGGAACTGTCACTTGCAAGCCACGGCAAACGCCTCGTGTTCGGCGCTTTTCTGACCGATCCGGAACGGGAAGATTTTGCGGATGCGCTGAAGGCGGCACTGCGCGAGGGCTGCGCGCCTGCTGTCTGACGAAGCAGGCTGGTTTGAGCCCTACGCGGCGAGGCTGCGCTTCTCGGCGAGGGTCCCGTCCGCCTTGACCCGATAGATCACCGGTGTGGCGGTCGCCAGGGAGTAGTGCTGCACCTCTTCCGGCGTGAGCTTATCCAGCTCCATGATCAGTGAGCGCAGGGAGTTGCCGTGCGCGACCACAATCACGTTCTTGCCGGACTGGAGCTCCGGGACGATCCAACGGTCGAAGAAGGGGCAGACCCGCGCCGCCGTATCCTTCAGGGATTCGCCGCCCGGCGGCGCGACGTCGTAGGAGCGCTGCCAGATCTGAACCTTCTCGGCGCCGAAGCGCTTGCGCGCCTCTTCCTTGTTGATCCCGACCAGGTCGCCATAGTCGCGCTCGTTGAGCGCGGCAGCCTTGATGATGGGGAGTTTGCCCTGACCCACTTCGCCGAGAATGATGTCGAGCGTGTTGTGGGCCCGCTTCAGCGTGGAGGCGAAGGCGCTGTCGAAGACCAAGCCCTCGTCCTTGAGCCGTTGACCGGCCCGGTGGGCTTCGGAGACGCCTTCCTCGCTGAGGCCGACATCCTTCCAGCCCGTGAACATGTTCAGGCGGTTCCACTCGCTTTGGCCGTGCCGGACCAAAACAAGAACATTGTCTGAGCCCTGCGGTCGATCGCTCGTCTTTTGAAGCATGTCCCCTGAATACCGCCCTGTCATCGTCTGCTCAACTGGCCCTTTGACGCCGTGGACGCCTCTTCTTGGCGGCGATTATAGGTCCGCATGGTTAAGAGCCATGGTCACTATTATCGACCAATGGGGTGACTTTTTGGCTGCAAGGATAACAAGGCCTTAGCTCTGCCATCGGATGTCCCCAACCGAACTATCACTGCGTTGTTACAGTCCAAGCACATCCGCCATCGAGTAGAGCCCCGGCGGCCGTCCCCGGGCCCAAAGGGCCGCGCGAACCGCGCCGCGGGCAAAAATTCCGCGGTCGGATGCAATATGTGTCAGCTCGAAACGCTCGCCGGGACCGGCGAAGATCACGCTGTGCTCGCCGACGACGTCGCCGCCCCGGAGGGTCGCGAAGCCGATGTCGCCTTCGGCGCGCGGGCCCGTCTCGCCGTCGCGGGTCCGGACCGCCTTGTCCGCCAGCGCAACCGCCCGCCCCTCTGCGGCCGCCTCGCCCAGCATCAGCGCCGTACCGGACGGCGCATCGCGCTTGTGGCGATGGTGCATCTCCAGAATTTCGATATCGAACTCGGGTCCCAGAATCTCGGCGACGCGCTTCGTCAGCGCGGTCATGAGATTGACACCCATGCTCATATTGCCGGCCTTCACGATGGTAGCGTGCCGGGCGGCCGCGTCGATCCGTGCGAGTTGCTCATCGCTGAACCCGGTCGTGCCGATGACGTGGACGATTCGTGCCTGGGCCGAGAGCGCCACCAACTCCGTCGTGGCATGGGGCAGAGTGAAGTCGAGAACGCCTTCCACATGGGCGAAGAGCGCATGGGGGTCGTCGGTGATGGGAACGCCGATGGGATCGAGGCCGGCGATCTCGCCGATATCGCAGCCGATGGCCGGTGAACCCGCCGTCTCGAGGCCGCCGGCGATCTCGCAGCCCGGGGTCGCGTGCAGGGCCCGGGTCAGGGCCTGGCCCATGCGCCCGGCAGCACCGAGAACCGCGATCCTCATGTCACTCATCGTGTGTGGCGCCCTCGGTGCTCTCGTGGTGCCGCCATGGTAGGACGGCCGACGGCAAAAAATTGTGCGGTGCCGTTGTATGACGACCAGGCGCTTGTCACAAGTCTGGCAAGGTTGGAATGTCACAGGACCAAAGTAGGGGGGCTGTCGGACATGAGTGGACGGTTGATCGGGACCATTGCGACCGCTCTCGGGAGCTGCGGCGTGGTCCTTGCCACGGTGCCGTCCGCCGTTGCGGCCGAAAGCGCCTATACGCCGCTCGTTCTCGACAAATGCGACAACGTCACACCGCCCGCGTTTGCCGAACACGGGGCGGTCTTTCGGTGCAAGGGATATGGCGGGATGGCCGCCCGGGTCGCGGAGGGCGACCTGCGCATGTTCGTGTCCTATGGCCCCCACGCTAAGGATCAGACCGCCGCGGGGCAGACCCTCCCGATGTTCAACACGATCGGAGAGACGCTGGAGTGGCGGGTCGAGGCCGGGAAGCCGTTCGCCACGATCCTTCGGTACCATTGGGACTCGGACGGCCTCGGCGGAGGGTCGACCCTGGTCGTCACCAAGCTCGGCAACACCAACGCCTGCCATGTCGCCTATGTGCGCGCGGAAGAGAACCCGGACGCGAACAAGCTGGCCCGCGAAATCGCTGACAAGGACGCGGGTCGGTTCTCATGCGAACGAGATCGACCGCGGACATACGGCGCGGGCGGTCAACCGGTCGACTGACGACCGGTCGCAGCGATTCGCTTCAACAGGTTACGCGACGTTGCGGTCGAGCGGCTCGTCTTCGAGCGGGTTGGCGGGCACCTCGGCCTCGGGCCGGCCGAAATAGTAACCCTGGACCTGATCGCAGCCCCAGCGCTTCAGCATGGCCGCCTGCCCTTCGGTTTCGACACCCTCGGCGGTAATCGTCACATGCAAGGATTGGCCGAGGCCGACAATGCTGGAGACGATCGCACTCGTCTGCGGGTTCGTACCGAGCGTATCGATGAAGGATCGGTCGATCTTGATCTTCTTGACCGGGAAACGGGTCAGGTAGGACAGGCTCGAATAGCCGGTGCCGAAGTCGTCCATCGCAATGGAAACGCCAAGCTGGTCCAGCCGGCTGAGCGTGTCGATGACCTTGTCGGTATTTTGCAGGATGGTGCTTTCCGTGATCTCGAGCTCGAGGCGTTCCGGCTCCAGGCCCGTCTCCACGAGCACGCGTCGTACGAGCTCGAAGACATCTTGTGTCTTGAACTGGGCGGGCGACAGGTTGACGGCGAGCTTGGTGTCGCTCGGCCATCCCAAGGCGTACGTGCAGGCGGTCTTCAGGATCCACTCGCCGAGAGGCACGATGAGGCCCGTCTCCTCGGCAATCGGCACGAATGTCGACGGCGGGATTTCGCCCTCGGTCGGGTGCCACCAGCGCACGAGCGCCTCGTAGCCGGTGAGCTGGCCTTCGCTGAGACCAAACTGCGGCTGATAGTCGAGATAGAGCTGGTTCTTGCGGATGGCGTTGCGCAGGTCATGCTCCAGACGGCGGCGTCTCTGAAGCGCGGCGTCCATGGCCGGTTCGAAGAAGCGGAACGTATTGCGGCCGTCCTGCTTGGCGCGGTAGAGCGCCAAGTCGGCATTCTTCATCAAGATTTCCACCGGCTGATTGGCGATCGGCCCGAGGGCGATGCCGACGCTGGCGGAGGTGGTGATCTCGTGGCCGTTGACCCGATACGGCGCTCCGAGCGCATCGCAGATGCGCTGGGCCAAGGTCATGGCGTCTTCCGGAACCGTGATGTTCTCGGCGACGACGGCGAACTCATCGCCGCCCATCCGTCCGACGATGTCGCTGTCGCGAAGGGTCTCGACCAGCCGGGCGGACACCTCTTCCAGCAAGGCGTCGCCGGTCGCGTGGCCAAGGGTGTCGTTGACGTTCTTGAACCGGTCCAAGTCCAGGCCGAAGACGGCAATCTTGGTGTCATGCCGCTTGGCGCGGGCGACCGCCTGTTCCAGGTGGTAGCGGAACTGCAGCCGATTAGGCAGCCCGGTCAGGGAATCGTGCATGGCGAGGTAGCGGATCTTGTCCTCGGCCTGCCAACGTTCGCGAATGCGCCGCGAAGCGATGGCGGCCGGAACCGAGAATCCCATGATGATCAGAAGGCCCGTGGTCACGGTCACGACGACAAGGGCGAGGTTCGTGAGGGAAGCCGCCGCGCTCTGGTCGAATTCGAACGCATAGAGATAGGCCACGTTGCCGTTGTGGATCACGGGAACGATAGCGAGGCTCTTTCGATCTTGTCCCGGCAACGAGGCGACCGTGATCTCTTTCAGCGCAACCGCGTCGGCGATGGCGGCTCGGTTCTGGTCGGTCTGGAGCGTGCGTGTAAGGACGTCCGGCGCGAGCGGACCGCCGACAGCCATGGGCTCGCCTCTCGGGCTGAGCACGGCAAAGCCTTCCATCTTGCTGACGGCATCCTCGCCGGAGCGTCCGGGATCGGCGGCAAGCAGTCCGCCCGTGAGCCAGCGAAGACGGTCGGCGAACTTGCGATGGCTCTCATTGACCGAAATCGTCGGCATGCTGCCCGCCGGATCCGAGTCCTGCGTCAAGTGCCGCCGCAGCGCTGCCGCATCGAGAATGTGTAGAGCCTCTCCCTCAGGCAGAGCGTCCGACCCATCCAGGGCGCCGCGAATGCGCTTGTCGGCCTTGGCGCCCCAGGCGTGCGCCGCGTTGCTGGCCTCGACCTCGAGCGCGTAGTTGATTGCCGATCCGCCTGACAGAACGGCCGCCATCACGGTGAAAAGCCCCAGCGCAACAAGACCGAGCATGATCCATCGGTCGCGCTTGTCGAACTCTGCCATATTATCTTGTCTTCCCTGCCGTCCCTTCCCGAATAGAAGACCCTATGGGCGAGGTCGTTAAGGCAGACCGAATGGGTAGAGTTAATGGATGCTGAATCGGCAGATGAAAACTAGCGCCAAGCGAATGCGATCTTGCGCAGGCTCGTCCCGCTGAAGTCCTCTGTGCCCTCGGCAAGCGGCTTGCCGCCGAGCCTGAGGTAGAAGTCGCACGCGGCTTCGTTGTCCGCGAGGGCCCACACCAGGAGGCCCGGGAGACGCCATTCCTGGAGCTTCTGTCGCGCGCCCTCAAAGAGCTTCGTGCCGAGTCCCAACCCTTGATAGGTGGGGCAGAGGTAAAGCTCGAAGATCTCGCCGCGGAAGGGGCCGCGGCCGACGCGGCAACGCCCGAAGGTGACGTAGCCCGCCACCTGACCGCCAAAGTCGAGCACGAGCACGGACGCGCGCCGCTGCAGCACCCGTTCCCACCAGCCTTTGCCGCGGCGGGCGATCATTCGTTCAAGATCGAGATGGGGAATAATGCCCTGATAGGCCCCGCGCCATGCTTCCTCGTAAGCGGTCGCAAGCGCGGTTGCATCTTTTGGCCGTGCCGGCCTCACCTGAGCGACATCGACGGACATGCACCAAGCCTAGCTCAGCGGCTCCGATCGGGCAAAGGGTCCGTTTGGGTTATCCCTTGTTCCGATGGCCCCGAGCCCCGACGCGGTGCTGTTGTGCGTCCGTGCTGCGGACGGCGCAGTCTAGGCGGCGTTTTCCGCTTCCCGCTGCCGCTCGGCCTTCTTGCGATCGTTCGGATCGAGATGCTGTTTGCGCAGACGAATCGAATCGGGGGTCACCTCGACCAACTCGTCGTCCTGGATGTAGGACAACGCCTTTTCCAGAACCATGCGGATGGGCGGGGTCAGCCGTACCGCTTCGTCCTTGGACGTGGTGCGGATATTCGTCAGCTTCTTGCCCTTCAGGACATTCACTTCGAGGTCGTTGCCGCGCGTGTGCTCGCCGACGATCATGCCCTGATACACCCGCGCACCAGGTTCGATCATCATCGGCCCGCGGTCTTCCAGGTTGAACAGCGCATAGGCCACAGCCTCGCCCTGGTCGGTGGAAATCAAGACGCCGTTGCGCCGTCCCTGGATCGCGCCCTTATGCGGTGCGTAGCCGTGGAACAGGCGGTTCATGATTCCGGTGCCGCGCGTGTCCGTCAGAAGTTCGCTCTGATATCCGATCAGGCCGCGTGTCGGCGCATGGAAGACCAGGCGCACGCGCCCGCCGCCGGACGGCTTCATCTCGATCAAATCGGCTTTTCGTTCGGACAGCTTTTGCACGACCGCGCCCTGGTGCTCTTCGTCGAGATCGATGACGACCTCTTCGATGGGCTCCAAGAGCTGTCCGGTTTCGTCACGGGTGAACAGGACGCGCGGCCGGGACACGGAAAGCTCGAAGCCCTCGCGGCGCATGGTCTCGATCAGAATCCCAAGCTGCAGCTCGCCGCGGCCGGCAACGATCATCGAGTCGCGCTCGTCCGATTCGGTGACCTTCAGCGCCACGTTGCCTTCGGCTTCCTGCAGCAGCCGGTCGCGAATCATGCGGCCGGTGACTTTCGACCCCTCGGTTCCGGCAAGCGGCGAATCATTGACGCGGAAGGTCATGGAGAGCGTCGGCGGGTCGATGGGCTGGGCCGTGAGCGGCACATCGATTTCCGGGGAACAGATCGTGTGGGCGACCGTGGCGTTGGGCAGGCCCGCAATGGAGACGATGTCGCCGGCGCTTGCCTCGTCCAGCGCCGCGCGCTCGAGGCCGCGGAAGGCGAGCACTTTGGAGACGCGCCCCTGCTCGACAAGCTTGCCTTCGTGGTCCAGCACCTTGACCATTTCGTTGGGCTTGATCGTGCCGGCGGTGATGCGGCCGGTGACGATGCGCCCGAGATAAGGATTGGACTCGAGGATCGTTCCCAGCAGTTGGAAGGGACCCTCCTCGATGGCCGGCGCCGGCACATGGCGCAAGACCAGTTCGAACAGGGGCGTCATGCCCTGGTCCTTCGGCCCCTCGGGGCTTTCGGCCATCCAGCCTTCTTTCGCCGACCCATAGAGGACCGGGAAGTCGAGCTGCTCGTCGTTGGCATCGAGCGCGGCGAACAGATCGAAGATCTCGTTCAGGACCTCGTCGGGCCGCGCATCGGGGCGGTCGACCTTGTTGATCACGACGATGGGCTTAAGCCCCATCTTGAGCGCCTTGGACACGACGAACTTGGTTTGAGGCAGGGGGCCCTCGGCCGCATCGACCAGGACGAGAGCGCCGTCGACCATGTTGAGGATGCGCTCCACCTCGCCGCCGAAATCGGCGTGGCCCGGTGTGTCGACCACGTTGATGCGGGTGTCGTCCCAGACGATGGAGGTGGCCTTCGCCAGGATGGTGATCCCGCGTTCCTTCTCCAGATCGTTGGAGTCCATGGCGCGTTCGTCGACGCGCTGATTGTTGCGCACGGCGCCCGACTGCTGGAGGAGGCGGTCGACGAGGGTGGTCTTGCCATGGTCGACATGCGCGATGATGGCGATGTTGCGTAGCTTCATGTTTGGATAGGTCTTTCGGCCAGGCGCGGGCGGATGCGCCAGCGGGCTGTTATTGCGGCGCAATATAGGGATTTTGCCGTCAACCGCAATGGCGCGCGGGCGCGCCGGTCACAGGTGCGTCGCGGCGGCGCGATATCCGTTGCGCGCGCGGGCGCCGATACCGCACACTCGCCCGCCCGTTGGGTCGGTTCCCGGCGTGGTTGTTGTGATCAAGCACAGAAGGTTCACCGATGTCCGAGACCCCGGAGCCGCCCTATGGGCCGACGCCACAGGCTCTTGCCGGCAAGGAGTTGCCGTCGTTCCGATACGCGCTGGGCGAGGCGCGCGCGAAGCAGTTCGCGGGCGGCACCGCGAAGGAAGCCAATGTCAGTCAGTTTCCGGTCTCCGAGGCGCTTGCCGGCGTCTACATGACCTTGGAGCCCGGCGCGGTGCGTGAGCTGCACTGGCACGCCAATGCCGCCGAGTGGGCCTACATGATCGAGGGCCATGCGCGGGTCACCACCATCGATCCGGAGAACCAGGCCGAGGTCGTCGATTTCGGACCCGGCGACGTCTGGTACTTCCCGCGCGGTCATGGTCATTCGATCCAGGGGCTCGCCGACGGCTGCACCTTCATCCTCGTATTCGACAACGGCTACTTCTCGGAATTCGGCACCTTCTCGATCACAGACTGGCTGGGGCACACGCCGCACGACGTGCTGGCCAAGAATTTCGGTCTACCGGAATCGGCCTTCGCGAACTTCCCCGATCACGAAGTCTATATCGCCAAGGGCCCCGTGCCGCCGCCGCTGGACGAGTTCCCGGCGCCGGGCACGCTCAACGCGCCCCCGCTGACCCACCGCTATCGCCTTCTCGCCCAGGCGCCGGAGCCGTTTCCGGGCGGCGAGATGCGGATCGCCTCGGAGATCGAGTTCCCGATTTCGACGACGATGACCGGTGCGCTGCTGACCATTGCGCCGGGCGGCATGCGCGAGCTGCATTGGCATCCGAACGCGGTCGAGTGGCAGTACTATCTGACCGGCACGGGACGCATGACGGTGTTCGGCTCGGCCGGGCGCGCCCGCACGGATGAGTTCGCGGCCGGCGACGTGGGCTACGTCCCGCAAGGCTTCGGCCACTACATCGAGAACACGGGCGACGAGGATCTCGAGCTGCTCGTCGTGCTCAACAACGGCACCTACGAGTCGATCTCGATCACCGCCTGGATGGCGGGAACGCCCGACCTTCTCCTCTCGACGAATTTTGGCGTGAAGGAGAGCGTGTTCGAACGAATGCCCGGCGATGCGGTCATCATGCCCGAGGAGGAGTCCTAGGCCGGCGCGCGGTTACGGACCGAAGTGTAGGTCCAAGTCCGGCGGCTATCCCTGGGACAGCTCGGCGCGTGCGCCGTCGGCCAGCCAGCGCGTCAGCGCGCCGGCGCCCATGGCACCCGGCAGGGTCGCGGCCTGGCCGGACCAGAGCGGGGAGAAGTCGCTTGAGCCTTCGGCCTCGGCTTTGGCGCGGAGCGGCGCGATCGCCGGGCGTCCGCGTGGGAAACGCGGCGCGGCCGCGTTCATCGGCCCCTGTTCGCGCATGAAGCGATTGACGACGCCCCGCGCCGGGCGTCCCGTCAGCACATTCGTCATGGCGGTTTCGCGTGCCGGATCCGTCAGCGCCGCGCGGTGGAGCGGCGGCGTCCAGGCCTCGTCCGTCAGAAGGTAGGCCGTGCCGACCTGCACGGCGGCGGCGCCCAACGCAAAGCACGCGGCGATTGCCTGCCCATCGGCGATGCCGCCCGCCGCGATCACCGGCAGATCGAGGTTCGCCGCGATACTGCGAACGAGCGCGAACGTCCCGACCTGGCGGGAGACGTCGGTCTCCAGAAACATGGCGCGATGGCCGCCCGCCTCGGCACCTTGGGCAATGATCGCGTCGACGCCGTTCTCGGCGAGGTATCGGGCTTCGCGGAGCGAGGTCGCCGAGGAGATGACCCTGCAGCCAGTGTCCTTGACGCGCGCCAGAAGCGGCGCCGCAGGCAGGCCGAAATGAAAGCTGACGATCTCCGGTTTGGCGGACTCGATTGCGGCGCACTCGGCTTCACCGAACGGCGCATGCCCGGCCGGCAGCGGCAGATCCGGCGGCGCCACCCCGGCGGCCTCGAAATAGGGTGCGAGATGCGCGAGCCAGGCGCGGTCGCGCTCCGGATCGTCGGGCTCGGGCGTATGGCAGAAAAAATTGGCGTTGAGCGGCGCGTCCGTCTTTTCGCGGAAGGCGGCGACCCCGGCTTCGATCTCAGCGGGGCTCAGCACCGCGCACGGAAGCGCGCCAAGTCCGCCCTCCCGGGCAACTTCAATCGCCACCTCGACCCCCGCCGAATTGGCCATGGGCGCGGCGAGAATCGGGACGTCGATGCCGAACAGGTCGAGAAGCCGTCGGTCAGGCCAGGTCATGGCGTCTTTCTCCTCCCGGTGCGGCCGCGCCGCTACGACCCTTGCAGCTTGCGAAGCGTGCGCAGCCGCAGCGCATTGAGCTTGATGAAGCCTTCGGCGTCCTTCTGGTCGTAGGCGCCCTGGTCGTCCTCGAAAGTGACGATCTCATCGGAGTAGAGCGACTTCTCGCTGCGGCGGCCGATGACGATGACGTTGCCCTTGTAGAGCTTGAGCGTGACCTCGCCTTCCACGTGCTCCTGGCTCTTGTCGATCAGCGCCTGCAGCATCTCGCGCTCCGGCGCGAACCAGAACCCGTAATAGACGAGCTCCGCGTAGCGCGGCATGAGCTGGTCCTTCAGGTGCATGGCCTCGCGGTCGAGGGTGAGCGACTCGATGGCCCGATGCGCCGCGAGCAGGATGGTGCCGCCCGGCGTCTCGTAGATGCCGCGCGACTTCATGCCGACGAAGCGATTCTCGACGAGGTCGACGCGCCCGATGCCGTTGTCGTGGCCGAGCTGATTGAGCTTGGTGAGGACTGCTGCGGGCGACAGGGCCATGCCGTCGATCGAGACGGGGTCGCCCTTCTCGAAGCCGATGGTGATGATGGTGGGCTCGTCCGGTGCATCCTCCGGCGCGACGGTGCGCTGAAAGACGTAAGCCGGCGGCTCGACGTTGGGGTCCTCAAGCACTTTTCCTTCCGAGGAGGAGTGCAGCAGATTGGCGTCGACCGAGAAGGGCGCCTCGCCGCGCTTGTCCTTGGCCACGGGGATCTGGTGCTTCTCGGCGAACTCGATGAGGTCGGACCGGGACTTGAACTCCCAGTCGCGCCAGGGTGCGATCACCTTGATGTCCGGGTTGAGCGCGTAATAGCCAAGCTCGAAGCGCACCTGGTCGTTGCCCTTGCCGGTGGCGCCGTGACAGACCGCATCGGCCCCGGTCTCCTTGGCGATCTCGATCTGCCGCTTGGCAATCAGCGGACGCGCGATCGAGGTGCCGAGCAGGTACACACCTTCGTAGAGCGCGTTCGCCCGGAACATCGGGAACACATAGTCGCGTACGAACTCCTCGCGCAGATCCTCGATGTAGATCTCCTTGATGCCCAGCATCTCCGCCTTCTTGCGGGCGGGCTCGAGTTCCTCGCCCTGGCCGAGATCGGCCGTGAAGGTCACGACCTCGCAGCCGTAGGTTTCCTGGAGCCATTTGAGGATGATGGAGGTGTCGAGACCGCCGGAATAGGCGAGCACGACCTTCTTGATATCAGTCATTCCGAAGTCCTGCCGAAGTCTTGAAGTCCTGCTGAAGTCTTGGAGAGGCGCGCGTTTACGGCGCGATTGCAGCGTTGGCCGGGACTATAGGCGCGGCACGCCCGCGCGCAAGAGGCCCGAAAGGGAGAGGCCCCGCGCAGAGGGATAGGGCCGCTAGTCGGGGTCGGCGCGCCGCAGCAATGCCTGGCCCGAATGGCGCAGGCCCGCCCCCAGTCGCGTGAGCCCCGTGCCGATGCCGGCGAGAAGCGCGGCGATGCCGCGATGGAGGGCGAAGGCGATCCTGTCGAGCTGCGCCTCCAGCTTTGCATCGTTGCGGCGCCCCGGCGCCAGGAGCAGGTAGTAGAACAGCAGGACCATGCCGACGGTGAACACGCCGGCGAAGAGGACGTCACTCAGAAAGTGCCGTCCGAACGTGACGCGCAGCCCGCCGACGGAGATGCCGTAGACCACTGCGGCACCCACGGTGAAGGGCCGGGCGGCTGGCGGTGCCAGCATGGCCGGCGCAACGGTCCAGAAGGCGAGGCTCCCCTCGCCCGACACGAAGGAGCAATTGCGGTGGCACGCGCCACCGGGGCGCCACCACGGCTCAAACGTGTCCTTGCCGCCGAACTGCTCCACCTGGTTGGGCCGCGGCCGCCCCCAATTGTCTTTCAGAACGAGATTGGTGAGGACGCCGGGCCCGGCGATGAACGAGCCGACGAGAAACAGCGCCACGGACGGCGCGATGATCATCTTGGTGCGCGGAAACACGAACTTGCGGATCAGCACGAAGAGCGACGGGGCGACGAGGAGATAGGGGACCCAATAGGCGAGGTTCCGGACCCTCTCCCAGTCCGCGTCGCGCGCCATCGGGAACCGGCCGGTCTGCGGATCGTAGAACAGAGACGCCGCCCACAGGTCGATCTCCGGGAAGATTGCGAAGATCAAACCCAGGATCAGCCCGAAAGCCAGAGTCGCGAGCAGCAAGCGGCGCGCCACGCATATCTCCTAACGTGAGGGAACCGGCCGCCGCGGGGGTGCCGGCGGCGGGTTCGCATGACCAAAATCAAGGCTTTATGGCGCAGCCCAGGCACAATGCCAACAACAGCCATGCGGTCTCGTAAACCCGTGCCACCGTGACGATTTTATGATTGTTGCGCAATCGGGTGGAACCACGGAGAGTGGAGCAAGTTGATTCTTCGGGGGTCCGAAGGAGTGCGTAGATGACGAAAGACACGATCGATACCGACCAGAAGCCGACCCAGTCGCGCTCGGCTCTGCTTCGCGAATTCGGCTATGCATGGCGTCGCCGCCGCAGCCAGGCCAAGCGGTCCTGGCGCGAGACCGTGACGCTCTTCAAGCCGGAGCCCTGGCTCGTGGCCCTCGCCCACGAAAAGGCGCGTTCGCCGGTCAAGCTCCGCGACCTGCCAGAAGCCAGTAAATAAAGCCGCCGGCAAAACCCGCCGTGGCGAAGATGGTCATGTAGTCGCTCGCGGGCAGCGAGGGCGCGTCGGCCGCTGCGCCGGCGAGGATCGGAATGGCGGCGAGCGCCGCGCCCCCGGCCAGCACGTAGTACATCCACGAGCGGATGCGCGCGACCTCCCCGATGACGGCGGCGGCGAAGGCCGGCAGGGCGGTGAGCGCGGGCCGACGGTTCCGATGAATACGACCGCGCCGAACGCCATCGCCACGCTGCGTTGCACTTGCGGATCCTGCAGGACAGGGTCTTGCAGCACGAAGGCGCGGAACTGCGGGTCCTCGATCGCGATGGCGCGCAGCTCGTCGCCCATCCACACCGATCCCAGCGCGAACAGCACGGCGAGCGCGACGCCGACGCCCACGCAGAACGAGACGACGACGACGATCCCGCGCCAAACAAAATGCCCAATCGTGCGGTCTTCCAAATGCTCCACTCCGTGACGCCCGCCCCGGTCGCGACTATAGATGGCGCGACTATAGAAGATGCATCGCAGCCCCGGGGACCGGCATCATGCCTAGAATCGACTTCTGGTACGAGTTCGCCAGCACGTACTCGTATGTAACCGCCATGCGCATCGCGCGGCTCGCGGGCGATGCGGGCGTCGCGGTCCGTTGGCGGCCGTTTCTGTTGGGCCGATCTTCAAGGAGCTCGGATGGAACGATTCGCCCTTCAACATCTATCCCGCGAAGGGGCGCTATATGTGGCGCGATTTCGCCCGCGTTTGCGATGACGAGGGCTTGCCGTTGCGCCTGCCGCCGGTGCGCTTCCCGCAGAACGGCGTGAAGGCTGCGCGGCTCGCGCTCGCCGGCGAGGGGGATGGCTGGACGGCGGCGTTCACGCGCGCCGTCTTCACGGCGAACTATGCGGAGCAGCGCGACATCTCCGACGACGAAACGCTGCGGGACATTCTGGCCGGCATCGATGTCGATTCGGATGCCGCTTTCGAGGCGGCGAACGCGCCGGTGGGCAAGGAGGCTTTGTTCGCTCAGGTCGACGAAGCGAAAGCACTGGGCATTTTCGGCGCACCGTCCTTCACGGTCGGTGACGAGCTGTTCTGGGGCAACGACCGTCTGGAAGCAGCGCTGCGCTGGGCGAAGGGGTAGCTTTCAAGCGCGGCTCTCGAGCCAGGCCACGACATCGGCCGCGCTCGAGGTCGGCGGGAACACCGGATAGAATACGTGCTCGATGGCGCCGTCGCGTACTATGAGCGTGAGCCTCTTGATCAGCCGCATGCCGTCCAGCGTGAAGGTCGGCAAACGCATCGCCTCGGTGAAGGCGAACCGGTCGTCGCTCAGGATCTCGAAGGGAAGGTGCAGACGTTCCGCCATCTCGCGCTGATAGGCGGTGTCCTGGGTGCTGAGCCCGAACACCTGCGCCCCGAGCCGGGCCAAATCGGCGGCGTGATCGCGAAAGGCGCAGGCCTGCGGCGTGCACCCGCGCGCACCAGGGATGGCGTCCCATCCATCGGGCAAGGCTTCGCCGGGCACGCCGGTGCGCGGATAGCAGTAGATGACCGTGCGGCCGGGACCGAGGGCGCCGAGGTTGACGTCGCGCCCCTTGGTGGAGGCGAGGACGATCTCCGGCATCGCCCTCCCAGCGAGATGATCGCAGGCGCCGTCGTCGATGGGGCGGGGAAGGTCGTCCGGCAGATCCTGCAGGCTGCTCAAGCCCGCGCCTCGTCGAGACGGGTACTCGCGCGCTGCTTCAGGCTGGCGCTCTTGAGCTGGCCGCAGGCAGCCATGATGTCGCGGCCGCGGGGGCTGCGCACCGGGCTCGCATAGCCGGCGCGGTTCACGACCTCGGCGAATTTCTCGATCTGCTCCCAGTCGGAACACTCGTAGGGCGCGCCCGGCCAGGGATTGAACGGAATCAGATTAATCTTGGCGGGGATCTTCTTGAGCAGGCGCACAAGCGCCTTGGCGTCGTCGATGGAGTCGTTCACGCCCTTGAGCATCACGTATTCGAATGTGATGCGTTTCGCGTTGGAGAGGCCCGGATAGGCCCGGCAGGCCTCCAGCAAGTCGCGAATTGGCCATTTGCGGTTGATGGGCACGAGCTCGTCGCGCAGTTCGTCGCGGACGGCGTGCAGCGAGATTGCGAGCATGGTGCCCGCCTCGTCGCCCCAGCGCGGAATCTCCGGCACGATGCCGGAGGTAGAGAGCGTGATGCGGCGCTTGGAGATCGAGAGCCCCTCGCCGTCGGCGGCGATGGCGCACGCCTCGCGTACGTTGTCGAAATTGTAGAGCGGCTCGCCCATGCCCATGAGCACCACGTTCGTGATCTTCCGCTCGCCGGAGGGGAGCCCCGTGGGATCTTCGGGACCGCGCCGGGCCAATCGCCGATCCGGTCTCGCGCGAGCAGGATTTGCCCGACGATTTCCTGTGCGGTGAGGTTGCGCACGAGCCGCTGCGTGCCCGTGTGGCAGAAGGTGCAGTTCAGCGTGCACCCCACCTGGCTCGAAATGCAGAGCGTGCCGCGATCCTCTTCGGGAATGTAGACCGTCTCTACATCCTTGCCGTCGGCGAGACGGAGCAGCCATTTGCGCGTCCCGTCGACGGAGACCTGCTCCGACACGATTGCCGGGCGATCGAGGGAATACTGCGCCGCCAGGGTGGCGCGCAGATCCTTGGCGACATCGGTCATGGTGTCGAACGAGGTCGCGCCGCGCACATAGAGCCAGCCCCAGAGCTGGGCGACGCGCATGCGCAGCTGCCGCTCGGGCACGCCGGCGGCGGCCAGCCGCTCGCGCAAGCCGTCCCTGCCAAGCCCGGCAAGGCTCTCGTGTGGGTGCGATTCGGCGGTCTGCGGCTCCGTGGCCGGATCGATTGTGGCGGTCGTGGTCATGACAAATTGCTTTCTTGGCCCCTCATATCATGAGGCGAACCGGAAATGCCAAGATGCAGCGGTACGAAAGCGGCCTCAAGGGTCGCCCGCTTCGGGCGCCCGGCCGGCAGGCTTTTCAGCAAAAAGAAGTTCGGTGAGCCTAGCCCGCCTCGGGGGCGCACTCCTTGGCGGCGGCTTCGATCGCGCTGGACGTGCCGCTCAGGGAATACTCATCCGTGGTGTTGGTGCCGCGGGCCGACCGGCCTTTGACGGTCATGGCGCTGCCGGCCTTCAACGCCTCGACGAGCTTGGCCTCGTCTTCCGGCTTTTCGACAAAGGCGCCCTCGTCCTTGGTGAAGAGTTCGAACGAGTCGCTGCCGATCGTCACCGTGACTTTGCCGCCAGGCGGAAAGGGGTAGCCCATCTTCACGCTGATCTCGCCGGCGATCTTGTCGCTGGGATAATCTGACGTGTAGAAATAGATGGGTCCGCGCCGCACGTTCCGCGGCAACGATTTGCGAGGCTGCGAGACGGCGAAGCAGACCTTGGGGCTGCCTTGCGAAACGTAGGCGGCCCAGTCGTTGAATTTCTGAAGAAGTTTGACTTCCTGCGCGACGACCGGCGTTGCGCTGAACGCCACCACCGCACAAGCCGCTACAACGGCTCGGCGCATCTCCCCGTCCCCGTGTCGTGAGCAGTCTCTACGCATGAATGGCTGCAGTCTTCCCTAGTTATGGTCCAAAGGTCAACCCTGACGCCGCCGCTTGGGCCGCCCCTGCACATGGGGCGTCAGCGGCGGTGCTACGGTTCCCTCGCTGACCGGACGCGGGGCGAAACGACCCAATGCCCGAAGCCGGTCATACATTACGATTGCCCCTGCTGTCGCCACATTCAATGAGAAATTCGTCGGAATGCGAATTACATGACCGCAGCGCGCAAGCAGCTCTGCGCTCAGTACACCCCGTTCCGGTCCCAGCACGTACGCACACTGCAAGGGATGAGGAAAACTCGGCAGTTCTGTGGCGTCGTCCAGGATTTCGATGCCGACGAGACTGCAGCCCTTGGGAAACTGCATTTCGTCCACCGTCTGCCAGTGATAAACCGGCAAGTGGTTGTCCGCCTTGGATGTGTCCGAGCGCATTTTGAGGGACCGGGCGTCCGCGCCGACCGTAAACGCAAAGCTCGCTCCGAAGGCGTGCGCCGACCGGAGCAGGCCGCCGAGATTCTCCGCTTTGGAAATACCCTCGGCGCCGATGCCGAAATAGCCGCGCGTGCTTGGAGTGGTTCGTCTCACGGGGCTTGTTTGCCACACGTGGGACCTGAGCAAAAGGCGGCTGTGCAGCCTCGTTGCCGCGCGGCCTTGTGATGGCGGCGCGCACGGGGCAAAAGGCATGGAAGGCAACGCGACAGAGCCGGGGGCCATTACATGCGTGCAGTGCAGTTCAGTGAGTTCTCGGGGATCGATGCGCTCAAGCTCGTTGAGATCGCAGACCCGACGCCGAAGCCAGGCGAGGTCGTGGTCAAAGTCACCGCGGTCGGCCTGAACTTCTTCGATACGCTGGTCCTGCGGAACAAGTACCAATTCACGCCAAGCCTGCCGGCCTCGCCAGGGGGGGAGATCGCCGGGGTCGTGGAGGCGCTCGGCGACGAGGTCACCGACCTCACGATCGGCCAGCGGGTCATGGCGCATGTGGGCGGCAACGGCTGCCGCGAACGGCTCGCCGTCAACGCCGCGCGCGTGATCCCCATTCCCGATGGGGTCAGCGACGACGTGGCGGCGGGGATCTCCGTCACCTACGGGACCGCGATGCACGGCTTCAAGGACCGGGCCAAGCTGCAGCCCGGCGAGAGCGTTGCGGTGCTGGGGGCCGCCGGCGGTGCGGGTCTCGCGGCGGTCGAGATCGCCAAGCTGATGGGCGCGCGCGTCATCGCCGTCGCCTCGTCGGAGGAGAAGATCGCGCTGGCCATGCGGCACGGCGCCGACGAGGGCATCGACTACGAGACCTGCGACCTGAAGACGACGCTCAAGGAGCGCACGGCCCCGACGGACTCGACGTGCTGTATGACTGCGTCGGCGGCGATGCGGCCGAGCCGTCTTTACGCGCGCTGGGGTGGAAGGGCCGCTATCTCGTTATCGGCTTTGCGTCCGGCGACATCCCGCGCCTGCCGCTCAACGTGATCATGCTGAAGGGATGCGACGTGCTGGGCGTCTTCTGGACGGCGTTCGTGGACCGCGAGCCAGAGGCGCATCGTGCGAACACGCTGCAGGTCTTGAATTGGTGCCAGGAGGGGCGGCTCGCGCCGCACGTCCACGGGACCTACCCGCTTGCCGAAACCAAGGAGGCCCTACGCGTCATCCAGGAGCGCAAGGCCAGCGGCAAGGTGATCGTCCGCCGCAGGAATAGAGGGTTATTGCGCCGTCCAGGCTAGCCGTGTGCGGCCGCGCTCGCGTCCGGCAATTCCTTGTCCAACGCCCGTGCGGCTGCCGTCCTGTGGACCGGCGTGATGTTCGCCGAGACGAGGCCCACCACGGCCGTCAGGAGCGCCATGTCGTCGGCGAAGCCGAGGCCCGTGACGATGTCCGGAATGAGGTCAATCGGCATGATGAAATAGGCGAGCGCCGCGAGCAGCATGCCGCGCACGCGCATCGGCGTGGACGGATCCATGGCGCAGAAATACGCGGCGACAAGGTCCTCGACGAAGGGCACAAGTCCTGCGACGCGCTTCAGCTTGCGCCAAAAATTGCGGCGCACTTTCTGCTCGCGTTTGTGGAATGTTTCCACGGTTATCTCCCGTCCCATCGCGGCCTCACGGAGATCGGCCGCGTCTTCAAATACGGTCATAGTCGACTGCCTCTCCGTTTGATGTGTGCGGGCATAATTCCTTTATTATGTGGGATGTCGTGACCCCCTTCTCAAGTGGAGCCCTAAGACCCGAGACATGACTGGAGACAAAACCGAAGACACCGAGACCGTCCGGCACCGGCTGCTGTTTGCGTGCCTCGGCAATATCTGCCGCTCGCCCATGGCCGAAGGCGTGTTTCGCCGCGTGGCCGAAGAGGAGGGCGGGGCTCATCTGTTCGAAATCGATTCGGCCGGGATGGGCGATTGGCACAAGGGCCAGGCGCCCGACCCCCGGGCCCAGAAGGCCGCGCTGACGCGCGGGGTCGACATCTCCGCCCAGTCCGCGCGCAAGGTCGAACTCGAGGACTTCGACCACTTCGATCTGATCCTGGCCATGGATGGATCGAACATCTCCGATCTTCAGGACATCGCACCACACGCGGCCCGCCATAAGATCCGGCGCTTCCTCGACTTCGCTCCGCATCTTCCCGAAGAGGACGTGCCCGACCCATATTATGGCGGCGAGGCGGGCTTCGACCACGCGCTCGACCTCATCGAGGCGGCGTCGAAGGGTCTGCTGTCCGAGCTGATGCGCGCGAGCGAGGCGGCGTCGAAGGTCTGAGGACGTCGCGGGCCTAGGGATCGATCCCGAAGAGCGGCGGGTGGTCGAACTCGTAGCCGCCATAAAAGTCGTCGCCGTAGTCAACCTCCTCGTCATCGAGGTCGTAGGCCGCCTCGACGACATAGGGTCCGCCGCCGACCGAGTTGCGCGACGAGTAGAGGACAAACCGCTTCACTGTGAAGGTCTCGGAGATCAGCCCTGCGTTCTGGAGATAGGCCGCCACAGCATCCGGGCGGGTGCCGCGCAGGCGGGCGATGGTCACGTGGGGGGTAAACTTGCGCCGCTCCGGCGCGAGACCGGCGACCCTTGCCGCTCCGTCATGGGCGTGCTGCAACGCTTCGAGCTCCGGCGAGGGTGCGACGCCCGCGAAGATCGTCCGAGGCTTCTTTCCGCCGAAAGAGTCGAGACCGTTCAGCTTAAGGGTGAAGGGCGCGGCGACCAGCTCACCGAGAGCCTCGGTGAAATCACGGGCCGTCGCGCCGTCCACATCGCCAATGAAGCGTAATGTCAGGTGGTAGTATTCCGGGTCGATCCAGCGGGCCCCGTATAGCCCGGCTCGAAGCATGGACAGACGATCGGCGATGCTCCTCGGGATCTCTATTGCGGTGAATAGCCTGGGCATAACCGAATCAACATGTTGTTGCGACTACGAGTCTCAGGGGCAAGGGTTGGGGTAGTCAAGGTGGATATTCTCGATGTCCTCAAGAACCGCCTCGGGCAGCGTCAGCTCTGCGGCGTCGATATCGGTCTTGAGCTGCTCCATCGAGGTCGCGCCGATGATGACGGACGTCATGAAGGGGCGCGACAGGGCGTAGGCGATCGCCATCTGCGAGGGGTCGAGGCCGTGGCGCCGGGCGAGCGCCACATAGGCGGAGATCGCGCGCGGGCCGTTTCCTTGCTCGTAACGGCCGAGCCTATTGAACAGGGTCTTGCGCGCGCCTTCCGGCAGCGCCCCGTCCTCGTATTTGCCGGTCAAATAGCCTTGGCCGAGCGGTGAATAGCCGAGCAGGCTGACGTGCTCCTCGTAGCTGATCTCCGAAAGGCCGACTTCATAGGAGCGGTTGACGAGGTTGAAGGCGTTCTGGATCGAGACCACCCGCGGCAGGTTGTGCTGCTCGGCGAGCTTGAGAAAGCTCATCGTGCCCCATGGCGTCTCGTTTGAGAGGCCGATGAAGCGCACCTTGCCGCTTGCGACGAGTTCGCCGAGCACTTCGAGAATTTCATGAATGTTGTGGGCGTCGTCGCCCAACCGCCGGTATTCGAGGCCCTCGAAGACGCGGATAGGCCGGTCCGGCCAGTGGAGCTGGTAGAGGTCGACGTAGTCCGTCTGGAGGCGCTTGAGGCTCTTGTCGATGGCCTCGCGCATCTGCTCCGGCGTCTGGCGCGACAACATGGGCTCGTCGCGCAGCCAGTCGATGACGCTGCTGCGCCCCGCCACCTTGGTGGCGATCATCACCTTGTCGCGGGCCTTGCGTGACGCGAGCCAGGTTCCGACGATCTCTTCGGTGGCGCCTTGGGTCTCAGCTTTCGGCGGGATCGGGTAGATCTCCGCTGCGTCGAACAGGTTGATGCCCTGCTCGAGCGCGTAGTCCATCTGCGCGTGGCCCTCGGCCTCGGTGTTCTGTTGGCCGAAAGTCATCGTGCCGAGCGTGAGCGCACTCACCTTCACGCCGGTGCGTCCAAGTTCCCGATATTCCATGCAATCTCCGTCGTTCGTGTCGCGTGTGTCTGTCCGTTGCGTCACATTTCGCAAAGGATAACAAGTTGTTAGCGGCGGCGGCCCTAATCCAGTTGTTAAGGACTCCTGGCCTAGAAAGGTAGGTTAAACCAGCCCGGCGCGGGAAACCCGCCGGCCGGGCGCCGACAGGGATGGGATGCCCGCATGGGTGTGCTTGGGCCAAAAAGGCTACCGAGGGATTTGGGCAGCGCTGCGGCCATCGAGCCGCCCAGCCCGAACGAAGCGTCATTTCATGAGCCGACCTTTCGGGAACCATGGGACCGGTATCTGCGGCGGCTCGTTGTCGGTGCGGCCTATGCGATGCAGCCGCAGCGCATCGCGCTCCTGCCGCGGCTGTGGCAGATGACGCTTGCCTACTATCTGAGCCCTAAAGGCACGCGGGATCAGCTGCCGGCGCGGCCCACCTACGCTACCCGCTGGGGGCTCGCCGGCATCAGCGACGACCTCAGCGTTCCGGCGCTCCTGCACAACTACGCGCGGGGCCTGTTTCCGGTCTGCCATATCGGGCCGATGAAATGGTGGTGTCCGTCGCTGCGGGCCGTGCAGGATCCGAGGCTTGCCCATGTCGGGCGTACCGTTCGGCGGCTCATTCGCCGGCACAACTTCACGGTCACGATGGACACGGATTTCGCCGGCGTGATGGAGGCCTGCGCGCAACCGCGACCCGGCAAGACGCCGCTCACCTGGATCACGCCGAAGGTCATGCGAGCCTTCTACGCAGCTTACAGAGCCGGATACGCGCACTCCGTCGAGGTGTGGGACGGGCAAGGCCGGCTGGTCGGCGGTCTCTTCGGCCTCGCCATCGGCGACGTCTATTTCGGCGAGTCCAAATTCTGCCGTTCGTCCCATGCGTCCAAGGTGGCGGTCGCCTATCTGCACCGGCACCTCGCGGCTTGGGGCTACCGTCTCTACGATGCGAAATGGATGACGCCCCATCTGGCCGAGACCGGCTTTGTGGCCATGCCGCGCGACGACTTCCTGTCCTTGCTGCCGTGGTACACCTCCGAAGAGGGGCGGGTCGGTCGCTGGACTGTCGATCCCGCGCTCGACCCGGCGGACTGGTCCAAGGGCTGGGACGTCGCGTCGCCCAATCCACCTGGCGCGGCGCCGCGTGCGGCGTGAGGGCGGCACGGCGCGCATGCACTATTCGACCCAACGGCCCAACGTCTCCGGGGGCGCTGCGAGGGAAGGAGATTGGATGGCGTTCCTGCACCGGCACCTGAAGCCGTTCGTGTCGACGTCTTCGCTTCTGTCGCTCGCCCGGATCGCCGGCGCGGCGGCCGGCTTCGCCACCCAGGTGCTGCTGGCGCGCACCCTCCATGCCTCGGCGCTGGGCTTGTTCTACTCCGTCACCAGCCTCGCCGCCGTCATGGGGATGGTCGCGGCGCTCGGCTACCCCAGCATCGCGTCGCGCTTCGTATCGCGCTACCGCGAGAAGGGCCGCGCGGGCTGCTTGCTGCCTTCATCGCCTACGTCAGGAATACCGTGACGCGAAGCGCCGTCCTCGCCACGGGCGTCGTCATTGCATTTGCGGTATTCTGGCCGGGGCTGGAGCTCGACGCGAGGATTGCGACTGGCGCCGCTGCGCTGGCGATACCCGCGATCGCCGCGATCGAGTTAAACGGATCTCTGGCATCGTCGTTTCGCAGGTTCGCGCTGGCCTATCTGCCGGATACATGCATCCGGCCCTTCGTGCTGCTTGCGGCTCTTCTCATCCTTGTCGCTTTGGGGGCGACCCTGACGGCACCGCTCACAGCGGGGCTATTTGCGATCATCATCATCGGCCTCGCAGTCGTGCAGTACCTTCTATTGTCGAGGACCGTGCCCGGGGCCGAGATGCCGGGCACTGAGGTTCCGCCGCGTTACCTGCGGATTTGGCGGCGCGAGGGGCCGCCCTTGGTCTTGGTTGCGCTCTATACGTCTTTTTTTGCTGACGTCGACATCCTCTTGGTCACGCCGCTTCTGACCAGCGCCGACACGGCAATTATCGGCATTTGTCTCAAGATGGCGCTGCTGGTCGGCTTCGCGGTGCAGGTGGCGCACCAGGTGAGCGTGCCCGACCTCGCCGACGCGCACGCGCGCAAGGAGCACGGCCACATCGACAGCATTGCGCTGAAGGCCATCGGATTTCCGCTTGCCGCCACCCTCGTCGCGATGCTCGTTGTCGCGCTCTGGGGCGAGACCATCCTGTCGCTGTTCGGTCCGGACTTCACGGGCGCGAAGGTGCCGCTGCTGATCCTAATCGGGTGCCAGCTGGTGCGGGCTGTGTTCGGACCGAATGTCGCTCTGCTCTCGGTGATCGGCGCACAGCGCCAGAACGCGTTGCTCGCGGTCACCGCCTTGGTGGTGCTCGTGTTGGCCAACCTGGCGCTCGTGCCACCTCTGGGCGTCGTCGGGGCCGCGCTTGCCGTCGCCGTCGCGACGCTGGTTTGGCTGAGTGCCTGTGCGGTGGTCCTGTCGCGCGTGAGCGGACTTCGGACCGACGCGCTGCACGTCATGTCGCGCGCCCTGCGGGACCGCGGATAATTCTTCTAGGAGGGTGCAGCCGCTACGAGAGTGGCGCCGCAGCCGCCGGGAGCGCGCCGACCTGCTCCGCTTCCACGGCGGCTTCCTCGCTGGCAAACATATAGGTGAAGATAAGCCACAGAACGAACGCGGCGACCACGAAGATCGCGACGGCTTTGCCGAAAGCGCCGAAGGATAGGGGCATGAATGAAAACTCGTTTCGGGTTTGTCTTGTCAGGATTGTCTTGCACCGCAACAGAGCGGACGCCAGCTTTGTCGCGGCGACCCTAGCGCAACAGGTGGATCGCGATCAATGAACTTGAAAAACGGACTTGAGTGACCGGGCGGACTGTTGGACACATACTTCCCGAAACTTGCTTTCCGACGACTTGCCGACGACACTCCGTCCACGGCATTGGCCGGGGGTGTTGCCGTATGACCGAAAAGTCGAAAGATCTGACCGGGGCTCTGGACGCTCTGGAAGAGGCTGTCGAGCGGCGCCAGTCGTCGCCCGACTCGTTGCTTTCGGAACTCGCGACGCTTCTCTTGGGCTTCCCCCGCGATTCCGAGCAGCGCCCGCGCGCCCATCGCATGCTGGGCGTCGTCTATAGCCAGATGGGCCGCGACGCCGATGCGCTCAAGGAACTTGGCGAGGCGCGGACGCTGGCGGCGAAGCTGTCGCCGCCAAGCTACCGCGAGCTGGGCAATGTCGCCCGCGCCATGTCCGCCATTCATGCGGCGTCTGGCGACGATCGCCTCGCGCGGGATGAGCTGGTCACGGCGCTGGCCTTCACCGCAATCGGCGGCAAACCCGAAGAGGTCGTGCGGCTCGTTGCCGATGTCGCGCAGAGCGAGCTGGAAGCGCGCCGCTTCGAGAACAGCGCCCTTCTGTTCGACTTTCTTCTGACGGGCAACGACACGCTCATGGTGCCCGACTACGCCGTCCACAGCGCCCGCATCAATCTCGTTCAGGCGCTGAACGCGCTGGGGCGGCATGAGGAGGTTCCCGCCCACGTCAAGGTCTCCAACGCGACCTTGAGCGAGGACGACAGGCGCCTGCGGTTCCTCACGCAGCTCGAGGCGGCCCGTGCGAGTGCGGGTCTCGGCCGCCACGACGAGGCGGAAGGCGGGCTGCTGGTAGCCGAGAATTTTCTGCCCGAGGACCCCACCGCGATAGACCATTCGGAGTTCGTCGAGGCCGTGACGGAGTTGCAGGAGATTCGTGCCGGCGAACCCGCCGTGGAAAGCCTCAAGCTCCTCGTTGAACAGTACACGGAGCAAGACGCGGCGGCGCGCGTCGTTGTTGCGTGCCGCGCGCTTGCCAACGCGCTTCTGAGGCGCGGCGACGTGACCGGCACCTTGAGTGCGCTCGGCTGCGCCCTGCGGGCGGCGCTTGAGGCGAAGCTCAAAGTGGCAGGCGAGCTGCGCACGGAAATTCTACGGCGCGCGGGCGCGGATCGGCTCCTCGATCTGGCCGGCTCGAAGAGCTTGGTCGGGCTCGACGGCGAGCGCGACTTGCGGTTTGTGAAACTCCGCCCGCTCGGTCACGGGAGCGCCGGCGACAGCGTGCTCGCGTTGGATATGGGCGACGGCGAAGAGGTCTCCTTGCGGACGCTGGATCTCGGCGCGCTCGGCGAGAAGCAGCGTGAGGCGGTGCTGTCCAAGGAGCGGCGGGCCTACGCGACGGTCGCGACGCTGCACGACGCGCGGATCGCCAAGATCCGCGATATGCGTCTCGCGCCGGGCGGCTCGCTCTACACGCTGCAGCTCCGCCCGGAGGGCCCGACGCTTCGTGACCTCTACACAGCCGGCACCGAGCCGGCCCGCATGCTGTCGCTGCTGGCCGATACGGCCGGGGCGCTCGGCGTGCTGCACCGCCGCGAGATCGTGCACCGCGACTTGACCCCAGACCACGTGGTCATCGGGCGCGACAACCAGGGGCGCGAGCTTCCGGTGCTGATCGAGCTGGGTTTGGCGCCCGTCGCCGCGGCACCCGGGGTTGGGGGGTATCCGGGCGTGCCGCCTTACGTGGCGCCGGAGCAGGTGGCCGGCGCGGAGGTCGACACGAGCGCCGACATCTACGCCCTCGGACAGATGATCGCCGAGCTTTGGGGCGGCCGGGTGCCCTCCCGGGCGAATTTGGGGCGCCTCTGGAAGCGCGACGCCGGGGACCAGATGCCGCGCGACATCGGCGATCTGGTGCGCGGCATGACGGCGCCGGAACCCAGCCGCCGCACCACTGATCTCGGCGACATCATCGAGGCTCTCAAGGCCCAGCTGAACCAAGAAGAGCCAGCCGAGACCGAGGATTGAGCGGGGAAGTTGGACCCCGCACGGACGCATTTGGACGGAATGTTTCGGGTCGAAGCTTTCGATCATTGCCCTCGCAGTTGAGTTCGGTCAAGCTCCGCGCGATGCAATCTGCGCCGCCTAGAGGGACGGATAGGTCGCGCTTGCGAAGTTCCAGAACCAGAGATTGGGCAATGGGCTCTGCCAACTTGAAAGAAGCGTTCTGGGCACATGGCGGCCTACTTTGCGACAAGTGGGAGCAATACCTTCCAGTTTACGAGTCTGAACTTGGTCCACGGATCGAGCGGGGAGCGCCTCTCTCACTACTGGAGATCGGCGTGCAGAATGGAGGCTCGCTAGAACTTTGGCTCAAAGTGCTGCCGCCGAACTCTCATGTGGTGGGGATCGACGTCGACAGCCGATGCCGCGAGCTCAGGTTCAGTGACGGCATAGAGATTCATATCGGCGACGCGACGCAGTTGGAGTTTGTCACGAGCGCCCTGGGCGAAAGGCGTTTCGACGTCATCATTGACGACGGCTCGCATCTCGCGCGCGACGTGATCACAAGCTTCGACATCTTGTTCGAGCGGCTGAAGCCCGGCGGGGTTTACATTATCGAGGATATGCACACGAGCTATTGGCCGGACTACGGCGGTGGGTTTCGCCTTAGGGGGGCGCCAATCGAGTGGGCCAAAGATCTCATTGATGCCCTCAACGTCGATCACTTCGAAGAGAGCCCAAGACTGCCTCAAGATGAGCTGGCGCGATTGCAAGCGCTGGGCACGCAGATTGCAAGGCTCGCCTTCTTCGACTCGATGCTGGTGGTCCAGAAGCACTCCACGGTCAAAGGCCGTCCGTTCTCTCGGTTATTGACGGGGTCCGAGTTTCCCATTTCCGACCCGATGAACTGGGTACCAAGGTTGCCGCCCGAGAAGTCGGCTAATCTTTTGATTGGGCCTGCCGTGGCGCGACATCTCGATAGCGGCATCAAGAAGCTCGTCGAGGAGAGAGGCGCAGCGATCCAGCGCCAGGAGCAGGAGATCCAGCGTCGGGAGCAGGAAATCAAGCGCCAGAGGTCGGAGATCCAGCGCCAGGGGCTGGAGATCGAGCGCCAGGTTCTGAAAATCGCGCGTGAGGAACGCAGGAACAAGGCCCTGCTGACGTCGAGCTCGTGGAAGGTCACGGCGCCCCTAAGGAAGGCAGCAGCGCTTGTGAAGTCAGCGCGCAATCGTTTGTCGAGGTTCATTGGCCGAAGCTGAACAGAGTCGTGGTTCCCGACGGCGCCCGGATCGCCATGGGTATCGCCTGGGGTCGAGAGCGGCACCTTGCAGCGCGCCATCTTGACAATCTCGGGCCCGATGCCGTCTCTCGACTTATGATCCCATCCTCCCCCCGCTCCGCGCTTTGGGTTTCCTAGATGTGCGGCATTGCAGGACTGCTCGACCCCGAACAGCTTTACACGGGCGAGGCGCTGGAGGCGCTGGCGCAAGACATGGTGCGGGTACTGCACCATCGGGGCCCTGACGCGCACGGGGTCTGGACGGAACCCGAAGCCGGCGTCGCGCTGGGACACGCGCGCCTCTCCATCATCGATCTCAGCGCCGCGGGCGCGCAGCCCATGGCGTCGGCGTCGGGGCGCTACGTGCTGTCCTACAACGGCGAGGTCTATAACGCCGACGAGCTCCGCGCCGAGCTCGAACAGGTGGGGCACCGGTTTCGCGGCCACTCCGACACGGAAGTAATCGTCGAGGGCTTCTCGGCGTGGGGCGTCCCGGAGACAGTCGAGCGGCTGATCGGCATGTTCGCCTTCGCCGTCTTCGACCGGCAAGAAAGGGTTTTGACGCTCGTCCGCGACAGGCTCGGCATCAAGCCGCTTTACTGGGGGCGTATCGATGGCCGCATCGCGTTTGCTTCCGAGTTGAAGGCATTGCGGCCGCTGCCGGGGTTCCCGCCCGAGATCGATCGCGAGGCGCTCGCGTCCTACGTCTGCACCGGTTACGTGCCGACGCCGGCGTCCATATATCGCGGCATCTCCAAGCTGGAACCGGGCACGATGCTCGAAGTGCGAGCCGATGGCGTCGTCAGGTGCCACGCTTATTGGTCCGCGCTCGATGTGGCGGTGCGCGGACAGTCTTTGCCCTTGAAGGCAGACGAGACCGAGGCGGTCGCGCAACTGGAAGCGCTCCTCACCGATGCGGTGACACGGCGCATGGTCGCGGATGTGCCGCTCGGGGTGTTCCTGTCAGGCGGCGTCGACTCGTCGACCGTGGCGGCGCTCATGCAGGCGAACGCGCAGGCGCCCATCAGAAGTTTCTCCATCGGCTTCCATGAGGCGGCCTACAACGAGGCGGACGCTGCGAAGGCGGTGGCGCGGCATCTCGGTACCGATCACACGGAGCTCTATGTGAGCGCCGCGGAAGCGCAAAGTGTCGTGCCGAAGCTGCCTCAGATCTACGACGAGCCCTTCGCGGATGTATCCCAGATCCCGACCTATCTGGTGTCGGAGATGACGCGGAAGCACGTCACGGTGGCGCTCTCGGGCGACGGGGGCGACGAACTCTTCGCAGGCTACAATCGCTACGCCCAGGGCTTGCGCGCGGTGCGGGCGCTGCGGCGGTTGCCCGGGCCTTTGCCCGGCGCCGTTTCCAGGCTCTTGTCGTTGGCGTCGCCGCAGACGTGGGACGCCCTATTCTCAGCCGTGCCGGCGGGGCTGCGTCCACGGCAGGCGGGCGACAAGCTGCACAAGCTTGCCGCCGTGCTGGGCGCGGACGCGGACGACTACTACCGCGTTCTGGTTTCCCCTTGGGCTGAGGCGTGGTCGCTGGTCCGGGGCGCTCGCCGGCCTGAGCCGGCACCATTCGCAAAGGACGTGCGGGAGCGCTTCAAGAACGAGTTGGCGTGGATGCAGTACGCCGACATGGTGACCTATCTGCCGGACGACGTCCTCACCAAGGTCGACCGCGCCTCGATGGCGGTGTCGCTTGAGGCGCGGGTGCCGCTCCTGGACCACCGCGTGGTCGCGTTCGCGTGGCAACTGCCGGACAATCTCATAATTCGGGACGGTCAGGGAAAGTGGCTGCTGCGCCAGCTCCTCTACAAATACGTCCCGAAGGCGCTTGTGGAGCGGCCCAAGATGGGCTTCGGCGTTCCCATCGACGCTTGGCTTCGGGGACCGCTGAAGGACTGGGCTGAGGATCTCCTCGATCCGACTCAATTGGCGCAGGCTGGATATCTCGATCCGGCGCCGATCAGGCTCAAATGGGCGGAGCATCTGTCGGGGCGGCGCAATTGGCAGCATTTCCTCTGGAATGTACTGATGTTCGAGGCTTGGCGCCGAGCAGTGTAGGCGCCGCGCGGCCTAGTAGCTGTAGCGCCAACGTAACGGCCACGTCAGCGCCGAAATCACCCAGCGATCCAGCGGTTTCATGTCGCTGCGCCACCTTGTGTCCGGTCGAATGTCGGTCGGAGAGAGTTTGGTGAAGCGCACGCGGCTTCCGAAAAGCTGGTGGCGGTTGTTGTGCTCCCCTACCGTACCCAAGTCCGGTTTCGGTCCGAGCTCAAGTTGGCGGAAGATTGTGTCCAACACCGCATCTGGCGCACTGGCCAGGTCCTCATAGCGAACCCGGACATACCGGTCCGGATGACGCCGGCGGAAGAATTCGCAAGCGATGTTCGCGACCCACCACCCAAGCACGCTCCTGGCGTGCCGCACGAAGCGCATCGGCGAATACTGAATTTCTGGAAGAAGCTTGCCGCGCCGTCTCCGCCTGCCGGTGACATTGGACCAGCAGACGCCATGCGGATCGCGGACGACGTGGATCAACCCAAACCGCTTGCCAAGCTCTTGTTGGAGCGCGAATGGGACCCGGAACGAGCCCCAGGCCGTCTTCGAGGAATCGACCACGATTGCGTCGTCCGGCGTCACCTGATCGAGGACCGCTTTGGTGAGCGCAAGATGCGACCAGTTGACGGGCTGGCTCGTTGTCCTGAGTAGCTTGCCCCAGACGGGGCAGACTTCACGCGGCTCCCCACAGGAGCACAGCTCGGCCGACTGCCCGTTGGCGCAGGCGACCACTTCGCCGCAGGCAATGACGTTCGGACTCGCGGTCAGCAAGTACTCAAGTAGCGTGCTCCCGCTGCGGCCGTAGCCGCCGATATAGACCAGTCTAGTCACTGAGAATTTGCTGGAATCGTGGCTGTTTGGGTCGTGGGACAATGCTTCTGGGCGCGCCGGTTAGGCGCCTTGCTATGCGCCCGGACCTAATATAGACCCAGTGCGCGAAGTGCGAGCCCAATCTGCATCGCGCCTAAACAAGATGTCTCGTCCACGGAAGCGCTAATGGATAGCCGAGCGCCGATCGATACCAAGAAAACGCCCAAGAACGACGCCCGCAGCGGCAGCCAATCCGCACCTCGGTCAACGTTTCTCCTGCCTGAGCTGATCCGCGATGTGCTGGCATCGCTACGGGCGCCGGGCTTCTGGCTGTATGGCGCCTGGATCCAGACCAGCGTCCGCTATCGTTCCCAGGCGCTCGGGGCGTTCTGGATGGTGGCCGGTACGCTGGCATTCGTCACGATGCTGGGGACGCTCTATTCGCAGATGCTCGGTGGTGACAATCCTTACTATTTCGGGCACCTTGCTGCCGGATACGTATTCTGGACCTTCATGCAGCAACTCTTGGTCAAGAGTTCCCGCCTGTTCCAGCAGAACGGCAGCATGATCCAGAATGGTTATGTGAACTATCCCGACTACGTCCTTCGCGACTTCACAGGTCAGCTGATCAACCTCGCCTACAACCTTATCGTGGTCGTCGGCG
Source organism: Methyloceanibacter sp. wino2 (assembly GCF_003071365.1). Classification (NCBI taxonomy): domain Bacteria; kingdom Pseudomonadati; phylum Pseudomonadota; class Alphaproteobacteria; order Hyphomicrobiales; family Hyphomicrobiaceae; genus Methyloceanibacter; species Methyloceanibacter sp. wino2. The sequence goes on from NZ_CP028960.1 coordinate 1,738,240, forward strand.
CCATGGTGGTTACGCAAATACCGCTGACTACCGCTGCCGTGGCCCTGTTGCTCACCGTGCCCCTCCTGATGCTGACGATCCTCGGCGTGTGCTTATTTTTCAGTGTGCTCGGGGCGCGCTATCCGGACTTCGGCGAACTGCTTCAGTCATTGATGCGCCTCGCGTTCTTTCTCACGCCGATCATCTGGTCGACTGGCACGACCGGCAAAGCCGGAATGATCGGGCCCTTCATCTATCTCAACCCGTTCTACTACCTCGTTGAGATCATACGCGGGCCGCTGATCTACGGCGTCGTCCCGTGGTTTGAAATTGGTGTCGTCGTGCTCCTTGCGTTAATTGCCTGGAGTGTGGCCTGCATAGTGTACAGGCGTGCGAAGCCGTATATCCCCCTTTGGGTGTAGCTGAGGGTCCGAATGCAAACTGAAAGCCATATCCTAGCGCGCGATATTCACCTCAGTGTACCCCTGATCACGAGGCGAAGGCCGACCATTCGCAGCTTTTCCGTTGCGCGCGACCTGTTGGGTCGAGGGAAGGAGAGGCAGTTGCGCCCTTTGATCAAGGGCATGAGCTTTGAGTTCAATGACGGCGACCGCGTCGGGTTGATCGGCGCAAATGGGGCCGGCAAGACGACCCTGCTGCGGGTACTTGCCGGCGTCCTTCGGCCCAGCGGCGGCCGGCTCCAAATCTCGGGGAAAACCCAGAACCTTCTCAATGTCTCGATGGGAATGGAGAAGGAAGCCACGGGGATGGAGAACATCTATCTGCGCGGCTATTGCTCGGGCATGTCCAAGAAGGAGATCGAACGGCATATCCCGGACATCCTGGAGTTCGCGGCGCTTGAGAAGGTCATCGATGATCCGGTGCGAACATACTCCTCCGGCATGCAGCTCAGACTTGCGTTCGCCGTCGCGACGACTGTCCAACCGGAGATCCTAATTCTCGACGAGTGGATCAGCGCCGGCGACAGATTCTTCGTACAGAGATCGCGGGAACGGCTTCTCGGTCACATCGATTCATGCCGTATGCTGATTTTCGCGAGCCATAGTTCAGACATTCTCAAGGAGCTGTGCACGCGAGGGCTCGTACTGAAATCCGGCAAGGTCGTTTTCGATGGTAGCATCGATGATGCGATCGCCTTCTATGAATCCGACCTCTACCAACAGGCCTAGTCGGCGAGGCGCTCCTATAGGATCTTGTGACACAGCAGAGGCGCTTTCCGTACGACCAGAACGCGAAAGAGTACGAACGAAAACTGTGGCACATTGCGCTGAGAAACTTGGGTTCCACAATGTTTGGCTCACGGTGTCTGGCGCGGTGGCGACCATCCGATCATTGGACTAAGGGAGTGAGGGATTAGAGATGGTGGCGCGAAGCGTTCCTGTAATCATGTGTGGCGGGGCCGGTACCCGTGTTTGGCCCGAATCCCGTGAGACGCTGCCGAAGCAGTTCATTCCGCTCGTCGGCGAGCAGTCCACATTTCAGCGCCTTGTGACGATGCTGGGCGAAAGCGGCCAGTTCGACCGGCCGCTCGTTGTCACCAATCAGGAATACCGTTTTCTCGTGGCCGAGCAGCTGGAGCAATGCGGCCTGGAGGCGACCATCGTGCTCGAACCTGAGCGCCGGGACTCGGGGCCCGCTGTTGCTGTTGCCGCCGCCTTGGCGGCGAAGGGCGGGCCGAACATGATCGTGTCTCTGTTCGCCGCCGACCACGTCTACGAGAAGCCCGAGGCGTTCCTGGAAGCTTGCGACGCAGCCGTGGCCACGGCACGGCAAGGGTACGTCACAAGTTTCGGCATCAAGCCGACATTTCCAGCCACGGGGTTCGGGTATATCCAGCCCGGGGACCCGATCGGCGACGCCGGTGCACACACCATCGCGGCTTTCGTCGAGAAGCCCGACGAGGAGACCGCACGCAGGTATGTCGCGGAAGGCTATCTTTGGAACTCCGGCAACTTTGTCTTTCCGGCGGAGCTGATGCGGAGTGAAATCGCGCGGTTCGAGCCCGAGATGGCGGAGGCGGTCGACGAGGCGGTCGAGGGTGCCAAGTCGGACCTCGGCTTTGTCGTGCTCGATCCGGAGGCGTTCGGGCGTGCGACCAAGAAGTCGATCGACTATGCGGTCATGGAGCGGACGGACAGGGCCGCCGTCGTCGAAGCAGATGTCGGTTGGTCGGACCTGGGCACGTGGAACGCGGTCCAGGATTTCCTGGCCAAGGACGAGCATGGCAACTCAGCACGCGGCGACGTGCTGTTGGTTGATTGTGAGAACGTCCACGTGCGCTCCGAGGAGACGTTGACGGCTGTTGTCGGCATCAAGGATGCGGTCGTGGTCACGACGCCCGACGCGGTGCTCGTTCTCAACAGCAACGAGGCCGACAAGGTGAAGGCGCTGGTTGAAACGCTGAGGCAGGAGAAGCGCCGTGAGATCGTGGAACACCGGCGCGTCTACCGGCCCTGGGGCTACTACCAGGGTGTCGACGAGGGTGTCCGCCACCAGGTGAAACGCATTTTGGTGCGCCCCGGCGGCAGGCTATCGTTGCAGAAGCACTTCCATCGGGCGGAGCACTGGATCGTGGTCAAGGGAACCGCCGAGGTCACCCGCGACAACGAGGTCATGCAGGTCCACGAAAACGAGTCTGTCTACCTGCCGATCGGGTGTACGCACCGCCTCGCCAATCCGGGAAAGATCGACCTCGAGCTGATCGAGGTGCAGACCGGCAGCTATCTGGGTGAAGACGACATCATCCGGATCGAAGACATCTACAACCGGAACTGACCTAGGCCTCGCGCGTCACTAGACGTGAGACGCATTCGGCGACGCCGTCCTGCCAGGACGGCATCTCGATCCCGAATGTACGGGCGAGCTTCCCGCAGTCCAGTTGCGAGTTTGCGGGGCGCTGTGCCGGTGTAGGGTAGTCCGCCGTCGTGATGGGGTTCACGTCGGCATAATCCCCGCCGAGTGCGCGCGAACGCGCGAACACCTCGCGCGCCAGTCCGCACCAGGTCGTGGCGCCGGTTCCCGCCAAATGATAGAGGCCCCAAGCGGCGGACGCTCCGTCTGCCTTCAGGCCGCGCGCGACCGTCAGGATCGCGTCTGCGATGTGAGGGGCGTAGCTCGGGTTGCCACGCTGGTCATCGACCACGTTGAGCGCATCGCGGTCGGCCGCGAGACGCAGCATCGTCTTGACGAAGTTATGCCCCGTCGCGCTGTGAATCCAGGCGGTGCGGAAGATGATGTGCTGCGGATTCGCCTCGCCCACCGCAACTTCGCCGGCAAGTTTCGAGCGGCCATAGGCGCCTGCGGGCGCGACCGGGTCGTCTTCGGTATAGGGGTCCGGCTTCGTGCCGTCGAAGACGTAATCCGTAGACAGATGAATAACCGGAATGCCCGCCGACGCGCTCGCCTCGGCGAGATTGCGGGCGCCTGTCTCGTTCACGGCAAAGACGGCGTCTTCGTCGGACTCCGCCTTGTCGACGGCGGTGTAGGCGGCAGCATTGACGACGATGTCCGGGCGCTCCGCATCGACGGCCCGCACAACGGCAGGCTTGTCGCGAATATCCATGGTGTCGCGGCCGAGGGAGCGAAGGGTGAGGCCGCTGCCGTGCGCAGCGCATTCCGCCAGTGCTTGGGCTACCTGGCCGGTGTTCCCGGCCACAAGAATGCGCATCGGACTCTACTCACTATCGGAAGCGTTCGTGGCCGACCTACTCGGTTTCCTCGGCCGCCACGGACAGGAGATACTTTCCATAGTCGGATTTGCCAAGCTCGCTACCTAGCGTCTCAAGCTGGCTGCGATCGATGAAGCCCATGCGGTAAGCCGTCTCTTCGGGACAGCAGATGCGGAAACCTTGGCGGCGCTGCAGCGTGGCCACGAAAGCGGTCGCGTCGCTCAGGGCGTCGGGCGTACCTGTGTCCAACCATGCAAAGCCGCGCCCCATCTTCTCAACGAAGAGCTGCCCCCATTCCGCATAGACACGATTGACGTCCGTTATTTCCAGTTCGCCACGCGCGGACGGCTTGAGGTTTGCAGCGATGTCGACGACCTGGTTGTCGTAGAAATACAGCCCCGTGACGGCCCAGGGAGATTTCGGTTTTGCCGGCTTCTCCTCAATGGAGAGGGCCCGGCCTGACGCGTCCAGCTCGACGACGCCGTACCGTTCGGGATCGGTGACGTGATAGGCGAACACGGAGGCACCCGTCGGGCGTTCCCGCGCACTGGCGAGAAGCTCCAACAGACCGTGGCCGTAGAAGACGTTGTCACCGAGGATGAGGCACGAATTCTGATCGCCGACGAAATCCGCGCCGATAATGTAGGCCTGCGCCAGACCTTCGGGGCGCGGTTGCTCGGCATACTCGATCTTGATGCCCCATTTGGCGCCGTCGCCCAGAAGCCGCTTGAAATTCGGAAGGTCGACGGGTGTCGAGATGAGGAGGATCTCCTTGATCCCCGCCATCATCAGGACCGCGAGCGGATAGTAGATCATCGGCTTGTCGTAGAGCGCCATCAGCTGCTTCGACGTGACCAGCGTCATCGGATGCAGACGCGTCCCGGCTCCACCGGCAAGTATGATCCCTCTCATCAACCCAATCCCTGTTTCTAGTCGGCTTACCGGGCCAACCTATTTGGCTCCCGCCACAAGTTTCTTGGTCCCCAGCCGTTCGCCTGCATAGCGGCCGTCGCGGATCGGCCGCCACCATTCCTCGTTGGCGAGATACCAGTCGACGGTCTCTCGGAGACCCTCCTCGAACGTCCGCGCGGGTTTCCAGCCGAGCTCGTCCGCGATCTTGCTCGCGTCGATCGCGTAGCGCCGGTCGTGCCCAGGACGGTCTATCACGAAAGAGATCAGGTCGCGGCGGGAGGTGCCGTCTTCCCGCGGGCGCCGTTGGTCAACGATGTCGCAGATGGCTTCGACGACCGCAAGATTGGTGCGCTCGGAGTTGCCGCCGACATTGTAGGACTCACCAACTCGTCCCTTCATGGCGACCATCGCAAGCGCGCGGGCGTGATCCTCGACAAAAAGCCAGTCGCGCACGTTGTCGCCTTTGCCATACACGGGCAATGTCTTGTTCTCCAATGCATTGAGGATCACAAGCGGAATGAGCTTCTCTGGGAAGTGGTACGGCCCGTAATTGTTGGAGCAGTTCGAGAGCACCACCGGAAACCCATAGGTGCGATGCCAGGATCGGACCAAATGATCCGATGCCGCCTTCGATGCGGAATAGGGTGACGACGGATCATAGGGCGTCTCCTCGGTAAAGAGACTGTCGTCGAAGGGCAAATCACCGAAGACTTCATCGGTCGAAATGTGGTGGAAACGGAACCTGTCGCGTCGTTCACCGTTGAGTTCGTTCCAGTAGGCCTTGGCAGCCTCAAGAAGGGAATGCGTGCCGACGATGTTCGTTTCTATAAAGACAGCGGGGCCGTCGATTGAGCGATCCACATGGCTCTCAGCGGCCAAGTGCATGACGATGTCCACGGCCTCGTTGCGCAAAACATCGAGGATCGCCTCGCCGTCGCATATATCAAGCTGGCGAAACTGATAGAGCGGGCTGTTGGCGATGGGTTTGAGCGATTCGAGATTTGCGGCGTATGTGAGCTTGTCGACATTGACGACGTCATGGCCAAGGTCGCTAACCAGGTGGCGGCAGACCGCAGAGCCGATAAATCCCGCACCACCTGTGACAAGAATCTTCAAAATTCGCTCCTTAGTTTTCGGAATATTCGAAGCCTGTCTCGACGTCGCGCAGGCGCGGGGCAACCTCATCCTTAGCCGATAGGGTTGGCGTCATGCTGTCGAGCGGCCAGACTATACCTATGTCAGGATCGGCAAAATGGATCCCGCAATCGTGCTCGGGGGCATACAACTCCGAGACCTTGTAGATGACCTCGGTGTCGGGTTCCAGCGTCATGTAGCCGTGTGCGAACCCCTTTGGAATAAGGATTTGGTTCCAGTCGTCAGCAGATACGCGAAGGCTGCACCATTGTCCGAAACGCGGAGATCCGCGGCGGACATCGACGGCAACGTCAACGATCGCGCCTTTGGCCACCCGGACGAGCTTGTCTTGGGCGAATGGGGGTTTTTGGAAGTGGAGACCCCGCAAGACGCCAACGTGCGCAGAAAAAGCGTGGTTGTCCTGAACCCAGGGCAATTCGATGCCGGCTTCAGCAAAGCGCTTGGCGTTGTACGTCTCGGAGAAGAAACCCCGGGCGTCCCCGTGCTTCTTCGGCACGATCTCAAGCACTTCCGGCAGGCCGAGTTGCCTGACAAGCATTGGGTAACCCCGCAACTGGTGGCGCGCGCGGCCAAAAGGGACAGCGCGGCGTTTACCGAAGGGGCGGACTTAACCTAGGTCAGCGCACACCGTCAATTGCCTGGGTGCCAATCGCGGTACCCTCTGCTAAGTCAATTTAGGTAAACGCAGAATCCACCAACAGCAGTCAAGACCCAGTCCCATTGGCAGCTTTCCAAGCCATTTCGACGGCCATAGGCATCGTCAAGACCGCCTTGCGGATCGGGGGCGCCGCCGCGCCGCGCATCCTGGCGGACTATGCGCGGCTCATTTATCTGAATCGGACGTCGCGCCAGCGCCCAATCCGGACTGTGCCCCGCCTAGCGTCGGGGGCGACCCGGGCCGATGTGCGTCCCGCGGTATGGGATGCGGACATCGTGGTGCCGGTCTACAACGACTTCGAAGGAGTTGACGGCCTGCTCCGCACCCTGCATCAGGAGGCGGCTCACTTCGCCCAAGTCGTCCTGGTACACGATTGCAGCGCCGATACGCGGCTCTCGCCGCTGTTGCAGTCTTTCGTTGCCGCAGTCCCGAACGCGACCCTGATCGAGAATGCCCGTAATGTCGGGTTTCTAGAGACCTGCAATCGGGGATTGGCTGCCTCGGAACGGGACGTCATCATCCTCAACACGGATATCGAGGTGCCCCCTGGCGCCCTTGGGCGCCTTATCCGGACGTTGAGGTCGAACCCGGACATCGCATCCGTGACGCCGTTCTCAAGCAATGCCTACGGCGCGGGCTTTCCCGATTTGAACTACGAGAACAAACGCCCATTCGGCATGACAACGGTGCAAATCGATGCGGCGTTCCAAGCCGCCGGTCCGTTCGAGCCCATCGATATCCCTCGCGGCGTCGGTTTCTGCATGGCGATGTCGCGCTGCGCCATTGATCGCGTCGGCCCCTTCGATCTCGAATTCGGTGCGGGCTATGGCGAGGAGGCCGACTTCTGCCTTCGGGCGCGACACGCGGGCTTTAGAAACGTCCTCGCGCCCAACACGTACGTCTACCATAAAGCTGGACAGAGCTTCGGGGCTTCGTCGCAGCGCCGGGCGCGCGAGGGTCTCATCCGGCTCTTGGCCCGCCACCCGGACTACGCAGGGCTGGTTCGAGGCTATCTCGACCGGAACGAGGCCCGCGCGGTCTGCTTTGCGGTGTTGGCGCGGCTTGTGTCGACGGCGGGAGGGGACGCGGTTTCTCCGCCGGGCTCGCCCCAATTTCTGTTGCAACCCAACGGGGAAGAGGCGCAGCTCGGCAGTGATGGCGAGGTCTACCCCTTCGCCTTCGCGGACAGCGACGTTGCCGACCAGCTCCTTGAGCTATGCGGTCTTCGCCGCTAGTGGCCTAGTTTGGTCTTAAGCTTATTAAGTGCTTTGGTCGCGCCATCAAGCGGGTCGCTCTTTAGCTTTTCTCCGAGAGCCGCACTCTCGGGGGCGAACTTGCGAAGCTGTTCGGAAAGGGCACGAGGATCGCCGCACACCGGCACGTCGCTGTCACGCAGCGTTTCGTATAGCTCGGTTGCCTGTACGTAATCGGATCTGCTTTCGAGCTCTGCCAACGTCGTCTGGCGCTCGTCGTCGGCAGAGGAACTGTTGATCTTCTTCTTCGACAGCAATGCCGCGGCGCCTTCGCAATTTGGCTCACCGAGAAATTCGAAGCAGCGCGACATGACGCTCTCGTTGTCCGCAACGAGATCGGCATGATCAATTCTCAACAGTCTCGATTGTCCGAAATAGTTGGCAGCGTCTCGCGCCGCAACGGTATGCCGCATCCAGACGCCCAATGCGTTTGCGATGCTCTTGTTCTGGGTATCCGCGTAGCCAAGATTGGAGAAGTGCGCGAGCGAATTCACCACTTGGTCGGGACGCCGCAGGATGTGAATGAATTTGCAGTCTGGGAACATGAGTCCGAGTGCATAAGTAGAGAAAGAGTATTCCGGCGTTCCGTCGACCCATCTTTGCTTGGGCTCGTCGGCACTCTTGATGAGCGGCCCGGCCGAACGCTCGTGTGGTTTGCCCTTGCTGTCGCGATAATTGGGGATGGCCAATTCCACACGGCGCTCGAAACAGTCGAGCGAAATGTCGTCTATGGCCTTCCCGAACCGCGTGATGAAGTCTTCAAAGGGAAGCTTGGCCCAGCTCAATTGAGAAAATTGCTGACGAGCCGTTCCGAGCTTGTACGCATCGACAGCAGCTTGGGCAATGATCGGCATCCAGTTGGTTTCCGGCTGCACCGCGATGTTGGGGTGCTGGCCGATCGCCCAAGTCAGAATCGAGGTTCCCGAACGCGGCGAGCCGATAATAAAAATGGGCTGAGGCATTTCAGTCTCTCTACAAAATTATTGCGGCTGAGAATCCCTAGGCCCCAATCCGTAGAACGGCGATGGATGGGAATCCCGTCAGGCTCTTGTCAATGTGCCACGAGCAAGTGTGGGTTGATATGTTGAAATGGTCGCCAAGCGACTCGTGAAACGGCAAGTGTATATCTTGGACTTCGGTGTCACGGAAAGGCGCCTTGATGGCATAGCCACGAGGCCCTGCAGTCACACGGGGCGGTGCGAAAACAACCGCGCAGTTCGCGTCGGCGCCGAGTGACGTCGACAGGTCCCGGCCAAGTGCCTCGGTGGCTTTCTCATCGGCCGCATCCGCGATCGCCACGATCGAACGGGCAGCCCGCAAGCGTTCGGTACAGCCGGAACGGTGCGCCATTATCGGCGTCCAATCGCATTGAGGGGCAGCGACCCCATCCGGCAAAATGACCAGGTCGATATTGTCAGTGTCCATCAGCAGACGGCGCCCCGCGCCGACGAGCGCACGTACGTCGCTCAAGTATGTCGGGGTACCAAAATTGGATGCTCCCCCGGGTTGAGCGGCCTCGGGAACGCGCCACCGAAGGTACGGCAGCCCAAGCTGTTCCAGCACGCCGCCCATAATTCTGAGCGCGACATCGCAGGAGGTATTTTTTTCGAGAAACGCGAGACCGGCGCCTTGCAGCCGGTGCCACAGCTCGCGGTCGGAGTAGAGCCGGCAGACGGCCTCGGCGAACGACTTCGGGTCATCCGCAACCAGCATATCGTCCTGGTCGGAGATGCCCTCGGCCCCGATCGAAGTCGTCACCACCGGCAGGCCGTGCGCCATTGCACTGAGGATCTTGCCTTTGACGCCCGCGCCGTAACGCAGAGGCGCAACCATGAGCCGCGCATTGTAGAGGAGCGGTTCCAAGTCCTCGACATAGCCCGGCACCAAGATCTCTGCGCTGGCGAGCTCCTCGAATGCTGCCGGCGGCGCGTTGCCCGCTGCCGTAAAGACAACGGGCTCGTCGATGCCTTCTTTGACAGCAGGGTGGATCTCGGAAAGGTAGTACTCGACGGCATCGACATTCGGCGGATGACGGTACCCGCCCAGGAAGACAATGCCGGATCGTTCTTCCATGGGTTTCCCCTTGCCGCGGGGCTCGTGGATAATCGGGACAACCACCACCCGGGCGTTGGGCCGCTCTTGCTCCACCAGCGCCTTCTCCGCGGATGAGTGAACCATGCCGACATCGGCACTTGCGATCAGATCCAGCTCAGCACGCTTGGCAATTTCGAGCTCATCCTTCGCTTGCATGCTCGCGCTCGCCACCGTTTCAGCTTCGCGTTGGTGACGCAGGAAATGAAGGTCGCAGGCGTCGTAGACAATCTTCGCCTGCGGCGCGAGGCTACGGATGTCGTCGATATGCTCGAACCACGTGTCGGGCCGTGACACGATGACCGCGTCATAGGACGAACCGTGGTCTCTGAGATGGTCGCCGACGGATTTGGCCCAGGGGAGCAGGACCGACTCCATTCCAAGGGCTCCGAGGAGGTCCGTATAGGGCGGCATGTCGCAAAGGTTCGAACTCGGCATGAAGGTGATCTTGTAGCCCAAGTCGCGCAAAGCCAGGCAAACTTCGAGAAGCGCTACGGAACCTGCGTCACGGTCGGGTTCCGGCGTGATCTGATCGACCACGAGGATCCGGCCCACCACTCCACGATCGCAATGCCGGTCCGCATCCTCGCTGTAGCCTTGGCCGACGAGCGCGGGCGCCCATCTTGCAGCCAGCTTCACCAGGTTTTCGACCTGGTATTTCTTGATGCCCTGAGAGGTGTCCGTGCCGCTTGAGACACCCTCGAAATGCAGCACCTGCGACAGAGGCTGATAAATCGTCGACAGGCCGAGCGCCCGCACCTTGAAGGCGAGATCGACGTCTTCGGCATAGGCAGGAGTATAGAGAGTGTCGAACCCGCCGACGCTCTCAAAAAGCCGTCGCGGAAGGAGAATGGACGCGCCGGAGCAGAAGTCCGCATGCCGCGCGTAGTTGTAGCGAGGATCGTGCGGATCTTGAAACCGGCCCCAATTCCACGCCGAACCGTCTTCCCAAACAAGGCCGCCGGCTTCTTGCAGGCGGCCGTCCGGGTACACGAGCTTGGAGCCCGCCAACCCGACGTTCTCGTGCAGCTCGAAAGTATTCACCAAAGCCGACAGCCAATAGGGCCGGACACTCGTGTCGTTGTTCAGGAAGCAAATATAGGTCTTGCGGGCTTTCTTGGCGCCGGCGTTGCAGGATCCAATGAAACCTAGGTTCTTCTCGTTGCGGACATAGAGGAGATCGCGACTTTGAGCGAAGGCTGCTTGCGTGCCATCAGTGGAGCAATCGTCTACCAGGATAATCTCGTAGTCGAGTTCGGCGGTATTCTTCCGAATGGCGGCAATGCAACTCAGCGTATGGCTCAGCTCGTTGTAGACTGGCACCACGATAGAGACACTTCGAGATGGCATGTCGCGACCAAACCCGCGCGCGGTTGTGGCGAGATCCCGGTAGCGCTCTTTGAGCGCGCCGAGGCGCTTAGCGGTATCCCCCCTCTTGGCCTCCAAATAGCCGCGACGCACCCCGAAAATGGGTCCCACAACCGATAAGATCAGATATTTTATCCGGACTTTCTCGGCGCTGCTAAGCGGCAACGCCTCGATTGTCGTCCGTCCGGCGACGCGAGCGCCCTGCTTGACAGATGATATGGCTCGCCTCGCGTGCCGCGACAGTCTTCTTCGTGTGGGGAGGTCGTCGCCATAAGTAACTGTGTCCGCTGGCGGACCATCGGACTGAGCGGGATCAGCTATTGGCGCCGTTTTCTTGTCGGAGCCTGCCGCAGGGTCCGAGCGACTAGGGTCTAATTTTCCGTTCATACAAATACTGTTGGATTGGGCCGCCGCGCGCCCCCACCCATTGTCTTGGCGCGCCTGCCCAACTCAATACAATATGAGGGGGCACAAAGCTCAAGAAAAATAGCGATACATCACTGAGGCACAAGCTTCGCCGCATCATTGGCCAGCGTGCGGAAGATTTCGGGCCGGTCCTTTAGCTTGGACAGGTTCGGATGGTCGAGAAAGCACTCCATGTCATGCTTCCACTGGCTGGCATCGAAGCGGTTCCCATTTTCGAATGAGCGCTCCTCGACTTGCCCGACAAGCTGCTCCAGCCGGGCATTGTAATTCCGTCCGCGTTTGCGCAGCGCCGCCGACAGGGCATCGCTCACGAACATGCGGCCACGATAGCGGGCGTCGAGCAACGCGAGGTCTCTAAAGGCGCGATACAGGTCGCGCGTGTGAGGCACATTTCGATTCACAAGAAGTTTGAAGGCAAGCAGGTTGCCGGAGATCGAGGGATTGGCATCGGTCTCGGTGACGGGTGCCATGGGAGGGACATCAATGCGGTTAAAGAAGTCCGCGACGACGTCCTGCTGGAACAGCTTTCGTCTGTCATACCCGACAAAGATCGCGTCATCCGAAAAGCGCTTCCACAGATCTACGAACTTGGACAGCGGCCTACGAAAGTGTTTCTTGCAATATTGTGTCAAATTTCGCGTTTGATTGGAATTCTGTACGTTCTGGGCGTAGGAGCTTGATGCATACTCCAAATACTCTCTTAGGTAACAAATGCTCGTTATGCGATAAGGTCTTATTCTTTTTGACGGAAATACGTAGTGTTTCAGGACTTCATTCGGCCAAGCTCCAGAGTCTCCAAAAAAATATAGCAAACGATGGGCAAGTAATACTTGTTGAAAATTCTCGCTACTCAGGATGAGCCTGTCGAACGGCGCGACTTCCTCCTCGAAGGCTGCTCTCAGCGCCCGAAGCTTCGGGCCGAACAGGCCGAGATTGCAGCAGGCGCGCGCAATTTCGTGGTGGGCAACACCATTTCCGCATCCCGTCTTCGGGTAGCAGATTCCCCTGGCCACAAGCGCAGCTCTATTGTTGCTGAGGTAGTGTTGTAGGGAACTGGTGCCGGTTTTGGACCGCCCAATATGCAGAATGAGTTCCTTGGTAGGTCCCATGGTATTTTGGGATGACTCCACGGCTTGCAGATCTTCAGCTGTCTGTACCAAAAAAATGGGGCTGGGTCAGATACGGTCTTTAGTCCACAGAAGCAATGGGCTACTGGTTCAGGCCGTTTGCCGAGAGACTACCCTTGAAAGCATCTGCCGGACCAGCCTACCGCATCTCATCGCAGCAGTATGAGCCGCATGTCGACGGTCTTCGTGCCGTGGCGGTTCTCGCAGTTCTGCTGTTCCACCTCGGTGTGCCGGGCTTTCAAGGCGGCTATTCGGGCGTCGACGTCTTCTTCGTCATCTCGGGATATCTGATTACCAGGAAGATCGTGAGCGAGGTCGAGGCGACGGGCCGCTTCCGGTTTGGCCATTTCTACATGGCACGCCTGCGCCGAATTTTCCCAGCGCTGCTGGCGACGCTTGTGCTCACCGTACTCGCAGCCGGGTTGCTCCTGCCGGGCCCCGCTGCTCAGCGTGTCGGCAATGAAGGCGTTGCCGCGCTGCTATCGGTGTCCAATATCTTGTTCTGGCTGCAGAGCGGCTATTTCGATGCGGCGAGCGACTCCAAGGCTTTGCTCCATACCTGGTCGCTCGGCGTGGAGGAGCAGTTCTATTTCGTCTGGCCCGCCGTCATCCTCGGGCTCGCGGTATTGCGGCCCGGTCGGGCACTATGGGCGGGGCTTGTTGCCCTCGGCGCTGCCAGCCTGAGCGCCAATATTCTGGTCGTTTGGTTTCGGCCCGGCTGGCTCCACGAACCGATATCCGCGATGTTCTTCTTGATGCCCTTTCGCGTCTACGAATTCGCAATTGGTGCGGCCGGTGTCTGGCTCGTGCGCGAAATGCCTTTATCGCGAACGGTCCAAGAAGCGGCAATGCTCTTCGGCTTGGTGCTCATCGCTTGGACCGTTGTGCTTCTGCCCGCCGAGGTTCCTTGGCCGTCTTGGTGGGCCCTTGGTCCGTGCGTGGGAGCGCTGCTTGTCATCTTGGCGGCACGCGCGACCTTCGTGGGCAGCATGCTGACGAACCCCGTCGCGGTTGGCATCGGGCTGATCAGCTACTCGCTCTATCTGGTCCATTGGCCGATCATTGTCTTCTATCGCAACCTGACATTCCGGGAACCGAGCCCTGCCGCCGCGGCCGCCATGCTCGCCGCGTCGATCGGTCTGGCGTTCCTGTTCTATCGGTTCATTGAGCAGCCCGCCCGGCGCAAGACGAGCTGGCTGTTTCCTACGCGCCGATTCGCGCCCGTCGTGGCTGCCGGTGCCGTCATCACGGTGGCGTTGGCAAGTGCACTTGCCACAGGTTTTTTGGGGCGCGACGCCGGGCTCACGGCCGAGCAGATTCAGGGGGGAAAGAGCGCGCGTTTCGATCTCATCCGGAAAGGGTGTCGCATCGACAAGATCGACAGTTCAGAGCGCTGCCACATGGATCGGCCGCTCCAAGTCCTCGTTTTCGGCAACTCGCACGAGCCTGATGCCTACAATAGTCTCGCAACGCTCTACGGCGATGCAGACGATGTCAATTTGATCTACTTCAGTACGATAAATCGTTGCGACCTTACGCTGGACGAGGCCGGCATCCATTCGTCTGCCAACCACGCCGAGTGTCCCGCGCGCGCTGCGGTGCTAAATCGGCCAGACTTTCTCGAGAACATTGATATCGTCGTGCTGGGCCAGAACGATCCGTTCGGCGCCTATGCGCGCGAGGCGTGGGCTGTTCTCAAATGGATGCAGACGCGCAATCCCAACATCACATTCGTTGTGATGGGCCCATACCTCAATCTTTCGGCCGATTGCCCAGATTTGGCAAACCGTTTCGGCACGCTCGATGTCTGCAAAGCGAAAGAGAACGTCACGGTCGCAGATTTTGACGGTCCCAAAACCAATCAAGTCCCAGAAGCGGATACGTTGGATTTCCTCTTCATCGACGAGATGGCACTTCTGTGTCCAGAGGGAACGCTGAAGTCCTGCATCGTCGAAACGGACGGCGAGCCCTTCAGCTACGATATGCACCATCGGTCCCTTCCGTTGTCGAGGCTGATCGCGCGCCGCATGGCAGAATCTTACGGTGCGGATCTAGAGAAGATCGGCTTTCCTCCCGTTGGCCGCTAAGTCGCGAGCACGCTTGCGTAGATCTCTTCGAGAAAGCGCGTCATCGAGCGGTCGTCGGCTCTGGCTACGATGTGGGAGCTGATGGTGTCGTAAAGGTCAGGCTCCGTGGCAAGACGGTTGATTGCCTCGGCAAGCGCCATCGCCGTGATGTCTTTGGTCAGAATTCCTGTCTCGGAGTCTACGATTTGCTCGGTAATGCCACCTGTCGGCATGGCAACGACTGGCATGCCATGCCCCAGCGCGGTCGCCACGACCCCGGATTGGCTTGCCTCGACATGGGGCGAAGCCATGACATCGTAGCGGTCGAGAATCCCAGAGACTTCACTCTCGTCGATCCAGCGGTTGATGATCTCCGCACCGAGCGCTTCGAGCCTGGCTCGTTCCTTTCCGAGGTCACCTGACCCAGCAAGGCCAAGTTCGATATCCATGCCTTGACCGTGCAGAATCTCGATCGCGTCGGTCAAATGCGCCAAGCCCTTGTAGGACATGACCCGGCCGAAGAAGAGGACACGCAAGGGCCGGGTACGATCCCGTACTCGCTGTTTCAAGGTATTTTGAAAAGCAAGGTCGGGATGAAAGAGCGGCACGGTCCGCTCGCGGGTAGCTTTGCGCTGTTCCACGAGCTTGTCGGCGACGTTTTGGCTCAAGGTAATCACGGAATCGCCGTGTTTGGCATCGCGCAAGAGCCAGCGCGTTGTCCAGGCCGTGGAATCGCCTGGATGAGGCCGGGCATCGTGGATGATCGGCGCGTATCTGATCCCCAGTCCTTTTATGGCTGGTGCCAGGAGAGGCGTCCACACATGGGGCATGAGGGCCACGACGGCGTCGGGCCGGTCTTGCTGCAGCCGGTCCAAAATCATGCGGCGCGCAGCGAAATAGTTGCGCGCCACGCTGACGGGTGTCGCCCGCGAAAAGGTCGGCACCGAAAAAACGGCATCAGTGTCCTGATCCTTTCCACCGACGGGACCGTCGTCCGAGACGATGAAACGCGACACACGTGCCGAATCTCGATCCGCCGCAGCGATCAACTCGCGTGTGAACTGGCCGAGAGAGCCCCTTCGGCCGAGATACAGGAACGTCACCGATGGTTTCGACGCGGAAATCTGAGTGGTCCTTTCTTGTGTGTGCGGCCCCTCAAAGGTCCCCATTTGCCAGCACCTATAGCCCAAGTGCAAACACGTTTATGGGATCGGCTTGCACCAAGAGCCATTCCGGCTCTCGCCCGTCACTGCAACGCGCTTCCGCACCTCGGCTGCGTTCGCAGCCGCGAGCCGGATCCTACCTTGCATCGCACCAGCAGGTCCGGGCAGGTCGCCGATAGCGGGAATACGAAGGTCCTGCGCAATGCCGACCCAAAGTGGCCGGTTTGCCGTGTACGTCTTGTCCTTGTGGAAGGACCTCGGCGCAAAGACAGGTCTGGCAAATCCCACGACGTCGCCGGTATCGTCTGTAAAATACACCGTGGAAATCGGCGCGGCCACGACGCCCTTCCTGAAGATCCAACCCGTGACCAGCCACTCGTCGGCGCGCGGCGTTTCCGATATCGCGACGCGAGAAACACAATCACGTTTCGCATCGGCCGTGGATGGCGGAAGGCTGGAGCCGTAGCGTCGGGCCCAGCCGCTGGCGAAGACATTCGTCTTCCGTTCGATCAATTCATGCAAGACGCGGAGCCATACGTCAGTCCGGTTGTGCCACAGTTGTGTTGCGGTCGGACGGCTATCGCGATTGACCGTCATTTCCGTGGTTAGGCGCGTGTCGTAGGCTTGTACGGCACGTACTCTCCTGTCGACGACATTGAGATTGACGATCACGAGCACGGTCGCGAGCAGCGCGAGTCCTGCCGAGTATAGAATGCGCTTTCTCGCCATCCCAGCGGTCAGGCGATCGACCTCCAGAATGCCCCAGCCGACAATGCCGAGATAGAAGACCGTCGACCATGTTGCGAACCGCGGAGCGAGCGTCGCGTTCTCTAGGTCCTGGCGCCCTACGGCAATGAGAAAGCCGGCTATCAAAGCGAAACAGCACAGTAAGAGGAAAAATCGCGCACCGAGGAAGTTGCGATCGTATGGATCGCCGCGCGTCAATGCGAGGTGCTGCACGGTTCCGAAGATCCAGACGACCACGGCAACGGCCCCGATCGCACAGGCGACATTCCACCGCCCCGGATCGCGGAGGTGGTGGAAAAGTGGCGACATCGCGTTGCCGACTGCCACGAGCACTGCGGCGGCAAGTCTGGCTATCCCTGGGACGCGATCGACGGGGGTTCCACTCGTTCCAACACCCAGACAGAGTGCTGCACCGACGAGGCCTACGACTAAATACAGCATCACGACGCGCCAGCTTGCGCGGGTCGCGATGGCCCCGAAAAAGCCAAGGCTCCAGGCAGCGACACCTGCGGAAAAGCTCGTGCCGGCGATGGCCGCGGCAAGGACGAACAAGATCATTGTTTTGACTCGGTCGAGCCGTCCCGAGAGCCCGCTTGCCGCAAAGGCCGCAAGGCCTGTGCTGAGGATCGCCAAGTGATTGTGGACGCCGAGGCCCCAGAACTGGGTGACGGGCTGTAGCAAGCAGAACGGGAATGCGATGATCACGGCTGCGGTCGCAAGGCGGATGTCGATTGGAGCCTTGCGGTGACGAAGCGTCGTGTCGGCAGCGGCTGCGGCAACCAGCCCGAACAACCCCAGGAAACCGATATTCACCAGCGCCAGGTTGCTCATGCGGCCGTCTAGGTAGATCTGGTTGGCGTACATCAGCGCATTCGGCACGATCAGCAAATGCCCGTTTTGGCGATTGAAGATAGCCTCCATGGGGCTGCGCAAGAAATAGTCGTTGAGCTGCCGCCAATCGTCTGCGATGGGCATTGGATGCACGTAGAGCACCATGCAAACCATGGCGAAGTACGCCGACAGGGCAGCGATGATTGCGGCGACAAGAGCTAAGCTGAAACGGGAGCCCTCTTGGTCTGCCGGCTGACCCTGAAAGACCCAGAATTTGAGTAGCAGGTAGTTAGTGGCAAGTACGACCGGCAGGGCGAGAGCCTGCGCCGGGAGCGGGTCGGCCATCAAGACGGCCCAGTAGAAGTGCACCAGTGCGAGATTGACGCCGCAGCTCGTAGCGAGCGTCAGCACATACCGGAAAAGTACGGACCAGCTAACGCCGCTATGGCCGAACACGATCTTCGCGTAGCTCAGGAAATGCGGCGGTACGAGAATTGCGAAGGCGATGACCGCGGACAGCCCCGGCGTCAGTCCGACGACGCTCACCAGGACGTAGTAGACCAAGATGTTGGCGGCCGTGATGGTGGCGCCGACAAGCAGAAAATACGCAAACTCGGCGCTTGCATGTCTTTGGGAGGCCGCCGTTCGCGTCACGGGTGAAATCTCACCTATTCCGTGGGTTCGCTATCGTCGGAGCGGAGAATGTAGAGTGGGCGTTGTTTCACCTCTTCATAGATGCGCCCAACGTACTCCCCGATAATACCGAGCATGATGAAATTGATCGAAGAAAAACCTAACAATATGAATAGGTTGAGGTAATAGCCGCGGGGGTTTCGGCCAAAGGCGAAGTACTCGATGATCATCCACAACCCAAGCAGCGCGGCCAGCAGGACGGCCAGAATCCCCACATACGTCCACAGCCTCAACAGTGTCGTGGAATGGGAGGCGATGCCTTCCACGGCGAAATTGAACAAGCGGGCCGCATTGAACTTTGTAGCGCCGGCTGCGCGGCATGGGCGTTCGTAAGGGACCGCGACGCTTGGAAAGCCGATCCATGCATAGAGCCCCTTCATGAAACGATGCCGTTCCTTGAATCTACGCAAGGCCGCCACCGCCTCGGGGCCGAGCAACCGGAAGTCCCCGGCGTTGACAGGCAGGGGGACACTGCTCAACCGGTTGAACACGGCATAGAACAGGGACGCGGATGTGCGCTTGGCCCAACTGTCCTCTTGCCGGCTGATGCGCAAGCCATAGACGTTCTGATAGCCGGCTTGCCACAGCTTGTAGAAGTCGCTGATGAGCTCCGGCGGGTCCTGGAGATCTGCATCGATAAAGACGAGCGCGTCTCCCTTCGCCGCATCTAGCCCGGCCGTCATCGCGAGTTCTTTGCCAAAGTTCCGAGAGAGCCGAAGTCCACGGATCCGTGGGTCGGCACTCTCTACCTCGCGGACCTTAGCCCACGTTTCGTCCGTGCTGCCATCATCGACGCAAACGACCTCGTAGCCGACGCCGATTGCATCCATTGCCGGTAAGAGGCGCGCCAGAAATATGCCGAGGACATCGGCTTCGTTACGCATTGGCACCACGACACTCAGGACGGGCTTGCCTGCTTCGACTGTCTCATCTGCCATCGAGTTGCCCTCGCGCCTAGCGGATGGCCATGACTCGTTCGAACTTGTCGTCCTCGTAGATCACCTGCACGTCGGAAAACGTGTCGATGAGTGTCTGCTTGCCGTCTGTCCCGCGACGAACGTCCACGATGACGCGACCGCCTGGCCTGAGCAGATCCACGACGAGGGCCAGATAGGTCTCGAGCGGAAAGTGAAATCCCCAAGCAATGAGAGACGTCACCAGGTCGACCTGTCCTTCGTAGCGGTCGCGTAGTTTCTCGGCCTCAGCGGCATCGAAGACATCGATCCGGTCTGGCGGATGACCATTGAGGCAGAGTGACTGCCGGGTCAGATCGAGGGAATTGTAGACGGCGGCGACTTCATGGAAGCCGTACTGAATGGGATCGATGCCGGTCTTGTCGAGCAAGAGGACCTTTGGAGCTTCCAAACCACGATCGCGCTGGTACTTCGAGAGGTAAATCTCCAACCCGCCAATACCAGGCCCGATGCCGAGCACAACATTCAAGGGTTCGGGTAAGTACGGCCGTATCCTCTCGAACTCGGTCTTCATGACCTTGCTGTAGGACGATAAAATCCGATCGCTTCGGAGCGTCGGCTCGATCGTCGATGCATAGTAGAGGAACGCCGTTTTCAGAAACGGGACCTTCTCGTAGATCCCATAGAGAAATTTCCCAAGCCCAGAATAGTGCAAATTTCTCCCAATAGATTGAGTTTCAAGTCTTTGAAGAGAAATATACTTTGCGGCCTGTTTTGAAATTTGTATTTCCTGCATACTAAACAGCCCCTCCCCGCGAATGCGGGCCAGTTTCTACAGGATCGAAGTCCCTATACAGTTGGTTCGCCGGTGCAGGCGCATTTGAATGGTTGCGCAATCCTATCCCAGGCTCTGTTGGTAGCAGTGAATACGATTTTGCCAACAGTCTTTTTTCCGGGCGATCGATGGGTGGGTGGACGAACGATGGGGCCGGAGGCTGCCGGAGAGGACAATTGGTACAATGAAGTTCTTCTGGTAATCCCGCGCATCTGTCTAGCCTAGAGCAGCTCGGTTCAGCCGCTACGCTAGAAGAGGGCAGTCGTATCTGAGGCCAAAGCAGGGGTCGGGGTGAACATTACGATCATCGAAGAAGTTTAGCCGCGCCGGCAACAGTGCAATCGGCGTTGCGTGACGGCGCAATAGTTCTCGAGGGAGGCGGTGACCATGGTACGTTGTCGACGAACTCCAGCACGGTGGCTGTAATGGAACCTGATGCGTATGTCGAACTTGCCAGGACCGAAGATCGTCACTGGTGGTTTGTGGCCCGCCGGGAGATTCTGTCGTCCCAGATAGAGCGATTGGGCTTGCCGGGCTCTGCGCGGATCCTCGAGATCGGCAGTGGAACAGGCGGCAATTTGCGTATGCTCTCGCGCCACGGCAGAGTCTGTGGGATGGAAATGGATGGCACCGCGCGGGAGCTCGCCGTTTCGAAGACGGGCGCCGAATTCGACATCAGACCTGGTGCGTGCCCCAACGAGGTGCCCTATGTCGGTGACACATTCGACCTGGTATGCCTGTTTGATGTCCTGGAGCACATCGAAGAAGACAGCGCGACTTTGGAGGTTGTAAGAGGGCTGCTTGCCGACCGAGGGCATGTCCTCGTCTCGGTCCCCGCATATCAATGGATGTGGAGCGCGCACGATGAGTTTCTCCATCACAAGCGGCGTTACACGGCGCCAGAGCTTGCAGAGAAGCTTCGCGGCGCGAGCTTGAGCGTTGACCGAATTACCTACTTCAACACGCTTCTCTTCCCATTCGCCGTGGCTGCCCGCTTCGCCAGCCGGGGCCGTTCGCCTGGTACTGGGATCCCCTCCGATGCGATCAATAGCGCCTTGCGCCAAGTGTTTTCCTCAGAACGACGCCTGCTGCAGAGCTTCGATCTCCCGTTTGGCTTATCTCTCCTCGCCATCGCCAGTGCGGCGTAGCCTAGCGCCGCCCTGCCCGCGGCTTGCCCGAAAGGCTGTTGTCACAAAATTGTTGCCCAAGTAGTCGTATTGCAACAATCGCGAAACGGTCATGGCGACGGTTGGCGTGCGCACGGACCACCTCCCTTCAAGTGGGCTGATGCGTTCGTAAGGGCGCCAAGCACCCATCAAGTATCCTTGCTGGCCAGTGCTCCACCCCCAATGTGGCCGCTGACTATTGTGCCGATCCTGCCGGGGTACTATTGGGGGGCGTCAAACGGTTCGATCGTCTACAGGGCTGCTACCCAGGAGAACTTGCGTGAAGATTTGCATGATTGGCGCGGGCTATGTCGGCTTGGTTTCCGCCGCTTGTTTTGCCGATTTCGGGTGGAACGTCATCTGCGTGGACAAGGACGTGGATCGGATCGAGGGGCTTAAGAAGGGCCTTATCCCGATCTACGAGCCGGGCCTCGACGAACTGGTCGCGCGGAATGCCGAGGCCGGTCGCATGCTATTCAGCACCGGGCTCGCCGACGCCGTGCGCGATGCGGATGTCATTTTTCTGGCTGTGGGGACCCCGATGCGCCGCGGCGATGGCTACGCGGATCTGAGCTTTGTTTACCAGGCATTGGAAGACTTGGCGCCGCACGTCCAGGGCGACACGGTCGTCACCACAAAGTCCACGGTTCCGGTGGGAACCAGTCGCGAAATCGAGCGACGCCTGAAAGAACTACGTCCGGATGTGAACTTTTCTGTCTGCTCGAATCCGGAATTCTTGCGCGAGGGCTCCGCCATTCGCGATTTCACACACCCCGACCGTGTACTCGTCGGTGTCGATACCGCGCTCGGCCGGAAAGTGATGGAGCAGCTTTACCAACCGCTCGCGTTGCGCAACGCACCGATCGTGTTCACCAGCCGCGAGTCGGCGGAGCTTGCGAAATACGCCGCGAACGCCTTTCTTGCCATGAAGATCACGTTCATCAATGAGATTGCCGATCTGTGCGAAAGGGTTGGTGCCGACGTTGGCGAGGTCGCCAACGCCATCGGCGCCGACGGCCGCATCGGTCCCAAGTTTCTGCACGCGGGGCCAGGCTATGGGGGGTCATGCTTTCCGAAAGACGTGAGCGCGCTTGTACGAACGGCGCGTGAAGCAAAGTCCCCGCTGTCGCTGATCGAGCAGGTGGAAAAGGTCAACGCGGAGCGCAAGATTTCCATGGCCTCGCGTATCGAGCAGGCTCTCGGGGCTCGGTGAAGAACCGGACGGTCGCCATCCTCGGCGTGACCTTCAAGCCAAATACGGATGATATGCGCGAGGCGCCGAGCCTCGTTGTCATTCCGATGCTGCAGGCGAGAGGGGCAAAGGTTCACGCCTGCGATCCGCAAGGGAAAGCCAATGCCGAGGCCATGCTTCCGGAAGTCGAATGGTTTGCGTCCGCAATGGATGCCGCCAAGGGCGCCGATGCGCTTGTGGTACTGACGGAATGGAACGAATTTCGAGCGCTGGACCTGAAGGGTCTGCGCAATGCCATGAGCGGCGACGCGCTGGTCGATTTGCGGAGCGTCTATTCACCGACCCGTGCCGCCGCCGCAGGCTTCAAATACACTGGTGTAGGGCGCGGCGCGGCCGACGAGGAGTGGCGGTAGAGGCGCGATGCTCGACAGGTCGTTTGCGTCCTACGTGCCGGGCGCTGATCAAACACCGTAATAAGAGCGGTACCAGGCGACAAACTTCTCGATCCCGTATTCGATTGGGGTGTTCGGCGAAAAGCCCATGTCGTTTGCGAGGTCGGAAATGTCGGCAAAAGTTTCCGGCACGTCGCCCGGCTGCATCGGCAGAAGTTTTTTCTTCGAGGTTCGCCCGCACGCTTGCTCGATGCAGGCTATGAAATCCATCAGCTGGACCGGATTGTTGTTGCCAATGTTGTAGAGCCGATAGGGGGCCGTCGACGTTGCGGGGTCTGGATTTTCGCCCGACCAGCCTGGGTTGGGCGCGGCCACTTTGTCCGCCGCGCGCACCACGCCGCTGACGATGTCATCGATATAAGTGAAGTCGCGCGCATGGTGGCCCTCGTTGTAAACGTCGATGGGCTCATCGGCCAATATCCGCTGCACAAATTTGAACAGGGCCATGTCCGGACGTCCCCATGGTCCGTACACGGTGAAAAATCGTAGACCCGTCACCGGCAACTGATAAAGATGCGCATAGGAGTGGGCCATCAGCTCGTTGGCCTTCTTGCTTGCCGCGTAGAAGCTCAGCGGGTGGTCGACATTGTCGTGGATGCTGAACGGCACATGCGTATTGGCGCCATAGACAGAGCTGGACGACGCAAACACGAGGTGCTCGATTGCGCTATGCCGGCATGCCTCGAGAACATTGAAGAAGCCGACGAGATTGGATTGAACGTACTTCTCAGGGTGTGTCAGTGAATGCCGAACCCCGGCCTGCGCCGCGAGGTGTATGATCCGCTGGGGCTTGGCGTCGGCGAACAGCTTTTCGACGGCGGCCCGATCGCCAACGTCTCCCCTAACAAGCGAGAACGCATCGAAGGGAGCCAACTCCGCCAGTCGTGCTTCTTTCAGCACGACATCGTAATAGTCATTCAGATTGTCGAATCCGACGACCGTATCGCCGCGTTCCAACAGGGCCTTGGCAGTGTGGAAGCCGATGAAGCCAGCGGCGCCCGTAACAATGACTCTCATTCGCTTGATTCCCCGCCATGAAAACTTCTGAGCCGGATGAAGCGGGATAGCCTTTCCCAGAATCCAGGCAATATTGGTTCAATGTAGCGCTTAGGAAAGAAGGCGCGATCAATCGTCGGAAGGTGACCAATGTCCACCCAAGATGGGCCGCAGTCCAGCCGGTCTCGATAGAGCTTTTCGATCCAGTTGAAGTGGTTCTCCGACATCGATGCGCCAAAGGGAACGAGCCAGGTGTGGGGCCGGCCATAGAGCCGCTCAGGGACCGCTCCGATGGCCGTGGCAAGGACTGGAAGACCCATTCGCATCGCGTCGGAGAGCGCGTAGCTATGTGTCTCGGGCTGAGTAAATGGGAACCACGCGAGATGCGGGTCGATCTTGCCGACAATCTCCGGCAAATCGGAATGCTCGTAGGCGCCGTGTACCGTCACCTGCTCGATGGCGCGCAGCTGTCTTTCTCGGTCAGGATCAATCTCCCCAAGGCAGTGGACTTCGATCGGCAGCTGAGCCTGCCGGATGCGTTCGATGACATTCAGAACGATGTTCACACCCTTTACCGGATTGGGACGTCCCAAAAATAGGACACGCATGGCTTCGCCTCTCGCGAGCACCGGACGCTTGACGGATTTTCGGTTCAGTTTTTGAGCTTCATAAACCCGTGTCGCGATGACGGGCCTCTCGGGGATGAAGCCCTGGAGCCGGTTGGCGAGGTCGCCTGAGATCGCTATAAGCCGGCCCGCACCGAGCAGGAGCGGCGGGACCTTCCCCCGCCAAGATGCTTGGCTCTGCGCGACCGCCTCGTCGCCGACGAACATCCCCTGGTCGTCCTCGAAATGCGGCGTGTCCGAAAAGTAGTGGTAGTCCGTGAAGGTCACGTCATAAGATATGTCGAGGCCCTTCAGCAGGGTGCCGATCGTCTTTCCGAACCCAATAGTCTGGATGACGTTGGCGCGGCGGAATCCATAGGCCCTCAGGTGCTCCAGAGGCGCTTCAAGTCCGGCCGCCACATTGAAGCTGATCTCGGAGTCATACGGACGTGTGCTGGAGACGTGGATGGTCTTGTCGTTCTCGCCCCAAGCCCAGACAACGGTTGCCCGGTTTGAGATCATCTCGGCTAGTTCGATGGCGAAGCGGATCGTCCCCCCGCCCCAAGCATGGACAACGAACAAGAGCTTGGGTGCCTCGTCCAAACTCGAACCAAATATCATCCTGCAGCCGTCCCTTCTGTCACCCAAGATTCCAACAGCCCGAGGTCTCGAGCGTCCGCGATGATGCATCCCACCTTTTTCCAAATTGTGCCACCGCCATGCGACACTGTGCGGGACATCGTCCCAGTTCGGACCGGCGCCGTCCGGAGCTCGCGCTCCGGTTGACGTAGGCCGAGTTGGGAGCTAGTAGCCCCCATTCACTGCACCGTCTGGCGATCATCGCGGCGGTTCATTGCCGTGACGGTGTCGAGAGGCAGTTGGAAGGGTGGCCGCTACGATGGGTAAGAAGGCTTTGGTTACCGGCGTCACGGGTCAGGACGGCGCCTATCTGTCGAGATTGCTTCTCGAAAAAGGCTACGAGGTGCATGGTCTTTTTCGTCGCAGTGCCTCTGCGGACGTCATCGGGGCTCGTCTGCGGTGGCTTGGCATTATCGACGACATCAACCTTCAGGACGGCAACCTCACCGATCTCGCCTCTCTCATTCGCATCATGCGCGATGTGAAGCCTGACGAGGTCTACAATCTGGGCGCCCAGTCCTTTGTGAAGTCGTCTTGGCAGCAGCCGCTGCTCACCGGCCAGGTTACGGGCATCGGCGTCGCCAATGTCCTGGAGGCTGTCCGCCTGGAGTGCCCGGAGGCGCGCTTCTACCAGGCCTCTTCCTCGGAAATGTACGGACTGATCCAAGAGCCACAGCAGAACGAGAAGACGCCGTTCTATCCACGGTCGCCTTATGCCGTTGCGAAGCTGTACGGCCATTGGATGACCGTCAATTATCGGGAGAGCTTCTCGCTCCATGCCTCCAGCGGCATCCTGTTCAATCATGAGTCGCCGCTGCGCGGAATCGAGTTTGTGACGCGGAAAATCACCGACGGTGTGGTGCGCATCAAACTTGGCATGCAGGACAAGCTTGCCCTGGGGAACCTGGATGCCAAGCGCGACTGGGGCCATGCCCGCGACTATGTCGAGGCGATGTGGTTGATGCTGCAGCAGGAAACGCCCGACGACTATGTCGTTGCGACGGGACAGACCGTGTCGGTCCGGGACTTCTGCCGTCTGGCATTTTCCCATGTCGGTCTGAATTTTGAGGATCACGTGACCGTCGATCCGCGCTTCATGCGGCCGGCAGAGGTGGATGTTCTGCTCGGTGATCCGTCCAAGGCCAAAGAGAAGCTGGGCTGGACGCCGAAGACGACTCTGGACCAATTGGTCGCCGAAATGGTCGAGGCCGATCTTGGCCGCTTGTCAACACAGAGCTGAGTCTAGGTAAAACTTGTCCGGGCCCAAGGAGCATCCCATGAGGGTCATCGTCACCGGTGCGGATGGCTTTGTCGGCCCGTATGTGCTGTCCGCGCTCACGCAGAGATTCGGCGATGCCATGGAGCTCGTGCCCACATCGCGTGTGTCGATGCCGGACCTCGGGGGGCAGAGCGTTGTTGCCCTCGACATAACCGACGCCCATGCTGTTCACGCGCTGATTTCCGAAGTTGCCCCAACCCACGTCGTGCACCTGGCGGGGATTGCCGCCCCGACGGAAGCCGCCCGAAACCCTGACGCCGCCTGGGACGTCAATCTGCATGGGACGTTGACCATCGCGCGCGCTCTGATGACACTCGCGCCGGAGGCCAGCCTGATCTTCGCGGGCTCCGGCCTCGCCTACGGGCTTTCGGGCAAGTCCGGCGAGCCGCTTGATGAAACGGCGATACTGGCACCAGGCGATGAGTACGGGGCCACGAAGGCCGCGGCCGACATTGCGCTTGGCGCGTTCGCCACGCGGGGCTTGAAGGTGATCCGCTGCCGACCCTTCAACCACGCTGGGCCCGGGCAGTCGGAGTCTTTCGTCATTCCAGGGTTCGCGATTCAGATTGCGCGGATCGAGGCCGGCCGGTCGGCGCCTGTCATTCGTGTCGGCAATCTCGATGCCGAGCGCGACTTCCTCGATGTTCGCGATGTCGCGAGAGCCTATGCCAGCGCAGTCGATCACGCGGCAGCGATTGCGCCCGGCACTATTCTTAACATCGCTTCCGGAGAACCGCGTCGCATCGGCGACATCCTCGATGCGCTGCTCGCCCTTAGCCAGAAACAGATCACCGTGGAGCAGGATCCAAACCGTTTGCGCCCAAGCGATGTGTCTCGAATAACCGGCAACGCTGCCAGTGCCCGCGCGTTGTTGTCCTGGACCCCGGAAGTCCCATTCGATGTTACCCTCGCGGATGTCCTCGACGACTGCCGCGCGCGGGTTTCAGGGAGCTAGCTTGCCGAGGGGATGTCGTTGCCGACTAAGCCAATTCCAGTCATCCCAGTTTGGACTCGGTCTCGGCGATCGCACGGTTGCTCCGACCGTGAAGCAGCATGGCCAGCGCGTCGAATGTTCCGTAGTCTGCCTCGTGGACATGTCTTACCGTTCTCCACCTTGAATAAGGCCATTCCGAGGATATGACACTGAAAAGCGCCCAGATCAGCGGCTACTGTCGGATACCGCCGTCGGGGCTTCCTGACGACTGCTCGTCGCTGACGCGGAATGCAGTAGATGCAGGTCTGAGTGGAAATCTGAAGTGCAGCAGGTTGGCCCAATACGGAAATCGGCGCGTGGCGTTTGCGCGGCGCTTTGTGTCCAGGGGTGCGGAACTTCCGACGTCTTCCGTGGGTGAATCACAATGACGACCGAGATTGAATACCAGCGCCAATTGGAATCGCAGATCAAGCAGTACGAAGCTGTGGAAGTGATGCACAATCTTCCCGACGCAGCACAGTATCTGCTTTCGCGTTATCATCGGTCGCGGGTCAGAGACGTCTTCGGCGTAGAAAGCGTGCCAGGCATCTATGCGAAGCACATCGCAGAAGCGGTGGACCGCTCGGGCCAGTGGCGTGCCATTAGTCTGGGCGCAGGCTATTGCGCGCAAGAAATCGAGATCGTGAAGTGGGCCAAGGCGAACAACCTGTCCGACTTTCAGATTGTCTGCCTTGAACTGTCGCCGCTCTTGGTACAGCGTGCCCGGGAGGCTGCACGCTCGGAGGGCGTGGAGGATTTTGTAGTTGTCCAGGAAGCGGACCTAAACAAGCAGTGGCCTATCGATGGTCCAGTCGCAGCCGTCATGGTGCATCAGGCCCTGCATCATTTCGTCGAACTGGAAAACATATTTGGGCAAATCGATGACCTGATGCATACCGAGGGAAGTTTCATCACCATCGACATGATCGGGCGGAACGGTCATAGGCGCTGGCCCGAGACCTTGGGCGTGCTACGTCAGATATGGACGGGCCTGCCCGAACGTGTGAAATGGGATCACGCGCTAAATAGATTGGACCGGTGGTTTGAGAACTGGGACTGCTCGGTGGAAGGGTTCGAGGGCATTCGTGCGCAAGACATCCTGCCTGAACTCGTCAAACGTTTCAGGTTCGAGAAGTTTTACGCCAACGGTGGCATCATCGACATCTTCTACGACCGGCGCTTCGGTCCAAACTTCTCCACGAGCGATGATGAGGATTGTCAGTTCCTCGGTGCAGTCCAAGCACTGGAGGATCACCTGATCGACGATGGGTTCATCACACCGACACAAGGGTACGCGGTGATGCGGCACCTCCAATCGTCGTCATGTCCACCGGCGCCCATTTGCTTTAATGGACGCACGCCGGAGAAGTGCCTACGGCTCGACGATCGCAATGTAGAGCTTCCCGTTTCGATCCTGGACAGGCTCTTTTCGTCTCCATATTCCGGGCAGCCAATGCTGCCGCCGCTATTGCGGGTTGCCGCGGGTGAACCGCTTTCGTTCGGTGACCGGCGCGAGGGCGTGCAAACGATGCGATGGGGATGGGCCCAGCCAGACCCAAATTTCACATGGTCGCTCGGGTATGATTCCGCGCTTGAGTTCCAGGTGGGCGACACAGTTGACCAGCTCCGCATTGACTTGGTCGGGCTCCTGCCACCGACCGGAGAGCAACCCATATTGACGATCAGGACCAATGGCCAATCGGTGACCACGTTACCAGTCGGCGCCGGTCGACAAGAGCACCTTGTCAAATTGCCGTTGCCCCTAATGAAAGGCACTAGGGCACTCTTGGAATTCGAAAATTCGCGGCCCAGACGTAGAGACAATGACGGAGGCGAGGACGCACGTCAGATCGGATTCGCCCTTATATCGCTGACGCTCGACAAGGGCGAATCCTGAACCTAGGCCGCACGTTCTCTCCGGAACTCTCCCTTGCGATGAAGGCATGTCCCAGCTCAGGTCACCGTGCATCCAGGGTCCCGTGTGTTTCAGGCGAATATGCACACGTGACGGGCAGCCTTCAACAGAGCTTATAACATGTGTAGATCATGCCTCGTTTCTTGGTGCGCTCAACGGCCTCGCACACTGGGGTGCTGGCGTCCTATTTGGCGTAGGGCTCATCAGGCCAAGACGGTCAGGTGTTGACTTTGAGAGTCCCCAACCAAATTGTGCGATCGGGGGGTAGGTTCTTTGCAATCAAGGATTGTTGGGCTAGGGTCGGGCGGCTTATGAGTGACCAGCGGGATTCCGCGTACGCCTAATGTGGGAAAATCACTTTGAGTCGTCTAGAACTAGGCCACGTCGTGACAAGACTGCGTGCGGCGCTTTTCCAGCGCGAGCTAGAACTTACTGAACTGCGTGCGCAACTTGATACACTTAGCAGCAAAGCTGCCAAACAGCAGACGTACCTCAAGGACGAACTCGCTACCTTAGAGTCCAAACTGCATGAAGCGCGCCTTTCTCCGCTGACCTGGATGGCACGCACTTTTGTCGCCCGCCTGCTCTATTTCTTGGCAAGGCGGACGTCGCTCTTTCCAGATGGTTACCGCCGTCGATTTCAGCTTTCTGCGGCGAAGCGCGACCCGCGTCGCAGCGAAATCAATCTTGCAGCAGTTGTCGCGGACTTGGATGCCATTGCCGTCACGTCATTGGACGAAAAGAAAACTGCGCATCGCCAAGCGTGCAAGGCTGCCTTGGAGGAATTTCTATCCTCGAAGCGGCAGCTCGAATTTGTAGTTCCCCAGGCTCCCAAAGTGAGCGTGGTCCTGATTCTCTACAATCAGGCTGAGCTTACACTCCAGTGCCTAAAGTCACTTCAAGCGTTGGATCGCGAGGACCTGGAAATCATCATTTGGGACAATGGATCGAGTGATGATACTTGCCGGCTACTCAAGCAGCTCGATGGCGTAAATGTCCTGTTCAATGATAGCAATATTCACTATCTGCGCGGCGTGAATTGCGCCGCATCAAAAGCAACGGGTGAATACCTTCTGCTCCTTAACAACGACACCGTCGTTCACCGCAATGCGATTAGGGCGGCGACCAATCGTTTGGATTCGGAGCCAGACCTGGGGGCCGTGGGTGGACCCATCCTATTGCTCGACGGCACCTTGCAAGAAGCTGGCAGCATCATTTTCCATGACGGAAGCTGTTGTGGTTATGGAAGGGGACGCAGCCTGGCCGAAGCCCAGTTCCAATTTTCGCGTGACGTCGACTTCTGCTCCGGGGCGTTCTTGATGGTCCGAAGGACTATTTGGGAGGAGTTGGGGGGGTTTGATGACGCCTTTGCGCCCGCCTACTACGAGGAAGCCGACCTATGCATGCGAATTCGAAAGAATGGATTCCGCGTTGCATACGAACCGAAAGCTGTCATCACGCATGTTGAGTTTGGGAGCAGCGCGTCCTCCGACGAGGCGATAGCGCTTCAAGTTCGTAATCGCCACATCTTCTTCGAGAAGCACAAGTCGACGCTCGAAGCGGACCACTCGAACCACACAGACGACTCCCATGTCACGACAGCTCGGTCGGGGGGGGAGAGACGAATTCTTGTTATCGACGATAGTATTCCCGATCCTTGCTTAGGCAGCGGATTTCCGCGGGCCCGCGAAATGGTTGAGGCTATCGCCGTTGGCGGATGGACAATTACCTTTTACCCAATGGTAACGCCGGTAACTGACTTCGACAGTGCCTATGCAGTTGTGCCTCGGACCGTGGAAATTGCGGCGACCTTTGGCCCAGAGAATTTGGCGAGATTCTTGGGAACGCGCTTGGGCTTCTTCGATGCGGTATTGGTCAGCCGTCCCCACAACATGGCAGCGTATAGAAGAGCGTTGGAAATCCTTCCCGAAGAGTTGCAACGGGTGCCTGTGATCTACGACGCCGAGGCGGTGTTCGCCCAACGTGAGGCCATGCGTCAAATTGAGGTCGAACTGAGAAAGGAGATCGCGCTCACGAAAGGTGTCGAGACAGTGTTTGCCGTCTCAAGCCAAGAGGCCCAGGCTTTTCGAGAGCACGGCGCTGCCAATGTAGAGGTCTTGGGTCACTCTTTGGCACCCACGCCACTTGGGGGCAATCGCGGGCTTCGCTGCAATATCCTCTTCGTCGGTCGGCTGACTGATGACGGTTCGCCGAACGTCCATTCCCTGGAATGGTTTGTCCGCAATGTAATGCCCAAGCTCGACGTGCTGATTGGCACCGAGTGGATCTTTAAAGTGGCCGGGAGCACAGGGGCCCAGTCGCTCGACAGACTGGACACAAGTCGTGTCGAGTTCTTGGGACGCGTCGATGATCTGACTGAACTCTACTCGAGCAGTCGGCTGTTTGTCGCACCGACGCGCTTTGCGGCCGGCATTCCCTTGAAGGTCCAAGAGGCTGCTTCAGTCGGCCTGCCAGTTGTCGCGACGCCGATACTGGCCGAGCAATTGGGCTGGAGGGATGGCGCGGAGTTGCTTGTGGGAGACAGCGCGAACGACTTTGCAGAAGCCTGCGCGCGGCTTTGGACAGACGACGCACTATGGGCAACCATCCGCGAGAACGGACTTGCCGCCATCGCAAGGGACTGCAGCCCAACCCGATTCTACTCTACCGTCCAGGCAAGTCTGGCTGCTGTCGTCAAACCCTGATTGAGATTTCAGGCAACAACCTCGGCACGTCGGCCATCACTGGGAACGCTTGTGAGGTAGGTGTGGCTGGCTCCAGGTCCTCTCTTCAAAGTTATGAGTTACCTCCGCTCCCCTTAAGTCTGCGCCATCGTATATCGCGTTGCAAACTCGTGTGGTGTGAACCTTTGGTGGCCGGTTGAGACTGTAGTCGGCGGGACGGCCTGCAGGCACCCTCTAGCGAGCTCGTCAACGGCCGCTAGTACACGGATCCGTCGCCTGCCTTTAAATGCAGCCGACAGGAACACCAGTCACCAGCGCTGGATGGCATCTTGCGGCGAACATTAGCCGTCTCTCCACCCGCTTCCAGCTCTCTCAGTATCCTAATGATTTGCTCATCCGTGAACCGGCACGGATTCATATCCTCCCTTGAGAGATGGCGGATTCGGCCCAATCTTGGAAGAGATTCCGGAGTTCACGTCAACATCCATCCGCACTATGCCGTCAGCATGCGCAATCCCGTGCCTGGAAATCTTTTAGAGAAGTCGCCGCAGCGTGCTACACGCTCAATACGATAAATTGACAACCGGCGAGAGAGGAAATGCTTGATCAGCCAATCATGGCCTCGCATAAGGCTCCCTATCTCAAGAGCTCTTGAGATCTGACCATTCCGGTCCTTCGCCGGCATGGGTCGTGTTGCAGCGTCACTGGAGGCTATCCGCCTCACGCAAAGAGCTAGCCCGCTCAAACTTGCATCGCTGCTTCGATGTCGAACAGCACAATCACACCTATCACACCCAGGGGGGAAAGGACCGGGGTCCCGCATTCATTCGAAGAGATGCTTGGTTCAAAGGAAATCTTAGGAAAGTAAGAGTGTCATATGTGACCATCTTGTCAAAAATAGCTCTACCCTAGTCAATCTTAGATGAGTACAATTTTTGCTTTCGTTATGATGGGTAATATTTGTGACCAAGGTTTCGGTTATCCTATCGTCGTTTAATCACGGCGCTTATATTAGGAACTCTATTGAGAGCGTTCTAAATCAAAGTTTTCGTGATTTCGAGCTTGTTATCTGGGACGACGCCTCCAAGGACGATTCCTGGGATATTATTTGTAGTTATAAGGACCCCCGAATTCAAGCGTTTCGCAATCCGGAGACGCGACGGGGTATATTTGGCTTTAATAAGACAATATCAGAAATTGCTCAAGGCAAATACATCGCGATACATCATTCTGATGATGTCTGGGAGCACGATAAGCTAGAGAAGCAGGTCTCCTTTCTGGACACGCATGAAAAAATTGGCGCTGTTTTCAGCAATGCTCTTGCAATAGACGAACGCGGAGAGCCTTTATCTGACGGAAGTCACTTCTACTCCAATGTATTTGAGCAGGAAAATCGAAATCGATTTGAGTGGTTGCGGGCGTTTTACTTGACGGGCAATTGTTTGTGTCACCCAAGCGTCCTAATGCGCAAGACCTGTTACGACGACTGTGGCTCCTACCGTTACGGTCTGGCGCAGCTTTGTGATTTTGATATGTGGGTTCGCGTATGTCTTAAGTATGAAATCCATGTTCTGCCGGAACAATTGGTGAAATTCCGCGTACGTGACGGCCTGGCAAACGCAAGCGCCGACCGCGAGGATACCCGAATTCGCTCCTTATTTGAAACGTACAAGATCCTTGATAACTATCGCTCAATTGGAGATTTTGATCACTTCTGCATCGTATTTCCGAATGCAGCTAAGTATTGTACGAAGGATAACTTTTACGCAGATTATGCATTGGCAATGGTGTGTTTGGAGCATGATCCAACAGGAACTGCATCTATTTTCGCACTAGATATTCTATTTGATAATATAGCGGATCCTGAACGCGCAGATTTGCTGTCAAAAAGATTCGATTTCGATTATAGGAATTTCGTAGTACTTACAGGCAAACACGATGTTTTCTCGCTGGAAGCAGCCAGAAAACGTCGACAGCTGGGTGCGTTGCTAGAAGAGCGGGAACGGGCGTTTGGGGAGCTAGAACAGACACTGGAAGCGCGCGACAAATTGTTCGTCCGGTTGTCCAGGATGCACTCGGAAGTGCTCAACAGTACCAGCTGGCGCATCACCTTGCCGCTGCGCTATTTGGCCTCCAGCCTCCGCAGTCTATGCCGCAGGTTTGCGGATTGATCGCCGCCCAACAACGCTGAGGCTCCTGGTTAGGAGCGAAGAAATGCGAATCGTAGGATCGATCCAAGAATCTCGACTGCTCGATCAGGCTGAACTATCCGGTGGCGCAGGTAGTACGACGCCAAGAGACCAGACCAACTCAGGGAATGCGAGCGGCTCAAAAGGAGGATGAAGGCGCCGATAAGTCCATCGTTGCGGGCGGAGACACGCCAACCCTAGCGCCCTGAGTTCTGCCAGCGCCTAAGGCGCGAAAATGACTCAAACGTCTTTCATAGGTGACAGTCTAGACCGAACTGCGCGCAATGGAGCCGTCAATTTCCAGCTTAGTGATTTATGCAATGACTGGACTTTGGCGCGAAGTTCATCATATTTAGCTTGAAGCGCATCGTGTTTAGTTCGGAGCGCATCATACTGCGACTGTTGTGCCGCAAGAGCGTCAACCTTTAGTGCTAGAATCCTCACAATCACAGCAAGTTGCTCCTTTGAGAATGAGTATACCTGCGTCGGGGGCTGGGTAGCACGCAATACGTCCCGGTCTCTGACGTACTGCTCAGACGGTTCAACGCGAGCGTTCAGCTTGCTGATTTCGGGCGCCATCCTGTCCCAAAATTGCTCCTGCTCCGACAATGGAGGCCTGATAGAATCCGGCTGTACGTCGGGAACCAGCTCGCAAAAAGCATCAGCTAAGAGGCCCGCCATCGCGCCTCCATGCAAATTCAATTGTCTTTGGATTTCTAACTCCCCATACGTCAGCGAGCGGTTCACGTTGGCTATGGGAGGAGCTAAGAGACTGCCTAAAGGCACACCAAGCCAATCCTCGACAACGGATATAGGTGACGAGCCCGACGAATAATTTGAGATAGTCAAATCAATCGACACGAACGTCTGCAATATATCAATGACTTTATTTACTCGTTTGGGGTATTCACTGTCGTTCAAAAACTCGGGCAATGACTTGGTCAATCCGGAGCGTTTCACAGATTGTTGGTAACCTGAACAGACAAATGAAATTGGGTCGCGGATAAACATGAGGACCTTAAGTTCTGCAGAACGGCTCTGAAGAAACTTGCGCAAATTTGCGACGAATTTGTCATCGAATAAATACTCGAAAATAAATTCGCTGCTAAATAGACAATCTCCCGATGGCTGGAATGAGGGGTCGTTGATCAACTTAGGAAGAATAAACCCGTTTCCTGATGTAATCCGACCCGCGATGGCGGCATCTAGGTCCCTTGGTTCGGGATAATCTATTTGATTGGCCTTAAGTACTTCGATGCTGCGAGCCAAGCTCGACTGAATGTAGCTGGATCCCGTCTTCCCATGACCAATATGAAGTAGGAGCTTCGGCATTTTTTAGGGCAACTATTTTGCTCAGCACATAAGCCAAAATCTGACCGTACAACACCGGCCTCGGCCGAACAATCTCCGGGCAACAGTTCCCAAGCTTCTGGACGATCTGGGCGAGGTCTGTGACGAACTCCCGAGTGTGAACCTAATCAACCTTGCCTAGCGCGCCGAGCCTCGAACTCACGCCTTTGTTCTGCTCTATGCCTTGGCCGTATGGCAGCCGATAATGCCCGCGGAGCCGGTGACGATTATCAGGATAGCCTACCTATCGCATCTGTATACTACGTGCATACCAAACCAACCCCCGTTACCTTCTCCGCGCATCATGGAACTCCACTCGAGAGCCGCGAACTCGATCCTAGGCAATATCGAGCTTTTGCATTGAGGGGACAGAGGAAGGTCCCAAGGAGTTCTCCGAACCTCCAGTTGCTTCGAAGTCAATTTTGGGCTCACAATTACAGATCCTCCAGCAGGCTACTAATGCCCACGCTAATACAACCTTGAGACATTTCTCTATGAGCACAAAGACTGTTTTCGTGCACATCGGCGCCCACAAGACAGCGACCACCTACTTGCAAGCTCTAATGCTAAAGAACAAGCAAGTACTTAAGGAAATCAATATCGATTATTTGGGACGCTGCACATCCAACTCGCATGCACCAGGAGAATCAATTCCGAAAGCTGTTCACCTTTATTTGGATAGCTTCATAAATAACAGCACTATTGAAAATATCATTATTTCTGACGAAGACTTATGCCATAATAGAAATAATATATGTGTGGAATTTGTTAGACGTTATCGCCGCAAGGCTAGGATAAAGGTTATTTGTTACGTACGAGAAATCGTTTCATATTATACTTCATTCTACACCTTCGCTTCTATGTATCTATCGGATTCATCTCTGGAACCAAAGTACAGTAGTTTTATTGAATATTTAGATCGCCAGAAGGCATACGCCTCAACGCACCATCTTCTGCTAGAACTTATAGACATTATAGGAAGAAATAATGTTGTTGTGAGGCCATTTGAAAGAAGACTCTTTCATAATGGCAGCATAGAAAGTGATTTTTTTGGTATAATTGGTTGCAATAATTACCGATTCCAGGGAGTAAGCATACAAAATGCCTCTATCAGCTTGAAAATCGCTGAAAAGCTATATTATGCATTGAGTTTAACTCGCGATATTGCCGTGAGGCGAATAGTAAAAGACCGGATATTGCGCGATCACTCTGACGCTCATGAAGACGCTTCAACCATTACTGTCGCAGAGTTGGATGAAATTTATGCAAGGTACCGATCGTATGAGGAAAAAAATATAGAACTTTTTTTCGGAAATAATAAATATGTGTTCGATAAACAATATACGCACTGGCGTAGCAAAATAGAAGCTTCGAGTCTTGATAGATTTTTGGGACCTAGCGAAAAGAAGTATATTTTTGAGCTTGTATATTCCGCACAAGAAGAAATAACTCGTCAGGCTCGCAATAAGTGCTGAAGCATGCTCGCGCTAAGTGTTGGGGCTGACATCGCTCATCTGCCATTTGATGTCCGCTGTTTGTTGGTTCTGGCGCCAACCGGACGAGTCCACGGCGAACGTCTGAAGATCGGTTTCAGGAGCCAAAGTCTTGACCCCGCCGAGCAGGCTCGCGGTTTAAATTGGAGCCCGCTGGAATGGCTGTTTGATGGGGGCTGGTATCTAGTATCGTGCGTTCAATCGAGGAAATTCCGTAATGTTGTCTTTATCAACATGTAAGAAAGAGCATACCTTGGACGTGTCTGTCTCCTGACTTACATCAAGACAAAGAAAATCTGAGGGTCTATCGCGAAAATACCTAATTATTTCGTTATTTCTGGAAATAAAACTCGATATCATAAAGTCTCTATCATATAGGTCAGCCCAATTTTCGAATACATGACCATTGTTGACTTTTGTAACATGGCGTCGATGTTGTTCAAATACGTAATTATTATGTAAATACTTTGCCCCATGCCAGTAGTCAGGTGACAGATCGTCAACATTGTCAAATCCAAATACGTTTTTGTGAAATTCTAAGAGGCTCTCAAACCACGAGTCGGGATCGCGAATAGTCAGAATGAACTTGCTGTCGGGGAACATTGCATCCAGCGCTACGTACGCGTTCTCTTGTGAAAACGGCAGGTCTTGAAAGGCGTCGTAGTGTTCGACCAAACCTCTCAGAACATCGTATTTGCCCGAGACCAGAACATGGCTTGCAAGCCTCTCTTGAAAAGCTTGGTCGGGCATTCGGAACCCGAGGCCCTTCAAAACTGCTTCCAGGCTTGTTGTGCCTGTCTTATTATAGCCAATACAAAAAATCTTTCCGAAGCTCTGGCGATTGGCATTCTTCTCGCGAAGATAATTAAGTAAGGCTGTCTCATCGCGACCAATAAGACTAGATAAGTCTTTGTCTATGAGACGTTGTTCTCGCCGCTCCCTAAACCTGCGCAACATCAACTCAATACCTCGTGGATGGATACTCCAACAGCAACATGCATCCGACCTAGCACGCTTGCAAGCGCGCTGCGTCCACCGGACTTTCGTTCGCGACTAACCTTTTTGCCCGTCGCGACCTTGACCGATGGTTTGAGTGGATGTGATGCATTTGGATGCGTCGAGCCGAAAAAGCCGTCAGTTCGTGCGAAGCTATAGGGATGAGGGCGTGAGTATAAGGAGATTTGTGCGCGAGCCCGGTTTTCAAATCTCGTGGCGACATTTGTCCGGGTCTACCCGGCGTTCAACGCGGCGGGAGAAGTTCGATGAAGTTTGGAGACTCGACGAAGGCGAAGAGGAAGAGTAGGAGGTCACAACCG
Source organism: Methyloceanibacter sp. wino2 (assembly GCF_003071365.1). Taxonomy (NCBI): domain Bacteria; kingdom Pseudomonadati; phylum Pseudomonadota; class Alphaproteobacteria; order Hyphomicrobiales; family Hyphomicrobiaceae; genus Methyloceanibacter; species Methyloceanibacter sp. wino2. The sequence continues at coordinate 1,776,396 of NZ_CP028960.1, forward strand.
TCTCATAGTGTAGCCACCACCATGCGCGACCTCGCCAGCTTCGATGACTTCCTTTCTGCATTCGTGTCACAGCCAAGCTTCAGCTACACGACAATCAAAGATGGTTCTTGGGAACTTCTCGGCGACGCTGATGCCAGGCGACCCGAACGTGTTGCGCGAGACAATTGGTCTGAAGCGGATCGGATTGCGGGGCGGACAGCACTTCTCGAGCCCGGCTTCGTTCCACAGCTAATCCAACTCTTGGAAGCGGCAGCCATCGAGGACGACCCTGCTTTTCACATCGGTTTGGAGCTTTCAGCTTGGCCCTATGACGAGCAAATCCTCAGCGCTCCGTTTTCCCCTCAGCGTTCACAGTCTATCCTTGGCCCCTATTCGAAGATGTTATCTCGATTGTCTGATGGGCTGCTTCTTGAGAAGGCCGTGATGGACGGACGGATCGGCGAGTTTTTTGCGCAGCTGGAGAAGAGGCGGGTCCTCATCGTCGGCCCCGACAACATCGAGGCACTCCGGCAAATCCCGGCACTTAGAAGCGCCGATTTCATCCCCATACATGCTGAGCAGGCGCGCTCCAAGAGGGACGAGACCGAAGACGAGATCGCAGCTTGGCTCGACAGCGACACGGCCTTCGGTGCGGTCGTCCTTATGCAAGCAGGCGCCTTGGCGCCGTACTTCATCTTGCGTCTGCGGTCCCGTTATCCCGAGACACGGTGGGTGGATGGCGGATTGGCGTTTTCAATCGCTACGCCAAGAGATCTATTTTCGCGGCCGTGGGGCCAAGTGTACCGGCGTCAAATCGCACGGTGCCACAATCGACTAATACCGGGCGCTGAGGTACCCGAGACGGCGCGCCTCGACTACGTCGAACGTATCTTTGCCGAAGTCTCCGCCGACTACGCAAAGCTCGAGCCCGTGGAGAAGGACGGCAAGGTTTCGTTCGTTGAACGAAAGTCGCTGGACTTCTCGCGTCAGGCGGAGTTCCTCGAAAGCTCTCGCCGCTACAATCGCTGGGCGAACCGGGGACCGCTCTGGCACACGCTCGGGCGTGCTTACGAAACGCATTTTAGAAACCTATCGGGGAAACGTGTCGTCCCTTGCGCCAACGGAGGCATGGCTCTTACAGCGCTTGCCAACCTTCACGCACGGAAAGCGGGCAACCCGCTGCGATGGTGTGTAAGCGCCTTTGGGTTCGCAAATACGGGCCGTGGTGCACTTTTGGACGCCATCAAGATTGACTGCGACGGGCGGGGAGTTCTTTCGCTCCAAGCATTGCAATCGCTTGATCCGGGAACCTTCGACGGTGTGATCCTCACGAATCCCTTTGGCATGCTGGAGGACTTCAGCCCCTTCACGAGCTGGCAAAAGGAGACAGGCAAGGCCCTACTTGTCGACAATGCCGCGGGGATCAATCCCAACATTCCCGATATCGCCTACCAATCCTTTAGTTTGCATCACACAAAGCCCTATGGATTCGGTGAAGGGGGATTAGCTGTCGTCCCAGAAGACGAGGCGGAAGATTTGCTTCAGCTGCTTGAATATTCGCCAATGCAACAGGGAGCCGAACCGTTCTGGGTGAACAATGGCAAGCTGTCGGAGAACGCTTGCGCGGCGCACCTCGTCCGTCTGGAATCACACCCCGAATGGGCGCCGCTGTATCACATGCAAAGCACACGGATCGGCTTCATCGCCGAGGACGTTGGTCTCGAGCCGCTTCTATCGAGTCACCTCCCGGTGATGAGCCGGCCGTTCCTCGCACCACATCCTGTCCCGATCGAAGCGCTTGCGAACGACCGATTCGTGCTCGGCAAATATTACAAGCCCCTAACCCAACTTCCTCAGGTGGGCTCCATCTTCGATCGGCTAATCAATATTCCAAGTCACCCTGACATGCGTAATGTCGATCGCATGGAGATCGAGGCCGTTCTGGGGTCGGTGCTCTCCAGGTCGAAAGTCTAGCCAACGCGAGCGAGTGGAGCGATCTTCTGCCTGCGCTTCTGAAAAACCCGGTTCCGATTTCAGAGATCGCTTCGCTGCTTAAACCAGCGTTCGACATCAGAGTTGACGGCACAACCGAGGCATGTGTGGCGGCTCTGACGACATTTGGAGCTCCAGTCGACAACGGCCTAGCCTATTGTTCGCTAGCGTCGCCGCGCGTCCACGCCGCCGCGATTGCGAGGCCGTGTACCGTCCTCTGCACGCCGGATAATGCTGGAGCGATCCCGTCATCGACACGTCTGATCACGGCGGACCCGCGCGCCGCATTCATCCGCCTTTCGGAGGAGTTCGCGGCGAGCGACGCGGTGGACTACGAAAGTATGATGATGCAGGTGGCCCCAGCCGTGGGCGGGACGGCGGAGGTGCACGAAACTGCGCTCGTAGAAGAAAACGTGCGCCTGGGCGACGGTGTAAAGGTCGGCGCCGGCGCTATCATACGTCGTGGTACCGTGATCGGCCCGCGCACCGAGGTACGCTCCGGCGCGGTCATCGGCGAGGCTGGAATCGCGGTGCACCTTCAGCTATCGGGGGATGTATTGTCCCAGCCGCATCTTGGCCTGACGGTGATTGGCGAAGACTGCCAGATTGGTGCCAACGCTGTCGTAATGCGTGCGATGCTGGATGAGACGCGGATCGGATCCGGCACTATAGTCGGTAACCTCTGCAACATCGGTCACGGCGCTGCGATTGCCGAAAAAGTATGGATGTCGGTTGGTTGCCTGATTGGGGGACATGCAGTCTTGGATGACGGCGTTACCCTTGGTATGGGCGTGCAGGTCCGCGACAACGTCACACTGGGGTCGGGCACGCAGGTGGGTATGGGAAGCGTCGTACTGCGCAGTGCGCCTCCCGCCTCCAATCTTTTTGGGTCTCCAGCCAAACCAATCCGCGGCCGTCTCACGGCAGGACCTGAGCGATGACCGACTTGCCCCTTGCACCGCCTGCGGTCCCGCTGCCGACAGGCTTTAAGGGAACCCGCAACTATCTACAGAGCGCAGATCTGTGGAACGCCTGTGTGGAAGCGCTCTTTGGCGACGCCGACAAAGCGGACTGGTCGATGCGCATGAATTTTCGTGCCTTGACCGACCAGGCGCCGCTTCTTGTCCCGTTGGACGAGGCACGTGATCGCCCCGGGCGTTTTGCCGAGGTCATCGCAAGCCGCGACGACAGGAGGTTGTCCTATGTCCTTGTCGAGAGCGGCCAGCCGGCGGTAGGGCGATACGAGGACAAGGAGAGCAGCCTAAATTCAGCAGTGCAAATCGATGGGGACGTCGCCCGGTTCGACGGCCCACTCGCCGCGACGCCCATCGAGCTGATTGTCGCCATGACCAAGAAGCTTCACCTCACAAGCGTCGATAAGGATGTTCGCTGGCTGGCAACTCGGCTTGCGCTCCCCGCGGCGATCGGCGACGTCGGCAAAGCGACATATGAGGTGCAGCTAGGGCCGCTCGTCGGTAAGCGCGCGTCACGGTCTACGGTCGCCGTAGACGGCCAAGTGGTTGGGGAAATCGCCTTCAATGCCATCGAGGCCTGAAATGTCCGGTTCCTTCTTGCGTGCCGTTGCTAGTTACGTTCCTCAGACCCGGATCGACAACTTGGAACGGGCCGCTCGGATGAAAACTGGCGAAGAATTCGTCCGAAACAAGATCGGTGCGGTGAGCCTGCCTATCAGAGCCGAAGGCGAGGAGACGTCCGATCTCGCCGTCGCAGCGGTGCGAAAGCTTTTCGAAAAGGGGCTCGATCCGAGCGCGATCGACTTGCTGATCCTCTGCACCCAGAATCCGGACGGACATGGTCTGCCGCACACCTCCGCCATCGTGCACGGGAAACTCGGTCTGCCCGAGACATGCGCGGCTTTCGATATCTCCCTTGGGTGCTCGGGCTATGTCTACGGCCTCACCGTCGTCGACGCGATGCTGCGGGCCGGACACGCGCGTAATGCCGTGCTCGTCACGGCGGATCCATACTCCAAGATCGTCGATCCAGACGACAGGGACACGGCGTTGCTCTTTGGCGATGCCGCGACGGCAAGCTGGATCGTTCCCGCCGAAGCGGGAGGCGGTCTTGATCTCCAGATCGGTGGCGCGCGACTATCGACAATGGGAAAAGATGGGGGCGCTCTCGCGGTCAAGCCCAGCGGGAAGCTTGAAATGCAGGGACGCGCGGTGTTCAACTTCGCCGCTCAGACGGGAACGGCTCAAATCCGAGACCTGCTCGATGAAACAGGGCTTGAACTTGAAGACATAGATCTCTTCCTCCTGCACCAGGGCAGCCGATACATCGTCGAGACGATTGCGCGCAGACTCGGGGTTCCCGCTGGGAAAGTCCCGCTCGGGATCACCGAGAACGGCAATACGGTGTCGTCGTCGATTCCCCTAATGCTCGAGGCTGGTGCGAATCAATCGGCCCGAAGGATCTTGCTCTGCGGATTTGGCGTCGGGCTTTCATGCGCATCGATGGTATTGACGAAGGATCACAATGACTGACGATCACATTTATCAGGGCCTTACGGAGATCCTCGGCGAGATCGCTCCCACCGTGGAGGTTTCCAACGAAAAGCTCGATGCGCCACTCGCCGATCTCGGGCTGGACAGCCTCGATGTTTCCGGCCTCCTGCTCGGCATCGAAGATAAGTTCGATCTCAAGATCTCCGATGAGGAGGCCGAGACTCTGAACTCTCTGCGGGACTATCACGCATTCATTGTGGCGAATGCCTAACCTTGGCGGCTGCGTCGCCTGGGCATCATAGGACGTACCGCCTGCCGAATTGTATCATGGGGGTGGAGGTACGGATCTGGAGACCCCGACTTTCGATGCTATCGGCATGGGGCTCAGCGCCGGGCGGACTCCTCAGACTTCATAGCAATGCTGGCGCCAATCCAATACGACGCCATCTCCGGCGCTAGGACGTGACCGTCTTCTGATATGCTCCAAGATATCTTGTTTTAGTACGAGGTTCACTGAGGTGTTGAGATCGCACTACGACTTTGCGATTGTGGGGGCAGGTCCGGCAGGATCGACGTGCGCCAATGCGCTGCTGCTAGAGGGGGCGTCCAGCGTCATCCTGATCGATCGGGCGCGATTTCCGCGGGACAAGATTTGCGGCGACGGGATCGGCCCCGGGGTCATTACCGTTCTCGAGGCGCTGGACCTCGAACACATCCTCGACGGATACCGCCGCGTCACCCAGATGGTGATGACGAGCCCGCTCGGCGGGCGCATGGCGCTCAACGACAGCGAGATCACGGGGCAGTCGCCGCTCGGCTATGTAATCCGGCGTACGGAGTTTGATCATGCGCTCATGACCGCCGCGGTCGAGCACGGCTGTGCCGACAGGACCGGATGGAGCCTCGAGGGCGCCGAGTACGCGGACGGCCGCTGGCGGCTCGACCTCGCTGAGAGCGAGACGGGGGAGCTATGCTCGCTGACGGCGGACGTTCTGATCGGCGCCGACGGGGCGACGTCGCGGGTGCGGCGTCTCTTGGGCCAGCCCTTCAATCACGACAAGCATGTCTCGGTCTCGATGCGTATCCTCGCGCAAGCAGAGGAGCCGTATTCCGCGAGGCAGGAACTCAACGTGGAGAAGGAGTTGCCCATCCCAGGCTACGCCTGGAACTTCGCGACGGGCTCTGGCACGGTGAATGTCGGCTTTGTTTGCGACACGCCGACCTACAAGGCCGATGGGCGGCACCTGCGGGAGATCCTCGAAACCTACAAGGGCCTGCTGCCGGACACCCTCGCCTACGACGAGGCCACGCGGCACTCGCAAATCCTGCCGCTCGCCTCGCAGATGCCTCCGCTCGCCTACCCCAAGGTTCAGGCGGCGCTCATCGGCGACGCCGCCTCGATGATCAACCCGCTGACGGGCGAGGGCATCTTCTACGGCATGGAGGCAGGGCTCTTGCTGGGACGCGGGCTCGCGCGCGCAGCGAAGACCGAGCAAGTTAGGGCCCGAGCATTGCTGCAGTACGAGCGCGTCTTTCGGCGCACATTCACCGGACACTTCCGCGGCAACTACTACCTCCGGAAGCTCCTCGAGCGGCCGGTGTTATTCGACCGCATGCTTCGAGCGGGGGCGAGAGACCCCAACCTCTGCTGCGATTGCATCGAGTACATGATGGGCAACGAGAGCGGCGTCGGCAGAACGCCGCTCTACCGGCTCGCGCTCCGGACGATGTTTGCCTGACGAGGTACCGCAGTTTTCGCATACGATGGGCTGCTGCGACCCGCTGCTTCAAGAATATCTGGTAGCCTCACGAGTTGGTTCCGATCATCAACAGAGCGCGTCGTCCGTGACATGCAGCCACTCCTGCTACTTCAGCTGCTCACGCTGATCGCAGTCGCGAATGCGATCCCGGTCTTCGCGAAGAAGCTGCTCGGGCCGGCGACGGCGTGGCCGCTGGATGGCGGCGTCACGCTGCCCGATGGCGGGCCTCTGCTCGGTGCATCCAAAACCGCCCGCGGCGTATTGCTTTCGGTCCTCCTGACGCCTGTCGTGGCGCTGTTGATTGGATTGAGTTGGCCTGTCGGCTTGGTGGTCGCGGGAACCGCGATGGCCGGGGATCTCGTGTCGAGCTTCCTGAAGCGGCGCATCGGGCTTCCCCCCAGCAGCCAGGCGATCGGCCTCGATCAAATCCCGGAGGCCCTCTTGCCGCTTCTTGCGGCGCGATGGCTGCTCCCCGTCACAGCTGCCGATGTGTTGGTGGGTACCGCTCTGTTCTTTGTGGGGAGCGTTGTCGTCTCGCGCCTTCTGTTCAAGCTAAACGTGCGGGATACGCCTTACTGATCGGCGCGCCGGAGGCGGTGAAGGGTAATCTCCGGGGGGCAATTGAAGCGGACCGGAACGACGGACGACCCGGCACCCGCCGCCGTATATCCGATCATGCCGTGGTGCCGCCACGCACCGGAGCCCAACGCCCTCGGCAAGACGGCGCTGAGGGTTAAGGGAACGCCGCCGGGTAGGCAGACCTGTCCCCCGTGGGTATGGCCGCTGAGCAGCACATCGAAATCCGCGTGGGCCGCCTGCCGGTAGATCTCCGGTGTGTGCGTCACGAGGACCGAGAAGTCTTCGTGGGGGATGCCGCCGGCGGCCTTCTCGATGTTGTCGGCGCGGTAGAAGTGGGCGTCGTCAACCCCAACGAGATGGATGCGGTCTTCGCCGCGCGTGAGCGTCTCAGCCTCGTTCATGAGCATCCGGATGCCCATCTCCTCCAGTCCGGGGAGCATGCGGACGGTGTCGTGATTGCCGAGGACGCCGTAGACGGGTCCCCGTAGCGCGCCGCACACCCGTCTCGTGCCGTCCAACGCTGCGTCGTACGGCCCCCAGGTCTTGGCTCTGTAGTCACCTGTCAGAAGAGTGATGTCGTAGGTGAGGTCGCCGGCGAGCCTCACCACCTCAGCCATCGCCTTCGCGCTGTACTCCACATGGAGATCGCTGATCTGAAGCATGGTGAAGCCGTCGAACGCCTTCGGGACGTGCGGCGACGAAATCACATTGTGCCTCACGACGACCTTTGTGGCGTTGCGGCGGCCGCGCCAATAGAGCCCGCTGACCATGAGCGCCGCGCGGATGATCGCGGCGCCGATCGGCATGTTCTCGATGTGGAAGAAGTTGATGCCCTGCCCGAAGACTTGCGCCTCGTGGTCGCTCTCGACGCCGAGACGCTGCCGCGCGTGGCGGCGCCCGAGGCGCTGCTCGAGCAGCTTCAGAATTCGGTTCTCTGACATCTGACTTTCTACGTCCATTCGGCGTGCGGCGCGGATCGGTCCGATACGGAGGGGTTAGATAGACACCCTACCAGGAGCGCAGCGAGAGCCACATGAGATTGATCAAAGCAACCGCGGCGCCGCCACCCTCACGGCTCAAATGTCAGCTCAATCCACTTGCTTGCGAGGTGCTCGCGTCCCTCTGGCATTACGCGGAGCTTGATCTGGCGATAGGGCGCCACCCAGGTGCGCCAATAGAATTCACCGACGGTGCCGAAGTCCTTTGTCGTTCCCGAAACATCGAGCACCCCATCGAGGGCGAACGGCCCGTCACCGGCGCGATATTCAACGACGTATTGGCCGGATGGGTCGCCCGTCCATTGCAGACGTGCCCCATCTGCGATGTCGGCGTAGCGCACGGTGCGGCTCGCGCTCGGGGTGGTCCATTCGGGGCGCGCGACGTCGACACTCGTCGAGGGGGATTGATCGGTCCTTGCTCTGCGCCATAGCGACAAGAGCTTCGGCAGAAGCGTCTGGCTCATCGCGGCGACGCGGTCCGGCTCCGCCTCGGCGAGGTCGCTGCGCTCATCCGGATCGGCGTCCAGGTCATACAGGTGCGGCACGGCCGGGCCATCCCTTAGCTGGCGGAGCCGCAATTTCCAGCTGCCTTGAATGAGCGCCGCCTCGAAGCCCGAGGGCTCACTGGGGTTGGCCTCCGTGTAGCCGGACAGACTTGTCGCGGCAAAATAGTAGCCATCATCGGGAGCCTTTTGCCGCGGGGGCAGCCCGAGTTGGCTCCGCAGCATTGGAACGATATCCGTGTGGTCCGTCGCTTCTTCGACCACGGCTCCGCCGCGCTGCCCGGGGCGCCAGATGAACAGCGGCACCCGCAAGATCTCTTCGTGGAGGTGACCGGCGCGGGTGGTCGAGGCGTGACCGACGTTGCCGCGCTCGAAGAGCTCCTCGCCGTGGTCCGCGGTGACAACCAGTATCGTTGTGTCGCGGAGCCCCGACCGATTGAAGAACTCCCAGAACTTCCCGAACCACGCATCGAACTCCGCGACGCCGCCCAGATAGAGTGCCCGCACCGCGGGGATATCGCCGTCTTCGAAGGCGACGGTGCCGGTCGGGATGGTCGACGACGTCTGAACGACGTCAAGTCGGGCGCGTGCTGGGGAGTCGAGCTCTTCAGCAAGCTCGCTATACGGGCCGCGGTATTCTTTGGACGGCGCATAGGGGAGATGGGTATTCAGGTAGTGGTGCCACAGCACGAACGGCTTGCTCGCGTGAGATCGCGCCGCGAGCCAGGCGAAGGGGTCCGTCTTCGGCTCAACCGTTAGACCGAGACTTCGGAAGACGTCGATTGCCATGAAGGATTGGAGGCCCGCGACTTGCCATCCGTTTGCCGATAGATCTTCAAGGAAGACGTCGCGCTCGGCGTCGATCGACTGCCCCCGGGCGTGGACGCCTTGCTCGATTGGCGAGAGCCCCGTCAGGATGCCGATGATATTCGGGGCTGTCCAAGCTGAGATTGCGCGGTGGCTGACGTAGCGGGATCCTTCCGCCGCGGCGCGGAAGAGGTTGGGCATGCGCCCCGGCTCCGCCGTCTCGGCGCGCCAACTCTCCACGGTCAGGAAGATAATGTTCAGCTGGTGAGGTTGCGTGCCGCCGCGCCACCACAGCGCCGCCGCCGCAAGAAGCGCCAGCGCCGCGACAGCAGCCATTGTGCGACGGCGTCTCATCACCGGCGGCAGGTTATTCCCTTTCGGCGGCGTCGACCAGGGGGCCTGCTAGACCCCCTAAGTCTCCTCGTTGGGTGGCGTCAGGCGGCGGCTCTAGAATTGCGATTTGGGTCTCTCAGTCGCGTTATCGGGACGCGGGGTGAGCCGCCGGACGTCGGGGCTCGACGTCGCCTTTACACCTGGCTCCACCCAGCAGCATTCGCCGGCTGCGTGCCGCCAGGTGTAGAAGCCGTAGAGCGCGAACATCAGAACCATCGTGATCAGCCACAGCTGCGTGAGGTAGCCCTCGTGCCCTCGGGCTCCCGGTCTGCTGACGCCCGCGAAGCAGTAGAGGAGGAGCACCGTGAGGAGGTTCGCTGTGAGGATGGGCGCCATCGCGTGGAAGAAGGCTGAAGTCGGGTTCACGGGCGTACCTCCGTGCCCTCGACGCCGTTGTCGCCGCTCTCGGGCAAGTTGGCTGAGCTGCCGATCATGTTGCGCTCGCCGCGCCGGAGGGTCCCCTCCCAGAGGGTCCGCGCTATGGGAAGCGGATCGATCTTGCACCCCCGCCACCAGTTCTCCTCTCTCCCGACGCGGTGGACGTCGCCGTGGTGGAGGGCACAAAGGGGCACCGTGAACTCGTCGCTCACCTTGAGGCTGGTTCCCCTCGATTGCGCGTGGCGGAGGTGGTGGGCGTGCGCCGGCCGCCGGCCGCAGACGACGCAGGGTTGGCTCGCGACGTACCTCAGGTGCTCCTTGTTCCGTATCCGCCGCGGCTCTGCGATCGTGAGGACACTTTTGTCCACCTTGGGGCGGCGCGCCCCGTTGGCTTTGTGCGCCGTCGTTGGAGCCGGCTCCGACGCCCCGGAGTCGCGAGGTGGCTGCGCGAGGGCGACGGCGCACCGCTTGAGGTGCTCCACGAGTTGAGGTGCGGCGCCCGACTTCGTGAGGTGTCCTTGCCGCAGGATGCGGTTCACTGAGCGCACCTCGTCGACGTTACGCTCCCACAGCGCGAAGAGGCTCTCGATGTCGGGGGCGGCGCTCATCGCCTCGCGGAGGGCCTCCACGAAGTCGCTCGGCTTCCCCAGCGTCACCGCCGGCTGCCCATCGAGTGGCTGCAGCGTCCAAGATGGTGGCGTCTCGTCGGCCTCCATCTTCTTGGGTTTCCGGACGCCGCCTTGGTTGGGGTCGTAGAGGGGGAGACCGAAGGGGTTCCCGAATGTCGACAGCGCCCGCTTCGTGGCGTCGGTCTCGGCAGCCTTCAGCGCGAGATCGTGGGCGTCACCCCGGGAGCGCGACCGCCCGGTGCCGCAGCCGGAGCCGTCCCGCACGATGGTAACCTCGGCGGCGCGAACGGAGATCTGCACCTTCGCGGCATACGTCGCAACGAAGAACTCCCCGCTGCTGCCGCTCCAGATGCAGCTGTTGCGGAGCGTCCTCCGATCCCACGCATCGAAGCCAAAGATGCGGTTGGCCTCCGAGATGAGGTGCCACCCCTCAAGGTAGCTTAGTTCTGCGCCGTCGGCGTTCCGCGTCCGGATGTGTTTCGGGTCGAGCTTCGCCCGAAGCTGACGGATTTGGGTGTCGGTGAACGTCATCACTTCGTCCTCACGGTGAGCACCGGCTTCGGGTTGCTGAGTTGCGCTCCCTCGATAGAGGCTCCGCGCTTCAATTCACTCAGGAGAGATTGCCGGTCGAGCTTCGGCGGCTGCGGAACCCAGTAGGGTTCCGGGATGTCGCCCTCTGAGACGACCACGAGGGACGGTGAGCCCGCTCTCGCCGACGCCGTGAAGTCGGGCTGCTCTAATTTGGGGAGGCCGACCTCAGTCATCGCATCGAGGGCGAGCTGACGCTTCTTCTGTGAGCGCACCTCTAGGCGGGTGAGCCTCTGCCGCATCTCCTCGATGCGCACCTTGAGGCCACCTTGAAGCGCCTCGTCTACTAGTGCCGAGCGGACCAGTGCGGCTATCATGTCAGGCAGTTCGGTGATTCCTTCGAGGGTGTCCTGCAATGTCTCGTCGTCCAGCCCAGGAAAGGCCGCAAGCAAGTCAGTCTTTAGCCGCTGATACTGCGAGCATTCCGCAAAGAGCACATTGTGCATTATAGTACTCCAAGTTCCAGTAATGGTACTTTTAGTACCAATACTAAACCTTTTGGTCAATAGAAAATGATACGCACCGCTCAAATCAAAGCGGCTCGGGCTTTGCTCGGCATGGGACAGGAGGAACTGTCGAGGTTGGCGGACGTCGGCATATCGACCCTGAAGCGTATCGAATCTGCACGGGACCTCACCGGTTCCGCACGTACCTTTTGGAAGATACAAAGCGCGCTCGAAACAGCTGGCGTCGAATTCATCAGTGCCGATGGCGAGAAAGGTCCTGGGGTTCGATTGCGGAGCAACATATAGCCTCCCTCAAGCTGCCGCCGGAGGTGCAGTGTTTGACCATCTGGACTGTGGGTCTCCGCGCGCGTGTGTCTCTCGAGAGGGGTTCCACACGTGGTTGGTTTCGCGTTACCGCCAACGGCGCCGCAAGTCGTCGACCGACGTCCTCAGGAGGGCTGGAGCCGGTCCGGTGCCCGCCGCGCAAGCCACTTCATCCCGGCGTCCGGGTCACCAGGGACCCAGTACCTCAGCGTGACAACTTTGCCCTTGGTAAGCCGCTCCTTAGTCGCGAAGTAGCCGCAGATGTTGCGCACCGTTTCGCGCTCCACCGTTGACACGCAGTCGAGACTGCCTATCTCGACGGCGGAGCGGAATTCCGGCTGCTCCCGCATCCATCCCGCAACGGTACGCGGCTCGACTTCGAAGAAGTAGGCGAGGTCCTCCTCGCTCAGCCCGAGCTGGCTAAGCTTTAGGGCTTGGTGCGCAAATTCCGGACGGTACTCCGGGTGGGCATCCTTCGGTGCCCGCTTGGGGTGCAACTTAGACATGGCAGCTCATTAGGCAGCCAGGAGCTCAAGGGTTGCGTGGCGTTGAGGTGTCGCCTGGAGTTCCGTCAGCTGACTGAGCGTCTTCTCGAACGTATTCACGAGGTTGGTCTCGTGGCGCCCCAGCTTGCTTACGGCGTCACCATAATTCGCGTCGTGGATGAGGGACTCCCCCAGCGAGCCTAGTTGGGGGGCGCAGCCGCCGTCCCGCAGATGCCTCCGAAGTCGCCCCAACTCTTCGCACTGAACCTCGCGTGCTCTAAGGACGGCTGCCTCGTAGATCGGCACCCGCCGAAGCCGCCACAAGGTTACCGCGAGGCGTTCCACGAGCTCCATCTCGAGGGCGCAACGCGGCGCGAAGTGTCCGACGAGCTCGGCGCGGAGCAGCTCAAATTCGTGGGCGTCCTCACCGGGGATGACGACGCTGCTGGCCGTCAGCCCGTGCCGCAGCGCATTCATCCGTGAGCGTGCCTTCCCGGCCGCCGTCTTGGGGCCGGTGCTGCGGCGGGCGTTGAGTTGGTTAGCTTCCATCTGTCGATCTGTTGGCAACGGAGTTGCTCCCCCGAAGTTTGTCCCGAGAGTGCATTTTGTATCTATTTTGTTCTTCGGTCGATCAGAGCGCCGAGAGATACTTCCGATGTTGGTGCCCCCACATCGAGGCACCCTAATAACTACTAGTTGTACTTGTCGCTGACTTGCGTCTCGGGGCGGCCGTCTCGCAAAACGAACCCAAATTTGTTGAGTGAAATCAGCGCCCCGAGGCGAGGCGGGCGACGTGGTCCCCGATCGCGAGCGACGACGTGAGCCCGGGGGAGTCGATGCCGTAGAGGGCGACGTAGCCGCGGTGCCCCGTCTCGCGGGGCCCCTGGATGACGAAGTCCGCCGCGGGCTCCCCCGGGCCGTAGGTGCGGGGACGGATGCCGGCGTAGTCGGGCTCCAGCGAGCCGTCCGGGAGACCCGGCCAGTAGCGGCGGATGGCGCCGTAGAACGCCGCGCCGCGGCTGGGGTCGACGCGGTAGTCGACATCCTCGACCCACTCGACATCGGGGCCGAAGCGCACCTGTCCGCCGAGATCGAAGGTGAGGTGGGTGCCGAGGCCACCTTCAGGTGGCACGGGGTAGATCAGGTGACGGAAGGGCGCCCGGCCTGTCAGGGTGAAGTAGCAGCCCTTGGCGAGGTAGCGGGGCGGGATGGTCGAGGGGTCGAGACCGGTAAGGTTCCGTGAGAGCTCCCAGGCGCTGAGCCCCGCGGCATTGATGACCAGCCGGGTTTCGATCTCGGTGGGGTCGTCGCCGCCGATGCTCAGCCGAGTTGCTCCGCCTTCGAGTGATCCGCCAACAAGTGAGCCACCGAGGACCGGCGCCGCGCATTGCACCAGCGCACCGGCGTTCTCGGCGTCTCCCTGGTAGGCCAGCATGAGGGCGTGCCCGTCGACGATGCCGGTTGACCCGGAATGAAGCGCCCGCGTGCCCGCTAGGGCGGGTTCCAGCTCTTCGAGGCGCGATCTGTCGATCAGCTCGACTGCCTCGACCCCGTTGGCGAGGGCGCGCTGATGGAGTGCCCCGAGCGCAGGGACTTCTTCGTCGTTTGCCGCCACGACGAGTTTGCCGCAACGGCTGTGGGGAACGCCGCGCTCCTCGCAATATCGGTACAGCGCGCGGCGCCCTTCGACACAGAATTTCGCGCGCAGACTGCCCGAGGGGTAGTAGAGGCCGGCATGGATGACTTCGCTGTTGCGCGAGGATGTCTCCTGGCCGATGCCGGAGCCGCGCTCCAGAACCAGAACCTCACGGCCGGTCAGTGCGAGGGCACGCGCGATGGCGAGCCCGACGACCCCTGCGCCGACGACCGTTGTCTCAACTTTGTCCAGAGGGGCGTCCATCGGTGCCGCGCGCGGAAGCTACCAGAGCCGTCTCTGCGCCGCGCCCTTGCAGGGTTTCTGCATACCGATCGTGTGCTTGGGGCGCGCCACCTTCTCGAACATCTTCATGTCGACGCGCCTGAACGGCTTGTAGCGGTTGCTGCAGATGTGGCTCTCGGCAACACGGGGGGCGTACTCGATAAGCAGCGGACGCGCGCCGTCGAATTCATTGTTCTGGATCTGGACGCGCGAGATGCGCGCCTTCTTGCCGGCGATGATGATGCCGCCGCCTTCGTTGTTGACGAAGACCGAGCTCTCGATGCGGACATCCGTGATCTTCTGATGCGGCTTGTCGGGCTCGAGGTCGATGCCCGCGCCGGGGCGCGTGCCGCGCGTGTCCCGGAACACCGATCGCGACACCAAGATGCGGTTCCCTGCGACGATGGACAGGCCTTGCCGCCGGTTGTTCTCGGCGATGACCGAGCAGAAGGAAATGTCGTCGCCGTTTCCGACATAGAAGCCGTCGCCCCACATGTTGCGGGCGCGGACATCCGAGATCGTTATGCGCTGGGCCAGGTTGTTGCCGATAAAGACGCCCATGCCCCATTCACCGCCGCGGCCCTTGTGGTTCTGGCGATCGCCCTGGAGCGTGCCCCCGATGACGTTGACGTCTTCGGCGTTGGCGATCTTCAGAACCGCGTAGCGCGCCACGGCGGTCGGAAACATCTTGATCGTGGCGCCCTTGGCCATCCGCAGCGTCATCTTGCTCTTGAGCGCCAGATTGCGGTTCCGTTCGGCGCGGACCATGTAGGTCCCGGCAGGGAGATAGACGGTGCCGCCCGTGCCGGCGACCTTGTCGATGGCGCGCTGGATGGCCTTCGTATCGTCGGTACGGCCATCGCCCCTCGCGCCGGTCGTCTTGACGTTCACTGTCAGCTTGGACGTGGGGCGCGCGTTGCAGCCCTTGTAGGGCGCAGCGTCAGCCTGGCCGAACGGCAGGATGGCCAGGGAGAAAATCAGAAGGGCGCTTATCCGAACAAGACTGGTCAAGGCTGTCTGTGGTGATCCCTCTTATGCACTGACGAGCATTTAACACGCTCGACCCTGAATATGACATGAACACCGCTCCTTCGGTGGTGGTTCCCCCTCGAAACGGCACAAATGGCGCGTTGCGGCCCTTTTCGGCTAGGCCACCGCTTTGCGAATCACTTCAGCGACCCGACGTGCGTCGTCGTCGGGCAGGTAGGGATGCATCGGCAGGCTCATGACCTGATGGCAGATGGTCTCGCTGATCGGCAGAGAGCCCTCGCCGCCGCCATAGGGTGCGTAGGGCGCCTGAAGGTGCATCGGCTTGGGATAGTAGATGGCCGACGGGATCCCGGCTTCGTTGAGCGCCGCCTGGATGTCGGCGCGCCGGTCGGTCTTGATGGTGTATTGCGCCCAGGCCGACTGCCGCCCCGGGATGCGCTTCGGAACCGTCACCGCGTCCTTGAGTTCTTCGTCGTAAATGGATGCGAGGTGATCGCGTGCCGCCAGCTCATCGTCGAGGATCGGCAGTTTCACCGAGAGGATCGCCGCCTGGATGCTGTCGAGACGGCCGTTGATGCCGATACGGGCGATCTCGTAGCGGTCGGCGCCCTGGCCGTGCACGCGGATCGACTTTAGGAGCTCGGCGAGTTCGTCGTCGTCGGTCATGATGGCGCCGCCGTCCCCGTAGCAACCGAGCGGCTTCGCCGGGAAGAAGCTGGTGCAGCTCACATGCGCGAGCGAACCGACGCGCTTGCCATCATAGACCCCGCCGAAGGACTGCGCCGCGTCGTCGATCAGATGCAGGTTCTCGCGATCAGCCAACGTGTTGAGTTCGTCCCAATCCGCGGGCAACCCGAAGAGATCCACGGCGAGGATCGCCTTCGGCGTCAGCTTACCGTCCGCTCGGGTCGCGGCGATCTTTGCGTCGAGATCGGCGAGATCGAGATTGAAGCTGTCTTCCTCGACATCGACGAACACGGGCGAGGCGCCGACGAGGATGATTGCCTCGGCGCTGGCCGTGAAGGTGAAGGACGGCACGAACACCGCGTCGCCCGGCCCGATGCCGTAGGCGATCAGCGGCATGATGATCGCGTCGGTGCCGCTGGAGCACGAGATCGCATGACGGACGCCGCAATATTCGGCGAGCTCGCTTTCAAGCTTCGTGACTGCCGGGCCGAGAATGTAGCGGCCGTCGTCGAGAACATCCTGGATCGCGTCGGCGATTTGCGGCTTCAGCCGCGCATATTGTGTCTTCAAGTCGACAAAGGGGACGCCCGACATCAATCTTCCTTCTCATCTCTGTGCTGCGGTTCCCGGCTCTCGAAGTCGAGCGTCTGGGCAGCGCTTTCCCTATCCAAGTCGGGAGGCGTCGGCAAGGGGACGCATCAACACGACGCAGCACGCCATAGTTGACCTGCAACGGCCCCTTGGATGGGCAAACGCGCCACGTTCAGACTGGGTTCAGGTCGGGACCTCCACCTTGGGCGCCAATATGGTCTCCCGAGCCGAGCGGTGGGGCCGTGGAGGTCTTGATGAACCGCTTGCTCATGGTTTGCGTGATGGCGATCGCCTCGATCGCCGGCGGCACGCTGGTTTCCGGCAAGGCGAACGCGGGCGGACCAGCCGCCCCCTACGCCGCAGCCGATTTTCAGATTGACGAGTTTTACGATGCCCTTGCGCCGTATGGCGATTGGGTCGCCGACGAGCGTTTCGGGTATGTTTGGTACCCGAACGCGGTCCAGCAGGGCTGGCGCCCCTACACGGTCGGCAATTGGGTCTATACCGACGAACACGGCTGGTATTGGGATTCGCCCGAACCGTTCGCCTGGGCCGTCTATCACTACGGGCGCTGGGGCTACGATGCTGAGTACGGCTGGTACTGGGTTCCCGGCGATACGTGGTCACCGGCCTGGGTGCAGTGGCGCTATAGCGACGACTATGTCGGTTGGGCCCCCGAGACCCCGGTCAGGACCGTGGGTTATGGCGGCTACGGCGCACCGTACGGCGGCTACCAGAACTACGGCTACAACGACGGACTGTCCTATTTCGGCCTCGGCCTGTCGTCCGGCGGCCTCGGGTTCTCCGTCGAGAGCTACGACGGCTACGACGATTACGGCTATGGCTACGGCTATGGAGCACCTCGGCGTTACGCGCCGCGCGCCTACGCCCCCGTAGCCGACGCCTGGACGTTCGTCCGGCCTCGCTACCTCGCCTCACCGGCGGTGCGGAGCTACGCGGTTCCGCGCACGAGCATCTCGCTGGTGTTCAATTCGACGAAGACCGTGTACCGGCCGCATTACCGGAACGGGGCCATCTACAACGAGGGCTTCCCTCGCGCGAATTGGTCCAGGGTCACGCGGCGGCACCTCGAGCCGTATCGCGTCCACCGGGCCGCCCACAGGCCTGGCCCCAACAGAGGCCGTGCCTATGGCCGTGGCAACCGGGACCTTTATGTCTACGCGCCTCGGGTCAAAAAGAACGCAGGGCCGCGCCGTCCGCCGAAAAAGGTGGCCCAGAAGTCCACGCGCCGGAAGGTTGCCGCCCATCAGGGGCGTGGAGGGGCTTCTGCCCGCAGGAACGGGCCGCGCCATGTCGCCCCGAGCCAATCGCGGTTGACGCCCTTCGAACGGGCCGCAGCGGTCAAGCCCTCCTACGTCCAGCGGAAGCAGCTCGAGGAGCAACGCCGCCGCCCGCCGGCCGCGCGGCCCCACCAAGGCAGCAAGCCCAAGCAGGGCGCTTCAAAGGCAGCTAACGCCAGGCCAAAGCCCAAGGCCAAGCCCAACAATGCGCGGCGGCAGGCGAATGGGCGCCCGCAACAAGCCAATCGCGGTCCCGGGCGGGGTCCCCGAGACGGCGATGGCGCCCGAGGCGCGCGCAGTCCGCAGAACGGGCCGGCCGACCGCCGCCATGCCAGCCGCAAGCCGGACGGCGCGGGCGGCTCGCAGGCCCGGCGCGGCCCCGACCGGCGCCCCGATGCACGTACCCGTCCGAGCGGACCGCCGCAGGGCCGCGGTACGACGGCTAATAAGCCCGATGGCACAGGCCGTCAGGGGGGTGGACCGCAGAGCAAGCAGCGCCCCGGTCCGAAACCCCAGGCGAACAAGCCCTCGGAAAACCAGGCCCACGCCAATAGACCGCCTGCACCGAGGCCGCAGGCGAAACGGCCTCCGGCAAAGGGGCCTGAGGCGCGGAAGGCTCCGGCAAAGCAGGCGCATGCCAACAGGCCGCCTGCACCGCGTCCGCAGATGAAGCGGCCGCCGGCGGGGCGCGATGCTGCCAGTAGGCTGCAAGGACCGAGGCCTCAGGCGCAGCGGCCACCGACGAAGAGACCCGAGGCCCGGAGACCTGCGCCGAAGCAGGCCCACGCCAACAGGCCTCCGGCGCCGAGACCTCAAGCCAAACGGCGTCCGGCACCAAAGCCGCAGGCGAAACGGCCTCCTGCAGGGAGGGAAGCCGCCCACAGCAAGCCGCGGGGACCGATGCCGCAGGCGCGGAAATCCCCTCCGAAGAAAGTGCAAGCCCAGCGGCCGCAGGGCCCGAGACCCCAAGCGATGAAAGCGGCGCCCAAGAGGCCTCAGGCCAAGAGGCCGCAGCAGACAAGGCCTCAGGCCAAAAGACCGCAGCAGGCGAGGCCTCAGGCGAAACGGCCTGCCGCACGGAACGCCCAGGCCCCACGGCCACGGGCGCAACAGCCGCAAAACAGGAAGTCGAAAGGCAAGAAGTCAAAAGACAGGTCGCGCAGGTCCTAGCCGCGTCGCGAAAGGCTTCTGTTCGCGACGGCTTTCGGGTCAGTCGCCTGAAAGCTGACCCGGCTGCAACGGCTTCTCCCGGCGGCAGGTCGCCATAAGGTTCATGCCACCACACACGGCCTTCGCTTTCCAATAGTCGAAATCCGGGTCGTCGACAGGATCATCGCAAACCTCGGACACGGGGTTCTCCGCCGCCCGCTTCAACGAGCAATAGCGCCAGCTCTTCCTGTCCTTGTCATCGACGATGTAGAGGCGGCAGTAGCCGTCCTTCGGCACCTGCACGTCGAGTTTGTGCCGCCAGACCTTGCCTGCGTCGGTCTCCACTTCCTCGATGAAGCAGCCGTTGACGCCGTCGCGACGCTCGGCCTGGGCCGGCATCGCGCCGAGCATGACGCAGGCGGCCGCTGCGGCCAAGAGGCGGACATTGGAACGCATCGGGCGAACGGTCGCCATGAGGTTGTTCTCCCTAGAACGAGCCTAGTTTGGAACGGCTCTGGTTTGATTGGTGTCACCATGCGGATCGGTGACCCGAATGTCGGCCTTATGACTGTTCGGTGCAAGTTTCCACAAAATCATGGGGTCGCGATGGCACGTGGATTGCGGTAGGTCATGTTTTGT
This sequence comes from Methyloceanibacter sp. wino2, assembly GCF_003071365.1. Taxonomy (NCBI): domain Bacteria; kingdom Pseudomonadati; phylum Pseudomonadota; class Alphaproteobacteria; order Hyphomicrobiales; family Hyphomicrobiaceae; genus Methyloceanibacter; species Methyloceanibacter sp. wino2. Next base: position 1,796,000 of record NZ_CP028960.1, read on the forward strand.
CTCCCGTTCCTAGTGGGGTAGCATCGCGCCACACGGATTGGGTCAAGCTGTGCAAGAGGGGTCGAATGGGTCAGTGGGGTCGTGTTGCGGGGATGAGCAAGGCGCTACTGCTACTTGCGCTGCCTCTTTTCTTGAGTGCCTGCTCCGACGGCAAAGAGACCGGAAAGGCGAACGAACCTCTTCCGGGCATCGTGGCGGAGGTGGTCACGGAGAAAGAGGTCAGCGACGAGACCACGTTCGTCGGCCAGACGCGGTCCTCTCAAAGCGTGGACATTCAAGCGCGCGTCAAGGGCACGCTCCTGGAGCGGCCCTTCGAGGAAGGGCGCCAGGTCAAGGAAGGCGCCGTTCTCTACAAGATCGATCCGTCGCAATTCGAAGCGGATCTCCTTTCGGCCCAAGCGACCCTGGCCAAGGCGCAAGCCAGCTCCGACGAGAAGAACCTCACCCTCGCGCGCTACCAAGCCTTGGTCGACAAGAACAGCCCTGGCGTCAGCGAGGCGCAATACGACATTGCCTTGTCCCAGGCCAAGCAGGCGGACGCAGAAGTTAGTGCCGGCAAGGCCGACGTCGCCAACGCCAAGCTCAACCTCGGCTATGCGACCATCACCTCGCCCCTTGATGGCCGGGCCGGCATCTCGGCGGTCGATGTGGGCAACATCATCGGGCCTGAAAGCGGCGTGCTCGTCACGGTGGTCGCGCTGGACCCGATCGAGGTGGACTTCTCGATCGGGGAACGCATCTACCTGAACTACGTGGAGGCGAGGGAAGCCGGTACGGCGAAAGACTTCACGCCGCGGATTCGGCTGGCGGACGGCAAGCTCTATCCGCACAAGGGCAAGGTCTATGTCGTCAACAACGAGGTCGACCCGACGACAGGCACCATCGCCATCCGTTTGAAGTTCCCGAACCCGGACCGCCTTCTGTTGCCGGGGCAGTATGTCACCGTCCTTCTGACGGACGCGAAACCCGACAAGCAGGTCGTTGTTCCGCAGGCCGCCGTTCAGCAGAATCAGTCCGGGCCATTTGTTCTTGTCGTCGACAGCAGCGATCAAGTGCAGTCGCGCGCCATCAAGACCGGTCAGCGCGTGGGCACGGGGATTGTCGTGACGGAGGGTTTGGTTCCAGGTCAGACGATCGTCGTCGAGGGCATCCAGAAGGTGAGGCCGGGCGCGAAGGTCAAAGTGACCTATCAGAACCCCTCCGGAACGGCTCAGAATGTCGACAGCAAGCCTACAGCTGATAGCACCGGCGATGGCGTCGGTCAGTCGTCGGAGGAGCAAGGCACGTCCGGGGATACGGATTCCGGTGCGACCGGCGCCGATAAGTCCAGCGGCGCAGAAGCCAAGGACTCCAAACCCGAGGTCGCCAAGCCGGGGGACTCGAAGCCCAAGGACGCCAAACCGGAGACGACCTCGAAGCCGTCCGATGAGCCACAAGCCAAGCAAGACGACACGGCTAAGGATGCGGAAGGCAAGGATAAGGATGCCGCGCCCGCTTCCTCGTCCGATGCCGGCAAGGATGAAAAGACGGACACGAACACGGAGGCGAAGCAGTAGACCGTGCTCAGCGCCTTCTTCATAGACCGTCCCAAATTCGCGTTCGTCATCGCCATTGTGACCACGCTTGTCGGCGTGCTGGCTCTGATGGTGCTGCCGGTCGCACAGTTTCCCGAGATTTCTCCGCCCCAGGTACAGGTGACCGCAAGCTATCCGGGCGCGAATGCGAGCGTGGTCGCCGAATCCGTGGCCGCGGTTATCGAGGAGCAGGTCAACGGCGTCGAGGGGATGAGCTATATGTCGTCCCAGAGTACGAACGACGGCAGCTATACGCTCACGGTGACGTTCGGCATCGACACGGACGGCGACATCAACCAGGTCAACGTGCAAAACCGTGTTGCCCAGGCCTTGCCGCAGCTTCCCGAGGAGGTGCAGCGCCAAGGCGTCACGACGCAGAAGACGTCCACCACGATGCTCATGGTGGTGTCGATCTATTCTCCGAAGGGCACCTACGACAGCATCTTCCTGTCGAACTATGCGAGCATCAATGTGCTCGACACCTTGGCGCGGACACCCGGGGTCGCGCAGGTCAGCAATCTCGGCGCGCGCGACTACAGCATGCGTGTTTGGCTCCAGCCCGACCGGATGACGAGCCTTGGATTGACGGCGACCGACGTCATTTCGGCAATTCGCGCACAGAACATTCAGGCGGCGCCCGGAGCGCTCGGTGCCGCGCCGACCTCGCCGACACAGCAGTTCCAGTACACGCTCACCGCTCAGGGGCGTCTCGATACGGTCTCCGAATTCGAGGAAATCATCCTCGTGGCCAAGCCCGATGGCACGGTGGTCACCCTCAAGGATGTGGCGCGGGTGGAGCTCGGGGCGCAGAACTACGGTTGGTTCGGCGAACTGAACGGAAAGCCAGCCGCGCTCCTCGCCGTGTATCAGCTCTCCGACGCCAATGCGCTCAACGTGGCCGATCAGATTCGGGCGGAGATGGAAGTCTTGGCGCAGCGCTTTCCCGACGATGTCGCCTACCAGGTTACCTACGACACCACGCTCTTCGTGACGGCGTCGATCAAGGAGGTCGTCGTCACGCTGTTCCAGGCCTTGGCCCTGGTGATCTGCGTGGTCTTTATCTTCCTCCAGGATTGGCGCTCGACGCTCATTCCGGCCATCGCCATCCCCGTCTCGCTGATTGGTACGCTGGCATTCCTGCTGGCAATGGGGTTCACCATCAACACGATCAGCCTGTTCGGCCTCGTGCTCGCCATCGGCCTCGTGGTGGACGACGCGATTGTCGTGGTGGAGAACGTGCAGCGGCATATCGCCGACGGACTCGAGCCGCGAGAGGCGACGAAGGTCGCCATGCGGGAAGTCACGGCTCCGGTCATCGCGACCACACTCGTCCTGCTCGCCGTGTTCGTTCCGTCCGCCTTCACGCCGGGCATTACGGGCCGGCTGTTCGTCCAGTTCGCCGCGACGATCTCGATCTCGGTGCTGTTGTCGTCGATCAATGCCCTCACGCTCAGCCCTGCGCTCTGTGCCGCCGTTCTGAGGGAGCCCAAGAAAGCGACCTGGGGACCGCTGGCCTGGTTCGAGAAGGGACTGGAAAAATCGCGCAATGGCTACAACTCAATCGTCCGCCATCTGATCCGCAGAACGATCCTCGGTCTGGTGATCATCGCCGGCATGATCGGTGCGACTGCTTTCCTCGGCATGACCACCCCAACCGGGTTCATTCCGCAAGAAGATCAGGGCACGGTCTATGTCAATGTAAGCCTGCCGGACGGGGCCGCCCTGCCGCGGACGGCCCAAGTCATGAAGCAGGTCGAGAAGATTCTCGAGGACAACCCCGGCGTAGAGAACATCATCTCGGTCGGCGGCTATTCAATTCTGCAAAGCACCGTGATGCCGAATGCCGCGTTCCTGATCGCGGTTCTGAAGCCGTGGGACGAGCGGACGACAAAGGAACTCAGCCTGCGTGGAATCATGGAATCGATCGGCCCGCAATTCGCCGCCATACCTCAAGCCACGATCATTCCTTTCGTGCCTCCCGCCATTCCCGGGCTCGGCAACACAGGCGGCTTCGAGTTTGTGCTTCAGGACACCCAGAACCGGCCGGTGGGGGATCTCGCTTCGGCGCTCAACGGGTTCATCTACACCGCCAATGGCGATCCCGTACTCACCGGCGTCTTCAGCACGTTCACGGCGAACTCGCCGCAATACTTCGTCGATCTCAATCGCAAGCTGGCCGAAACCAAGGGCGTCAGCGCGGAAGACCTCTTCACCGTGCTCAATGCCAATATCGGTACGTACTACGTCAACGACTTCAACAAATTTGGCCGGGTCTATCAAGTCTACCTCCAGGCGGAGCAGGACAAGCGGGAGAAACCGACCGACGTCGGAGACCTCTACGTTAAGTCGACCAACAACGCGATGGTCCCCGTCCGCACGCTCGTGACGCTGGAGCCGTCGCTCGGCCCCGACACCATCCAGCGCTACAACATGTTCAACTCCGCCACCATCAACGGCAACGCGGCGTCCGGCTACAGTTCGGGCCAGGCGCTCGACGCGATGGATACGCTGGCCGCAGAGAATCTGCCGGACGGCTATACCTATGAGTGGACGGGCATGTCCTACGAGGAGGTCAAGGCGGGAGCGGCCGGCAATGCGGTGTTCCTGCTCTCGATCATCTTCGCCTATCTCTTCCTGGTCGCGCAGTACGAGAGCTGGACCATCCCCATGGCGGTCATGCTCACAGTCGTCTTTGCCGTCTTGGGCGCGCTGCTCGCCTTACGCTTCACCGGTATCGCGCTCAATACCTACGGTCAGGTCGGTCTGATCCTACTCGTCGGTCTCGCGGCGAAGAACGCGATTCTGATCGTTGAGTTTGCCAAGGAGAAACGGGAGGCGGGCGAACCCATCGTACAAGCCGCCGAGGAAGCCGCGTCCTTGCGGTTCCGCGCCGTTCTGATGACGGCCCTGTCCTTTATCCTGGGCGTGCTGCCGCTTGTTCTGGCGACCGGCGCGGGCGCAGCTTCCCGTGTGTCGGTCGGCGTGACGGTGTTCGGCGGCATGCTGTTCGCAACCGTGATCGGCGTCAGCTTCATCCCGTTCCTCTATGTCGAGTTCCAGCGTTTGCGGGAGTCCGTCAAGAAGAAGAGCGGCGACACCCCGACAACCTCTGAAGGCTCCGATACGCCGGGCGGACCCGGAACCACGCAAGACCCGGCCCCGCAGCAGACCTAAGTCATGCACTTCGAGATCATCATCGGCGGCGCCATGATCGTCATTACGACGGTCATCCAAGGCGTGTTCACCATGGTGGGCGTGGAGTACATGCGCGACTATGCCGACCGGCACAACGAGCCCGCGCTCATCTGGTCGACGCTCCGGCTGGCGGTCTTCGTTCTGTGGCTGTTTCTCGCCACGATAATCGAGGTGTGGGTCTGGGCGGTGCTCTATATCTCCCTCGACGCCTTCGACTCCTTCGAGACCGCGCTCTACTTTTCGACCGTGACGTTCACCACGCTCGGCTTCGGAGACATCGTGCTCGAGGATAAATGGCGGCTGTTGTCGTCGTTCGAAGCCGCGAACGGTCTACTGATGTTCGGCTGGTCGACGGCGCTGGTGTTCGTCGGCGTACAGTGGACGTTCGAGAACCGGGCTCAGCATCGCCGCAAGCGGACGCCGCACAATTAGCCCCGCGCCGAGCCCGTCGCCGTTCCAATTTTCCTAAAGTCCGACGTCAACCTGGCGGATGAGCGTCGACGTCAGAACACGCGTTGGAGGACGTAAATAGTGTCGCCTGGCTGGACGGGATAATCGGTCGGCACCATGACGGTCGACATGACGCCGTCGAATTTGCGCGTGAGGCGGACGAAGCGCTGCTTGGCGCGCGGCGTATAGCCTTCGGCGATGGCGACCGCGTTCTCCACGGTCAGACCCTGGGCGAAGGGATACTGGCCCGGCCGCGTGACCTGTCCGAGGATGTAGAAGGGCCGGTAGGTGATCACCTCGGCGGTGACCTTCGGGTCCTTGATGTATTGGCTGCGCAACCGGCTCGCGACCTGGCGCGCGAGCCCGTCGGCGGTGAGCCCCCGCGCGCGGACCTGTCCGATCAGGGGGACGGCGACGGTGCCGGAGGCGCTGACCGTATAGACGTTCGAGAGATTCTGCTGCCCGAACACGATGATGCGGACGCGGTCGCCTGCATCGAGCGTGTAGTTGGCGTGGGGCACCACGGGGACGCCGGGCGGTGCGCGGCCTGCGCCGGGTGGAAACAGCTGGCCGGGCCACGGTAGGGGCGCCGGCGTGGAAAGAGCAAGATCCGGCGTTCTCAGCCCCGGGATGGCGCCGCCCTTGCACCCCGACAGGCCGCCCGCCATGAGGACGAGCAACAGGGTGAGGATCTTCTTGGCACTGACCGTGATACGGCACGTGGTCATACAAGCGGCTCCAGGACGTCGGCGAACGACGCCGACAGACAACGTCGATGTGTCCCGAACCTACCCTCGGCATGGTTAATAAATGCTGAGCGGATGTCCCAGTATGATCGGACCGGCCTATAGCGGTGCCGCCGCCGGGGTCGGCAGAACCGTCGGATGGCCACGCGAAAGGCCAATGGAATTCCGGAGTCCACGCGGAATTAACGGCCTTGTGGCTAGAACCGTGCTCCAAGCCGGTCGTCCGAACCCGGCGCAATCTGTCGTACACAAATTTCAGTCACTCGGTCGGAGCGCCTGTCGTTCCGGATCCCGTCACAGGGCAGGCGAGTGTTGGGGCCGAGGAGGGTCCGTATGATTGAATTCGAACAGCGAGGCGCGTTCGACTTTCGCTCCGATGAGTACGAACAACTCTTCGCTCAATCATCGGCCACCGCTTTCCAGCACCCTATATGGTTGGACCGGGTCTATACGCAGCTGGTCGCGCCCAGCGGCGCGAAACCCCTGATCGTAGCCGGCCGAGCGCGTGCCGATCAGAAACTGAAGGTCGTCTTTCCCCTGATCCGGCGGGGGCTGGGCCCCGTCGCGACGGTCGGCTACGCCGATATGGGCGTGAGCGACTACAACGCGCCGATTGTCGATCTGTCTCTGCAGCCAAAGCTCGGGGACCAGCCGAACATTGTTGGGCTGTTGAGGCATGCGATCCGGCCCGCCCTACTTGGACGCCTGCAGAAGATGCGCGGCGACACACTCGAGAGCCTCGGGCTCCGTCAAATTCTGCCTTCGGACTTCATGGGGTTCCATTCCCATGAGGTTCAACTGCACGGTCCGTATTCCGCATGGCGCAAAGACGCACTCAGCAAAAGCTTTGTCCGCTTCCTGGATCGAAAGGGCCGTGCCTTGGCAAAGATGGGCGCCGTCGAGTTCAAGGAACTGACGGACGCCGAATCGATCGGCGACGCCTTCTCGGCCCTCAAGTCGTTCCGCGAGGACCGCTTGCCCGACGATCCCCTCAAGAACGAGCGCTACTTCAACTTCTACAAGGATGTCGCCGTTGAGGGGTGTCGGTCCGGATTTGCCCGGACTCAACTGCTGACATGCGGCGGTGAAGACGCGGCCATCGTCTTTGGCCTGTCCCATGGCGGGCGGTTCCACCTCTTGCTCACAGGGTTCAACTTCCCGGCGTTCCGCAATGTTTCCGCCGGCAAGCTGATCATGGAGCATTCGATCGAGGCTGCCATCGACCGCGGAGAAACGGTCTATGACTTCACGATCGGCGACGAGGCCTACAAGACGGAGTTTGGGACCCGGGCCTTGCCCATGTACACGGCCTGGATAGGCCCCGGTCCGCTTGCAGCTCTCGCAAGCGCAGCCTCCGGGGCATTGGCAGAGCTGAAGCGCATCAAACGGACAAGGTCTTTGAAAAAACGCGCTTGATCCCGCCGTGAGCGCCGGATCTGGGGGATGTTCTGCGGTCCAGGTCGACGCTCGACCGCCGCCATCGTCGGTCCTTATCGGCACCACTGCCCCAGACCGGAACCGGCGGGCGGCCGGACTTATCATTTTGGGACAGGTTACCGATTATTAAAATCGGCCGCGCTGGGCCGGATTTTCTCAAAAAATGCATTAATAATCAGATTGTTATGAGCTCCGTCGGCGGACGATTTGTCACCTTCCAGGGGCGTGGCCGCCGGGCGTACATCTTGCACTGGTCCCTCCTGAGGCCCAACTCTCGACGGTTCGAGAGGGATCAACTAACGCCGTACCAAGCCATGTCCGACACGCTAACCGTCAAAACCGACCCGGTGCCCGACACCTCGCGGTCGACTCGCCCGTCGTACCGAGTGCCCCTGCTGCTCGGGCGCACGCTGCGCGCGCTTTGGCCGCTGGCCGATGCCCTCGTTATCGTGGGTCTCGCAGTGTTGTCGGGGCTTGCCTATCACTGGGCCATCTACGGGCAAAGCGGTCCCGTGTTGTCGTATTTTCACCTTGGCCTCGGGGTCGCGGGCCTGCGCCTGGTTCTTCGTCAAGCCAAGTCCTATGACCCGTCCAAACCCAAGGGCACGCTGCGCTACGAGTTCTATCTCTGGAACGCGACCTTCCTCGGCATCATCGTCATCGCCTTCTTCATGAAAGTCTCGGCGGATTACTCGCGTGGCGCTGTCGTCCTTTTTTACGTGGTTGGCCTGCCGGTCCTGGTCACGTGGCAGTCGTTCTGGCGTCGCTCCATTCGCGAAGGCTACAGCTCGGGAGCGCTGGCGGTTCATCGCGCGCTTCTGGTGGGCACGCCCGACAGGATCGCAGAGTTTCGCAACCACCACCGGCCTGCGGATCTCGGGCTTATTGTCAGCGGCGTGGTGAACTGGCCCGAACATGTTCTGGCGGACACGGCTCTCGGCCGGGCCGCTCTGGAAGATGCGATTGGGCACACCATCAAGCGGGTCCGGCAGTCGGACGTCGAGGAGGTCGTGATCCTCGTCCCGTGGTCCTACGTGAACGCGATCAACACGATTGCGGAAATGTTCAAGATGGCGCCGGTGAGAGTTCGCTTGGTTCCCGAGACGATTATGGATCGCTTCTTCCAGCTGCCGATGTCGCGGCTGGGCTCACTGGCGACGCTGAACTTGGCGCGGCCGCCGCTGACGGTCCTGGAAGTTCTTGCGAAACGCACGGTCGATCTAGTGGGCGCCACCGTCGGACTGATCCTGGCGCTGCCGGTGTTCATCGTCGTCGCTGTGCTCATCAAGCTGGACTCCCCCGGTCCGGTGCTCTTCCGGCAGGGACGCCTGGGCTCCAATCAGAAAGAGTTCCAGATCTACAAATTCCGTACGATGACCACCACCGAGGACGGCGCGGAAGTCAGCCAGGCCGTGAGTGGCGACCGGCGTTTCACCAAGATCGGGCAATACCTTCGGCGCTGGAACCTCGACGAGCTGCCTCAGCTGGTCAACGTCCTTCGGGGAAACATGTCGCTGGTGGGGCCGAGACCCCATGCGACCACGCACGACCGGGACTTCGAAAACCTGGTGGCGTCCTACGCGCGGCGCCACAACATCAAGCCCGGTATTACTGGTTGGGCTCAAGTGAACGGTTACCGGGGGCCGACGGACTCGATCGAGAAAATCGAGGGGCGTGTCGATCACGATATCTACTACATCGACAACTGGTCGATGCTCTTCGACTTCTACATCCTTCTGCTGACGATCGTCTCGCCGCGAGCCTATCGCAACGCGCTATAGTCGCGGCCGCCCACACTCAACATCCCGTGCCGCAGCCCTCCGACCGCACGCGCGCCACTTGCTCTTGCAGCGACGAATAGAACTCGGACGGCGGCGCGGACCAGACCTGGTCTCCCACGAGATAGAAGGGGACACCCCTGATTCCAAGCTCGCCGGCAAGCTGCTTGTTTGCAGCGAGTACGGCCGAAATCTCGGGGTCGTTCATGTCTCGCTCCAGGCGGGACCGGTCGAGACCAAGTTCCTCCGCGATTTTCAAGGCCCGAAACTTGGACGCGCGCCCTTGGATGGTTTCAAGGCGGCGATGCAGTTCCTGCGCCCCGCCTTGGCGCTCTGCGGCAAGAACAATACGCGCGACGTCCTGCGAGTCCCGGCCAAGCACTGGGAGGTCCTTCAGGATCAGCTTGACCTGTCCGTCCTCGTCCGTCAGCCGTACGAGTTCGGGGGCGCCCGCCCGGCAGTCGGGGCAGTTGTAGTCGTGGAAGGCGACGATGCTCACGTTGCCGTCAGGATTGCCGACAACGAGGCTGGCTGGGTCGCGATAGAGCTCTTCCGTATGCGCCGCGGCTGCACGTTCGCTGCGCTCGGTGCGCGTCAGCCGCTCGATAGCGACGACCCCTACGGCGATGACGCACAGGGCAAGGCCGAGGCCGATCAGCCCGAGCACCCATTTGCGGCGGCAAGGGACCAGCCCCAAACAGCGCGCCGGGGTTTGTCCCGATGCACGCTCCTTGTGCGCATTGGCTTCGGTCTCATGCGGATGCTGGATCATGGCGCCTCTCAATAGTTGGCCGTACTCGCGGCTTCTCGAGCAATTCGCTGCCGGTTCCGGGTTTATTTGCCGTTAACCGCCCATGGCGTCATCCCCAGGCGGTGCGCGCAAGCAGGACCTTAAGACGTGCCCGTTTTTGGCACAGGGTTCGGCAGGCAATACTTAACTTGTTGCCGCCATTCTTATCGATGACAGGTTCCTGGCCGACTAGTAGAATGGCGGGGCCTCACCAAGGCCAATCTTTGTGGGACTTCCGGGTAGGCACAAAGCCTATGACCGACGAGGAGCGTGTGTCTCGCGTGAATCAACATCTCAGAGTCGCCCGCGATTGGCAGGCTGCGCCCGAGCACGCCGTTTACGAGACGGAAGACTACTTGGAGCCGGAAGAATCTTTGGAGTCCGAGCCGATTTCGTTCTACTCAACGTTCGTTGGCCCGCGCCTTTGGACCATTCTCGCTTGGGGGCTGGTCGGAGCGGTCGTGGCCGTGGTTTTGGGACTGCTGCTGCCACCGAGCTACAAGGCGACAGCACAGCTCTATTTCGATCCCCGCGATCTGCAGGTCCTCGAGAACCAGGTAACCCCTGAGACCGAGGCGCAGAATATCGGCACGACGCTTGTCAGATCGCAGGCGTTGGTCCTGCGGTCCGACAACCTTCTGAGAAAGGTCGTCGCGGAGCTCCATCTCGTGGACGATCCCGAATTCAACGGCACGCCGCAGACGATTTTTGGTGAAGTCGCTCAGGCTCTGAAGTCCATCATCGCGCCAGGAGGCGAGGACAACAGCCCGGCCGCTGTGGAGGCCGTGACGCTGGAGAATTTGCGGCGCGCGATCGGTGTCGATCTAATCGACCGTTCTTACATCATCGAGGCATCCGCCACTGCCGACGAGCGGTCGAAGGCCAGCGAGATCCTGAGTGCGCTCGTGGACGCGTTTCTCAAGTATCAGGAGGAATCGCGTTCCGATGTGGCGAGCCGGACAAGCCTCGACCTACAGGGCGGCATCGAGAGACTGCGCCTGAACGTCGAAAAGATCGAACAGGAGATCGAGGACTACAAGGCCGAGAACCAGCTGACCGGCGTCGGTGGCCAGATTGTCTCCGAGCGGCAGTTGTCCGAACTCAGCACGAAGTTGATCGATGCGCAGGCCGAGACCGCACAGGTCAAGGCCCGGTTCGACGCGGTGCTTGCGGCGAAGGGAGACCTCGGCCGGCTGCCCGAAGCCGTCGCCTCGGATACGCTTCGTGAACTGCGCGGACTTCTGGCGCGCCTCGTCCAACAAAGGGCGGTCCTTGAGGCGCAGTTGCAGCCGTCCCATCCGACCATGCGTTCCTTGCGGGACAGCGAGGCGCAGTTGAATTCGGAAATCAAAGCCGAACTCACGCGGATCAGTGAGTCTCTTCGCGTCGACTACCAGCGCGCCAAAGAGAATGAGGACGCCGTCGCCAAACTCGTCGATGCGGAACGTGAGCGTCTCAAAACGGCGAACCAGGCGCAGATCACTTTGCGCGGCATGGAGCGGCGGCTGGAGACGGCGCGTCAGCTTTATCGCGACGCCGACACGCGTGCCTCTCAAGCCCGAGAGCAGGCCGAGCTGAACACGGCCAATGTCCGCGTCATTTCCGATCCCAGCACGTTGCGCAAGAAAGTCTTCCCGCCGCCGACTCCGCTCCTGGCAGCGATGGGCCTCGTCTTCGGCCTGTTCATCGGCTTCGTCATCACCAATTGGCGCCTGCTGCTGTTTCGCGGCCGTGGCCGCGACTCCGACGTGGTCGACTACGCCCAGTACTGAGGCTTGCGGCATGCAAGCGCCAGGATTTGCGCGCTAGCGTTTCCGCGCGAAGTCCATCAGCACGCGCGTCTGGGGCGGGATCACGGTCGACGGCAGGTAATCGAGCTTGAATGGAAAATCGTCGGGCCACCACGGTCCTGCCGCCCACGCCGTCCACCCGATCCAGACGTCGCGGTTTTCGGAGATGTGCACCAGGAGTTTCTCGAGAGCCTGGAGATTGACGGGATCCGGGCTGGGGCCGAATTCGCCTAAGAAGGCTTTGCGATTGTTCCGGCGAGCCCAGGCATCGAATTCGGCTATTCTCTCGAGCCCGATTGTCGGTGAGACGGCGTCTCCGGTTCGTCCCGACGAGTCCCCGTCGAAATACTGGTGAACCTCGATCGCCGTGTAGCCGATGGGATCGACGAGGTCGGAGAAGATCTCGTTTCCGCCCTGCCGCCATAGATGAGCGCTGGTCCACATCGTTCCCGGCGCCAGGATCATGTTTGTCGCGTCGGTCCGGCGGATGGCGTTGATGCAGGCTTGCGCAATGTCGAACCAAGCTTGCGCCGAGATATCGACCGGCTCGTTCATCAGTCCGTAGATGACCTGCTTGGACGGTGCCCGCCGGATCAGTTCGAGCCAGAACTGGATAAAGGCGTCCGTTGGGACTTCCGGCGTGCCGATGAAATGCTGCGTGCTGAATCCATCGGCACTGATCCGCCGCTTGGCGTTGTTGTGCGGATCGAGAATGACGTGCAGCCCCTCATTGAGCGCGCAGACGAGGACCGTTCTGAGGCGCTCCCATTCCTCGGCATCGAAGTCCGAATAGAGATCCGGCTGCAGCCGTTCCCACAGGAAAGGCAGGCGGATCACGTTGAACCCGAGACCGCGGTAGTAGGAAATCTCCTCACATGTCGGGTAGGTGTAGTTGGTGCCGAAGACGCCGGGGACGACGTAGCCGAAGTCCGCGCCCGCCATGTTGACGCCCGCCAGGAACGGCGTGTCCGCCCACCGGTTGACGTGTCCGCCCGCCGCTGCGGCGCATGTCCTGACGAGGCCCCCGGACGACAGCGCACAGCCTGCTGCTGCGGCCAGCAGGTCCCGCCGGCTTGGGTTAGGCTGCTTCATGACGGGGTACAGGGCGAAGCGGCACCCGGGGACGCACGCGAACTTCGCTTGTGACAGGTCCGGCCAGCACGCCATAGAGGAACCACAGCGGGGCCGCCGTCTTGATGCTGACGAAGCTGTAGCTCACCAGCATGGCGAGGGCCAGGTAGAGCCAGATGCTGTTGAGGTAGTCGGCGCGCGCCCGCGTGCTGCCGTCGAGACTGACCACGGTCAGAATCCACAGCACGGCAAAGATGACGATGGAATGGGTGATGATCATGAACACGATCCCGCTGTCCGCCGCTTCCGGCACAAGGCGATCCGAGAGGCCGAAATAGTCGATCGGCTGCATTCTGCCCATGAGCTCGACCGTGTAGGCGAGGCGACCCGGCATGTCGTCGGCGCCGCTGTGCAGGTCCAGGACTCCGACAGCCAGAATCGCTCCCAGAATTACGAGCGGCAGGATGAAGATCGCGACATTGGGCACGACAACGCGCGTGAACACAGCCAACCCGAGGATCAGCGCGGACGTTGCGATTGCCTGGCGGCCATCGCTGGCCACGATCATCAGGATCACTGAAAGGCAAATGAACACCCGTTGCCGTGTGGTCAGATCGCGCCAAAACGCGAGCGCGAAGCAAACCACGACAAGCACGAAGTTTCCGAGCGAAACGGGCTCCAAGAAAATCGAGGACATGCGATGCAGCCCAAAGAACGGGATGAAGCGTCCCTGGTATCGCGTGGCGCTGACATAGAGGTCCGAGTCCTCGTACGTGAACTCTCCGAAGTCCATGCCGCGCGTCGCGATGTAGTAGTCCTTGACGTCGAACAGCTTGCTGAATGTGGATACGCTAATCGCTTCGAGGGCGATGCCTGCAATGACGATAGCGCATGCGAGCATCATCATCCGCACGGCGAGTCGCGAACTCGAGGCCATGCCAAGCACGACGAATGTCTGGATCAGGAGAAAGTCTCTGAAATATTTCAGCTCCACTTCTCCAATGGCGGCCATGCGGATGATGCTGAACAGCCCGACCAGCACGATAAACGCATACCAAGGCGTCATGTGGCGGTTGAAATGGACAATCGCATAGGCCTGCGCCCCCAGCACAAGCACGGCCTCGACGAGCATGACGTGCTGCGCGCTAAGCTTCGTGACGTTGCTATTGATGAAGGCGAGGACCGCGTTGAAGCATATCGCCGCCAGGACCAGGACGATGGGGATCACGGACTCTGTCCGTTCCTGTGGAGGCAGTCGTCCGCGCATGTCAGTTCGTCTTCGATGGTTCCGCGAGTGAGCGCCGCTGGGCCGTCTCACCGGCATCCAGACCCGGCCCGCTCACGATGTGGCGAGCAATGAACGGATCCGCGTGGGTTCTGAAACGCTCATATGTGCAGAGGCCCCAAGTTTCATACAGCAGTGGTCGCTCCATGGGAGCCTCCAAAGCGCGCCGCGGGTTCAGCGGTTGTAGAGCCTGGTCACCTTTCGTCAGGTAGGACCAAGCCAGCTGCGGTGCAAGCTTCAGCATGACGGACCCTTGAGATCGATAGTGTCGCAGCAGCAAGAGATAATCGAGGCGTTCGCGCCATCCCATCGGCCGCAAGGTCGCGGGCCCGTTGGCCTCGAGCGGTGCCGCAAACGACAGCCAGAAACCCAAGGTGGGCGCCCGATAGAAGGGGTACTGCCGGCTTTCCTCCAGGACGTTCAGGTGACGCGCCAAGGCCAATCCCACCAAGTGCGCCGCATCGTGATCGTGATGCCCTCCTTCCCAGGCCGGGACGATGACGCGCGTGACGTCCTCCAGGGTCTCGACCTCGGACAGCAGTTTGTCCCAGCATCGGTCGAGATTCTCCACGAGCGAGCCGTCCGGGATGTCCAGCTCTGTGCCAAGAAACTTGATGGCCTCGGTGTTGACCCCGAGCGAAGTGAGAACAGTCAAACTCTCCATGTTCCGCTGCTGGGGCGTGACGCCCGCCCAGGCGCCATTGGTCAGGTAGATACAGACCACGCGTTCCTTGCGCGCGACCGCGTCGGCGATCTCGTGAAAGACGCCGAAATCGTCATCCTGGTGCGCAAAGACGAAAACCGTGGTCACGATAGGACTTCCCGGAAAAGCTCTCCGTAGGTCTTCAGCATACGGTTATTGCTGTACCACTCCCGGAACTTTGGCGCGAACTTTTTGGCGCGCGCAATGACCTCTTGGTCGTCCAAAGCCCGCGTTAGCCCCTTCGCCCAAGCCGCCGTATCCCATCCGTCAACAAAGACCGCTGGAGAGTCCCCATCGAGAGTCAGGACCTCGCGCGTTGCCGGTATGGTGCTGGCGACCACAGGGATGCCATGCGTGGCGGCTTCGACCGTGGCGAGGCCGAATGTCTCACTCTTGGAGGCAGAGGCGAATAGGTCCGCGATCGCGTAGTAGTCCGCGAGTTTCGGTGCGGGGATGATCCCGAGGAAGGTCACGCGGTCCGCGACACCAAGGTTGGCGCTGAGTTTTTGAAGCGCATCCCTGGATTCACCGCCACCCGCGATCAGGAGGTGCGCGTCCGGAACCTGGGGCAGGGCGGAAATGATCGTGCCGACCGATTTCACGGGTGTTAGCCTGGACGCGACGAGCATGATCCGCGCGCCGTCGGGGACACCAAGGGCCGCGCGCATCGCCTCGCGATCAACCTTGGGTGCACCGTAAGTGACGCCATGAGGGATAACCCGGAATTTGCGGACGTAACATCGGGGATAGCCACCGAAGGCTTGGTTCGTGGCGCGCGAATTGATGATGATCGTCGAGTAGAATCCAAGGCTCCCAGCCAGCCAATCCAGGGCCCGCGGTATCGGATGCGTATCCTGCGGCATGTTCGATTGGTGCACGACTCGGGTAGGACAGCCCGTGAGCCGCGCCGCAACCGTGGCAATGACTGACGATGTCGGCTGGAAGGTCACGAGCATGTCGGCCCTGTAGCAGGCCACGGTCTTCGCCGCCTTGAGGATGCCGCGCAGTTTCGAAAGGCTGCCGATCGATGTCTTCGGATAGAGCCAGCACGTCTCGACATGCGCCCCTCGCTCCGACAGATACGGTGCGAGCGTCGACACGAGCTGCTCGACGCCGCCGCCGGCATCGGCGTTCACGACGAAGAGGACGCGCTTGCCATCCAGGATGTTGTCCCCCGTGGCAACGGGTGCCTGGCGCGCTTGCGGGTCTTCGGCCGGCGGAGCATCGTTTTGCGTTTGGGCGGTCAAAGTCCAATCTCCTTTCTGCACAAAGCGCGCGGCGGCTAGTTCGCTTCGGGGCTGCGCCGTTGCGCCAACTTGCGGCGCATCATGACGAATGCGCCGGCAGCGAGGTCGTTCAAGGATAGAATGTTGAAAGCACGCGCAACGCCGATCGACGTGACCGCGAACAGGGCGACGCTGGCAATCGTCGCCAGCACCCCGCCGCTCCCGATATGCATGATCCAGCCTGTGAGGATGTAGGTTCCCCCTGCGACCCCAGCGATGATCGCCGAGCGCAAGTAGGGCAGCTTCATGATGAACCGGTTCCGCCACGCGATTGCGTAGACGAGGCAGCCCGAGACATGGCCCAGCAGCACGCCCAACGCCGCGCCCAGCATCCCGTAGCTCGGTATCAGAAGCAAAGACGAGACCACCAAAACCGCAAAGCCGATCACGCTCACAACCAGGAGAACGTGCGAGCTCTCCGTCAGGTGCGAGGCTTGCTCGAAATAATACGACCGATAGATGGCGACAGCGTTGGCCACCAAGATCGCAAACAGCACCGGCTCGATGGCCGTGGCCACCTCGGCACCGAACAGGACGCCGAAGACGAGCTGGTCGAAACGCAAGATGAAGGCGATCACGAACGTCGTGAGGGCCGTGTAGGCGAGAAACGCTTCGGCCATCGCGTTCGTGGCCTTTTCCACGTGGTTCTCTGCGAGTTGCGCCCGCGCCACCGACATATACGCTCCCGCGATCGCCTCGGAGATGACGACCATCGTCTGCCGTACGAAGTCCGTGGCGACGCCATAGACGCCGACCGTGCTGAGCGGGGCGAAGCGTGCCAGCAACAGACGATCGAGTTGCCATCCTGTGGTGCTGAGCACGAAAGCCGGAACCATCGGGCGCCCGTATTGCCATAGCGCGCGGGCGGCGTCCGCGGAAAACTTGCGCTCGACCTTGTCGCGCCCATCGATCAGCAGCGGGATCGAAGCGCCGAGATGGGCGGCGCCGACGGCGAGGGCGAGCCCCAGCGCGGTTCCGTAAACGAGAAGCGAGAACACCCCCAAGGTCAGCATGAGGATGGCGCGGCTCAGGATGCCGGTCGCCACGACCCGTGAGTGAAGCCGAATCCGTGCGAGTTCCAGAAGCGCTTCGTAAAGCGACAATCCGAGAATAAGTGCCACGAGGCCGATGCCGAACTGGGCGGTCTCGAACCCGAGCACGTAGCCCACGAACAAAAGCACGAAGATGGCGATCAGGCCGAGACTAAGCACGCCGAGATAGGTGGACACGAGGTCGCTGCTGCTGTCGTCCTTGTAGCAGGCGAAGAATGAGAACTTCAGCCACTGCACTGTCACGCCGTATAGGATGTAGGCCCAGGCGAACATGATGAGATAGGCCGCATACGTCTCCGTGCCGCCGATGCGCACGAAGAGCGCAAGCGCTCCGAGGTTGATCAGAGCGGCCATAACCTTCGAACCCAGATAGTAGGCTATGTGCTTCTCAGTCATCCTGGACAACGGGCCAATTCGAATGGGCTTGGAAACGGCTGCAAACAGAGCCGACCGGGGCACGTCCCGCGCATTTGATCGGTATCCCAAAAAAACGTGAACAAACACGCAATTGGGGGACAGAACTTGGGCCTTTTCGCGAGCGCCCCCGGCCCGGCCGGCAGATCGAAATAGGGCAGATTGCGCGGCGTGCTAGCGCCCGGAACCCGGTTGGCCTTGAAAGGTGTTTTTGGCGTCGGCCGCGAGGAGCTGCGCGAACAGCACGGCGCAGCGCGCGTACCGCATGCCAAGGCGCCTTGGGTGACTTCCCAGACGCCAAAGCCACTCGATGCCGAGTTTCTGGAAGAGCTGCGGCGCCCTGATCTGGTGGCCGGTCAGGAAATCCGCCGCCGCGCCGACGCAGACAAACCCGCACGGGATGCCCCGTTCCAATGCCCGTGCGGCAAACAGCTCCTGCTTCGGTGCGCCGAGCATGACGAAGCAGATGCGGGCACCGGAGTCGCGTATGCGGTCCAAGGCAGCATCGGCCTCGGCGCTGTCCGGCCGGAAATCCCGCGGCGGGGCTTCCGTCCCGGCGATGGAGATCTGTCCTGCAGTATCGTGCGCCAGGCGCTGGGCAACGGTGTCGAGGACCGCGTCCTCGGTTCCGAACAGGAAGACGGGTAGGTTCGATTTCGCGGCGGCCTCGCACAGCGGGATGAATAGATCAGCGCCGGTGGTGCGCTCGACCTCCGGCCACTGACGCCGGGCCAGCATCGCAACGGGCGCCCCGTCTGCCGTAACGAGCGTGGCCTTGCTGTAGGCGGCGCGGAACGCCGGGTCTTGGCGAAGCTTGACGAGATGGTCGAGGTTGAGCGTGAAAACGTTGAACGCCTGTCCCTGCGCCGCTGCCGAGACGATCGCGTCCAGCGCCTCGGCTTGCGATGCCACGTTGATACGCTGCCCATCGACGTCGGCATGTTTGCTGCTGGGCGATTGCTCGGAACTCATGCTCGTCCAATCGTTTGATCTTCTGTGAGCGCCGGTTCGTAGGTTTCCGCGAGCCCCGCGCCACACTTACGCGCCAGGCGGATCGGGGGTAGGCTCAGTCGATTCAAATGCTCGAATGGGAACGATTCGTCAATTAACTTGGCCTAGGCTCCCAGATGTATGTCCGTGCTCGTGCCCTGCGTTTCCACCAGGAAACCGGGGGTGCGCCTCCTCTCCGCACACGCTTTGCCGCCACTTGGGAGTGTTCGTCGTATGAGTGTTGAACAACTCTACAGACCCTTTCAGGACCGCTTTCGTGCGGCCCGCATGAAGCTGTTCGTGGAGCACTTCAACATTACGAACGACACCCGCATCATCGATGTGGGCGGTACCACGCAGAACTGGGGTTACATTTCGCAGGAACCCCAGGTGACCATCTGTAATCTCGGCATCGAGAATGAAGAGCGCGGCCGCTTTATTTTCCGGGAAGCGGACGGAACATGCCTCCCCTTCGAGGACAACAGCTTCGACATCGCCTATTCGAATTCGGTGATCGAGCATGTCGGCGACTGGGACGCTCAACGCAGGTTCGCCGCTGAGATTCGGCGCATCGCCAAGAGCTACTACGTGCAGACGCCGAACCGCTGGTTCTTTGTTGAACCGCACTTCGTTGCGCCCGTGATCCATATGCTGCCGCGGTCCATGTACCGGCGGCTCATCCCGTTGTTCAGCGCCAAGTACTGGATGGAACGACCGAGCAGCGAAGACGTTGATGCGCTCTTCGAAGAAATACGGCTGCTCGATCGAGACGAGGTGAAAACGCTCTTCCCGGATGCGGAGTTTTCCGAGGAGAAATTCCTCGGCATGGCCAAGTCTTTCATCGCCATGCGCATTGCCGACAAGGCTGCCTAGCACAGTCTCCCGCAGCGCCGGCGGTCGTGCCGCCACAGGGCGTTCCCCACAGGTCCGCTTGGGCGTATAGTTCGCGCTGCAAGGTCGGCACGCGGCGCTATGCCGTTTCTCGTGCCTGGCCGTGATACAAAACAAGAAATACAGAAAAATACGCAGTTTCGGGATTGGACGGCGCCTCCGGCAGCACGTGGAGGCATGCCCCGCAGGGAGGACGTGGCCGTGGTGGATGAAGTCGAGAAAATTATCTCACGCCTGAACGGAATCGATCCGGAGCGGCCGTATTTCGACCCGATTGTGGTTGAGGAAGCCGTGAGCCGACACGCACGGTTGATCGGCTTTCGGGACGTATCCTTCACCTGGGCCATGGGGCCGCAACAGGCCAACGACGAACTGTCCGGTATCGACTTCTCAAGTTCCGAATCCTGCCTGTGGGCGGACACCACGAAGTCCATGCGCGATCAGGCCTTGGCCGAACTCAGCGCAGACCCCGTGATCTCGGAGGCCTATCGCCAGGCGCAAGCCAACGCGGCCGACCGGATCGCCGATGCGTTGCATTTGGAGATATTCGCGTTGGCTCTGCGGAACCTGATTTCGGGCGACGCGGGCACGCGAGGATACAACGTAGCCTCGTTGGTCACGTCGGTGATGCGCGACGTGGTGGCGAACTCCAGTGTGGAGAGCGAGCGGCTGGAGGACCTCAACGAGGCCTATCTTCCGTTTGCGGACGCGCTGATGGCCGGGCTCGGTTCGTTTTGGATTGTCGGGCAGCGCTTCGTCTGCTTGCCGCTGCCGCGCCTCCGCCTCGAGGACGGCGCCCTGGTTTCCGACGGACGTCCTGCGGCCGTCTGGCCGAACGGGGAGGCTTATGCCTTCCGCGAGGATGGCTTCTTCCCGGCCTTGCAGTCCGTCGAGTGGTAGGCGGCCGGGGCTCGTCTCGACCCGGATTGGGTCCACGGAGGTGACGATGCAACAAGCAGCCAAGACGCCATTCCTCTCACGGCGCGGTGCAGCCGCGCTGCTCACGGCGAGCGCTCTATTCGTCGTGCTGGTCGTGGCCTGCGCGGGCCCTGCGTCCGCGAAAATCCGCTGCAAGGGAATCTTCCAGGTCAACAAGACCGGATTGGTCTCGACCCAGATCTGCCGGGACCGCCAGATCGCACGGGTCGCGCGCAGCTACGGCTGGCGTGTTTCCGATGCGGAGGTGCGCAACAACCCGCTCAAGAAGGTGGAGATCTGCCAGGCGATGGGCGGCGACACCCGGCTGCAGGGCGCTTGCGGGGCCTATGGGCGGCAGAACCTTTGGTAAGCTGTCGGGGCCGGCCGGCTAGGCTGTCGAGCGCGCCGCCTTGGCCTTCGGCAGGCTATGGGCCTCTTGGCCGTCCTCCAGATAGAAGCTGCGGACCGTCCGCAGGCCATCGTCGAGGTCGTAGACCAGCGGCTTTCCGGTCGGCACTTCGAGGCTGGGGATGTCCTCGTCGGAGATCCCGTCGAGATATTTGATGAGACCGCGCAGGCTGTTGCCATGGGCGGAGATCAGCGGCGTGCGTCCCTGCATCAGCAGCGGTTCCACCCGTTCCTGCCAAAACGGCAGAACCCGTGAAACCGTATCCTTCAGGCTTTCGGTCAGGGGTAGATGCCGCTCCGGCACGCCCTTGTATTTGGCTTGATTGCCTGGATAGCGTGGATCGTCTTCCGTCAAAGCCGGCGGCTGGACGGCATAGCTCCGGCGCCAGATATGCAGCTGCTCGGCGCCGACCTCTTCCTTGACCACGTCGCGCTCGCGGCCCTGAAGCGCACCGTAATGGCGCTCGTTGAGCCGCCAGTTGCGCTCCACGGGCAGCCAGGTCTTCTCCAACGCTTCAAGAACGATCCAGAGCGTATGAATGGCGCGGTGCAGATAGGAGGTAAAGCATTGATCGAATTGAATATTATTCTCTCTCAGGAGCTCCGCGGCGTGCTTGGCCTCCTCGATGCCGTTGTCGCAAAGGTCGACATCGGTCCAGCCCGTGAAGATCGCATCGCGGTTCCAGACGCTTTGGCCGTGTCTCAGCAAGATCAGGCGCGGCATTGGGCTCCTCCTGCGAAATTATCCGCCGTGACGGTTTATGAGGCCGCAAGCCAAAGGGCAAGCTGGACATTCTTGCAGCCATTGTTGTGTCTGGCCGTTATTTGCGCGTATTTCAAAGCCAATTTCCTCTTTGACGGCGGTATTTTGTCAGGTTTTCGCGGCCATTCCTGACGTGGCAGGAATCGCTGTAAACTGGCGTCCACCCCACCACACCTGCGGAGGAGCATTTTGCGGCTCATCTTCTCAATCCTGACGGCTATCGTTCTCCTGATCGCGGGCCTGATTTTCGTCGCCCCCATGTTCATCTCCGCCGACGACGTGCGGAACGAACTGTTCGCGCGCGTCGAGCAGATGACCGGCTACCGGCTTCGGGTGAGCGGCTCACTGGACATCACCGTGTTTCCCACGCTCGCCCTCGTGGCCGAGGATGTCGGGATCGCGCAGCCTATGGCAGGCGGCGAAAAGGAGTTCGCAACAGCACAGGAGGTCCGGTTCGACCTGTCATGGACGGGGCTCCTGCAGGGCAACGCCCGCGTGCGCGAGGTGACCCTAGTCAATCCGGTCGTGGCCGTGCCGCAGGCCACAGCGTCTGCGCCTGCGCCGGCACAGACTGCGCAGCCGGCGCCACCCGCCGCGCAACCGGGTGCAGCACCGGCTGCACCAACTGCCCCTGCTGCCCCTGCTGCTCCTGCTGCTCCTGCGGCTCAAGGCGGACAGTCGGGCATGGCCGCGTTCGCCGAGCAGCTAAAGTCGATCTCTCTCGACAAGCTCGTCATCACGAACGGCACCGTGACGCTGCCCCCGTCCGGCGGGAAGCCCGGGACGAAGATCGAGAAGCTCAACCTCACGGCATCGCTGCCGGGATACGACGAGCCGATGAAGCTCGATACGTCCGCCGTGGTGGACGGCAAGGCCATGACGCTCGGTGCGGTGATCGGAAACTTCGGGCCGTTCCTGGGTGGTGCCACTGTGCCCGTGCGCATCAAGGCGAGCCTGCCCGGCACGCTTGATGATCCTGTGAGCTTGAGCGGAACCGCGTCCTACAAGAACGAGACGCTGACACTGCCCCAGTTCAGCGCCAAGTCCGGGAACAAGACGTTGTCGGGCTCGGCTCTCTACAAGGATGGCGCGGCGACGCTCAGCCAGCTCACCGGCACGATGGGCCGCGATACCTTCGCGGGCACCGTGCAATACAAGGACAACGTCGTGACCATCAACCCGTTGCGGGCGAATGTGCGCGGCACGGTTCTCGCCGGCCAGGTTCAGGCGAGTCTCGCGAACAAGGTGCCCTATGTCGTGGCTGCCTTCGGCGCCAAGACGATCGACATCAACGCGATGACGGGGAGCAAGAAGTCCTCGCCGAAAAAATCCAAGAGCGCGAACGCCGGCGCGAAGAAGCAAGGCGGCGGAGGCAAGCGCGCAGGCGGCAGTGGTTGGAGCAATGACAAGATCGACTTCTCGATCCTGAGATCGGTCAACGGCAAAGTTAATCTGCGTGCGGAGCAACTTGTCTACGACAACGTCAAGATTTCTCCCGTCTCTCTCCAGGTCACGCTCAACGGCGGCAAGCTCAATGCGAACCTCGCGCAGTTTGGCCTCTACGGTGGGGCGGGCAACGCAACCGTGGCCGTCGATGCCAGCGGGAAACAGCCGACACAGCGGGTGAATGCGTCTTTGAAGAATTTCGACGGGCGCACGTTCCTCAACGACGCCGCGAGCCTCGACTCTATCGAAGGTAAGGGTACCGTGTCGCTCAATGTCGCCGCCGCGGGGTCCAGTCAGCGGGCGATGGTCGGCTCGCTCGGCGGCAAGGCGAGCGTCGAGTTCAAGAACGGCGCCATTCGCGGCATCAACGTCGCAAAGATGATCCGCAATCTTGGGCAGGGCGCCATCAACGGTTGGCAGGGCGGTGCGGCCGAGAAGACGGATTTCGCATCGCTCGGGGCGAGCTTCCAGATCAACAAGGGCGTCGCCGTGACGAAGGACATTCACCTCGTCGGGCCGCTCGTGACGGTGAACGGCGGTGGCAGGGTCAACCTCCCGCTCCAGCAGCTGAACCTTCGTGTCGATCCGCAACTGGTGGCCTCGTTGCAGGGTCAGGGGCGCAGCCAGGAGATGACGGGTCTCGGCGTGCCGGTCATGATTGTCGGGCCTTGGGCGAACCCCAAGATCTACCCCGACATCAAGGGCATTCTCGAGAACCCGGCCGAGGCCATCGCGCGCTACAAGCAATTCGGCAAGGATCTCAAGAATCTCCCGGGCGGATTGGGCGGCGCAGCCGGTTCGCTGGACGGTGTCGTCAAGGACGGCAAGATCGACAAGGACAAGCTCATCGAAGGCATTGGCGGGCTGATCGGCGGTGGCAGCGCCGCGCAGCAAAACAATGCCGGTACTGCGTCGGGCGCCACGGCGGCCCCCGATGCCACCACGCAGTCCCAGCCCCAGACCAAAAAGAAGGCGCAGAACAACAAGAAGAAGAAACAGAACCAAAATCAGAAGCTGAAGGCCGAGGATGTCGGGAAACAGCTCCTGAACAATTGGCTGTCCGGGCAATAGGCGTGTGACGCATTGCCTCCGGGCCGCCGTTTGACAATCGTTGGACGCGCGATAGGCTCAAGGTCATGCAATCGCTTCTCGAAGTCTGTCAGGGTACACCGCTGGCTGAGGTTCCGGCGGGTGAGGTGTTGCTGACCGAGGGCACGACGTCGGGACAGCTCTTCGTTCTGAAGCACGGTGAGGTCGAAGTCTTGCGCGGCGAGACGCAAGTGGCGGTCGTGGACGAACCGGGCGCCCTATTCGGCGAGATGTCCGTTCTCCTGCAGCGACCCCACACGGCGACCGTTCGCACCATGACGCCTTGCACCCTTTTCGTCTTCGACGATGCCGCGAGCTTCCTCCGGTCGCGGCCGGAGATCGCGTTTCACGTGGCGCGGCTCCTCGCGAGCAGGCTGAACTCAGCGACCTGCTATTTGGCCGACATCAAGCAACAGTTCGAAGACCGCGCGGACCATCTCAGCATGGTCGGCGAGGTGCTCGACACGCTGATGCACACGCACGAAAGAGAATTCAGCCCTGGTCCGGAGCGGGGATCGGATCCCCGTCTTTGAGCCAATCGGGGAGGGCGCTGAGGTTTGGGACCGGACGCGCCAAGTCTTCCGTCAGACGGACATGCTGGGTTCCCGCCGCAGAGAACCAGATCGCTTCCTGCTCGTCGGTGTCCATGATGACGTGAGCGGGCGGCGCTCCCAAATAATGGCCCGTGTTGAAGACCCAGGTCGCGCCCACCCGATCCACCCATGAGCCCTCCGCCACATAAGGCGCTTCGTGCACGTGGCCGCACATGACGATGTCCGGCTGGTACTCGTCGATCCAGCGCAGCAGCGCATCGTCTCCGAAATACCGTTGACCGCTCCAGGCGATCGGCGATTTCGACGGGGGCGCATGATAGATCCAAATCCAACGGCCCTGGCGCTCCTTGGCCGCCTTCTCCAACTGTCGGCCGATCTCGGCCTGTGACACGGGACCGTCCCACCAGGGGCAGGCGGTGAACAGGATGTCGCCGATACGCGTCGACTCGCCATCCGACAGAACACCGTCCTTGCGGCGCCCCGTCAGCCAGCGCGCCGTCCATTCGCCCGCCTCGTTCTTTGAATCGAGGTCGTGATTGCCCGAACAGACGAGAAGCTTGGTTTTGGCGCGAATGCGGTCGAAGTATTTGCGAACGACGGTGGCCTGCGCACGACCGTCCACAAGCGAGGCCAGATCGAGATGGTCGCCGGCCATGACCACGACGTCGAAATCGCCCGCGACGCCGACGACCCAGTCGAACAGCGGCAGCGAATAGTGCAGGTCGGAGACCAGGAGCAGGCGCATCGCGTTTCCACCGTCAATAGTTTGCTCACCTTGTTCGCAGGTTCCCCGTGCAAATCGGAGAATCGGCGCCGTCGTGAACCGTTCTTTTGGGGTGCCCCGGTTAGACCTGCATCATCGCTCGCAAGGCCCCAACGGCACCAATGATCAGCATACGATGATGCACAACCTGATGACACCCTTCTACGGGCGCAAGCGCTTCCTGAGGCGGCGGCGTCCGATCTGCTTCCGGACGGTGGCCCGGCGCTACCAGCTCGCAGAACTGTTCGGCCTGACGGGTGCGATTGCCCTGATCTGGATTGGCACGCAACTCGACAACCGCTTGTCGACCGTCCCCGTGCCTGAAGTCCCAAGCGTCGAGTCCGCAAGCGTCGACCTCATCATCGGCGTTCCCGTCGGTCAGCACCGCTCGCTATAGCGCGTAGCGATGGCGGCGTGTGCTGCCCCAAAATGCTACCTACGCATCTCTGTGCAATTACGCGCCATCCGCACGCGCCTTGCGCAATCCTTTCCTGACTCTGCTTAAGCAGACGGCATTCGCCGTCGCTGCGACGTTTTGCCTGCGCGTCAATTCACAAACCGGTTCTGAAGTCGGAACACGGCACGCAAAATTACGTTGGTCTCAGGGTTGGGATTCTCATCCGAGAGGTCAGGATGAACCGTCGCGAGTTTCTTGTTGCTGGCGGAGGCAGTGCGCTGAGCGCCATCGCGCCGGGCATTGCCGGTCCGGCTTGGGCCCAGGAAGGCGGCCGGTCCTTCAATCGTGACGAGATCGTTGCGCGCGCCGAAGCTCTTGCTGCGCGTCCCTACCAGCGTCCCGAACGGGTCGGCGATCCCTTCCGCGCGCTCGGATATGATCAGTACCGTGACATTCAATTCCGGCCGGAACGCGCGATTTGGTCGGACGACAAGCGCGGCTTTGCCCTTGAGCTGCTCCACAGCGGGTTCATTTACGACACGCCGGTCGACGTTCATCTCGTCGAGAACGGTGTCGAAGTGCCGGTGCGCTACGATCCGTCCCTGTTTGCCTTCGGGAAGAATGAACTGCCCCCTCACCCCGGGGCGCGTCTCTTCAGCGGCATTCGCCTGCGCTATCCGATCAACACGCCCGGCTATCTCGATGAAGTCGCCGTCTTTCAGGGCGGCAGCTATTTCCGGTCCGTCGGCGAAGGACAGGTCTATGGCGTGTCGGCCCGGGGGCTGGCGATCGATACGGGAGAGCCGCAAGGCGAAGAGTTTCCGATCTTTCGGTCATTCTGGATCGAACGTCCGATTATTGGCGCGCGAACCGCGACGGTGCATGCCTTGCTCGATAGCCCACGCGTCGCCGGTGCCTACACCTTCCATATCATGCCGGGGCACTCCACCTTGATGGATGTGGACGCGACGCTGTTCGCCCGCGCGGAGATCGGCCATCTGGGTCTTGCGCCGCTCACCAGCATGTATCTGTTTGGTTCCATGGAAAGGCCGCGCTTTCCGGATTATCGCGATGCTGTCCACGATTCCGACACGCTGACCGTCGCCGAGGCGGGCGGCAATTGGGTGGTGCGGCCGCTCGCAAATCCCAAGACGCTCCAGATGAGCGCGTTCGCGGCCAACGATGTAAAGGGCTTCGGCTTGCAGCAGCGGTCGGTGCGCTACACCGATTTCAAGGATCTCGAAGCGAAGTACGAGCTGCGGCCGAGCATTTGGGTTGCGCCGCGCAAGGGCTGGGGCGAGGGCGTGGTGGAACTCGTCGAGATTCCGTCCGACAGGGAGTTCAACGACAACATCGTTGCCTTTTGGCGGCCGTCCCGTGTGCTCAAGCCGGGCGCTCCGTTGCACTACGCCTATGCCTTGCGTTGGGGCCGGCCCATGACCGAGAGCGCCCTTGCACGCGTGAAGGAAACCAATGGCGGGTTGACGCTCGACCGCAGCCGGCAGCTTTTCGTCGTGGACTTCGTGGCGCCGTTGGATGTGGAGACGCCAGGAGGCCGCAAGGGCGCGGACTATTTTCCAGACGAGGTCAAGCCAAACGTCTGGGCGAGTGCCGGCGAGGTCGCCAACGTCGTCGGCTACCCCAACCGCGCCACGGGTGGGTATCGGGCGAGCTTCGAGCTGGACACGAGCGGGGTCGACCTGAGCGAGCTTCGGCTCGCGCTGAAGCATGATGATGCGGTCGTCAGCGAGACCTGGCTCTACCGGTGGACGGCCTGAGCCATGAGCGAAACCGTCACCATATCCAAATCGACCGTTGCGCCGTCCCTCGTCCCGCCGGAGCAGGGGCTCGCCATGCCGCGGCAATGCGTCAAGCATTGGCCCGGGCCACGCCATCGGAGGTGGTTCTCCTGGAAGGT
Organism: Methyloceanibacter sp. wino2; assembly: GCF_003071365.1. NCBI lineage: Bacteria > Pseudomonadati > Pseudomonadota > Alphaproteobacteria > Hyphomicrobiales > Hyphomicrobiaceae > Methyloceanibacter > Methyloceanibacter sp. wino2. The sequence goes on from NZ_CP028960.1 coordinate 1,823,708, forward strand.
TCTATTCGCGCGCCTCTTCGTATTCGTGACCGCGGGCGCGGTCACCGTGTATGGGGCGACGCAGATGTACGCCGTCGTGGGGCAGACCAACGCCACCAGTCTGCAGGTGCTGCTCGTCATCCTTTTTGCCTTGTCATTCTCGTGGATCACACTGTCGGCGGCGACCGCGCTACTCGGCTTCTGTGTTTTGCTCAGCCAGCGCCTGCGCGCAAAAAGCACTGGCAAGCCGGCGGCGCTCACAACGCGTACGGCGATCGTGATGCCCGTCTACAACGAAGACCCGGAGATGGTGTTCGGCACGCTGCGTGATCTCGCGCGGGGGCTTGCTGCAAAGGGATGCGCGAAGCATTTCGAGGTCTTCGTCCTCAGCGACACGAACGACCCCGAGACCCTGCGCCAGGAAGAGACAGCCGCGCATCGGCTTCGGTCCCTCGGCCGTCATGGCATCGGTGCGTATTACCGGAAGCGGAAGGACAACGAAGGCAAGAAGGCCGGCAACGTCGCCGAGTTCGTGCAGCGTTGGGGCGGACGCTACGATTTCATGATCGTGCTCGACGCGGACAGCACGATGACCCCCGACGCGGTGCTTACGCTCGCGCGGGCCATGGAGGCGGAGCCGCGGACGGGTCTTATTCAAACCTTGCCCCATCTCACGGGCGGCCAAACGCTGTTCGCGCGGCTCCAGCAATTCGCGGCGGCCGTCTACGGGCCGCTCCACGCATCGGGCCTGGCGCTGTGGTTCGGGAACGATAGCAACTACTGGGGCCACAACGCGATCATCCGGGTGCGGGCGTTTGCCGATGCGTGCGGTCTGCCTGCCTTGGGCGGCGTGCCGCCGTTCGGCGGGCCGATCCTCAGCCATGACTTCGTCGAGGCGGCCTTGCTGCGCCGGGCCGGATACGGCGTCTCCATGCGGCCCGATATCGCCGGGAGTTTCGAGGGAACGCCCCCGACCCTGTCCGAGCACGCGGCGCGTGACCGCCGCTGGGCACAAGGCAATCTGCAGCACGCCCGGCTCGTCGGCGGGGCAGGGCTGCATTGGATGAGCCGGTTTCACCTCGTCAACGGCATCATGAGTTATCTGGCTTCGCCCATCTGGCTCCTGTTCCTCGCCACCGGGTTCGCCTTGAGCTGGATCGCCGAGTCGGTTCCGACCGACTACTTCCCTCGCGATTTCGCGCTTTACCCGACCTGGCCGCAGTTCGATGCGCGGCAGGCGCTGTCGTTGCTGGGCGTGTCCCTAGCGGTGCTGCTCATGCCGAAGCTGTTGGCCTGGGCCGCGGCCATGATGGACAGCGACAGGCGCACGGCCGCAGGCGGAGGCCTTGCGTTGACGGGAAGCGTCGTTCTCGAAGTGCTGCTGTCGTCCCTGCTGGCGCCGGTGATGATGCTGTTGCAGAGTCGCGCCGTGCTCGACGTGCTCCTGGGGCGCGACTCGGGTTGGGGCGCACAGCAGCGGTTCGCCGCGGACGCGTCCTTCATCGCCGTCGCCCGGCGGAATCTGGGGCTGACGGCCATGGGGCTCGTCTCATCCTACGCCGCGTTCAGCGTGTCCATTTCCGTGTGGCTATGGCTGTTGCCCGTTTGGCTGGGCCTGAGCGGCGCCATCCCGCTGGCCTATGTCACAGCGCGGCGGGGGGTGGGCATGGCGGCCTTGCGCGCAGGCCTGTTCCAGATCGCCGGCGAGCGCCGGCACCGTAAGGACGCGCCACTGCCCAAGGGCGAGGCCGTTCCAGGATAAGAAAGCTAAGAAAGCGCTAGTTGCCGAACAGGCCCTTGAGCGGTCCGTTGCCACCGAACAGGCCGCCTCCGGAACGGCGCTGGGGCTGTTCCTTCTTGGGCGCTGCTGCCGAGCTCGTGGTTGTCTGCCTCGACGGGCTGGACGTCGTAGTCCGCCGCGATGGGCTGGCGCCCGAATCGGACGGGGCGGCCCGGCTTGGCTCCGCGGCTCGTTTCTGGGCGGGCGCGGGCGCGAGAGCGGCCTGCTCGATCCAGCCGCCGGCGCCGCTGTTCACGTCCTGGATGCGGAGATACTTGCCCTGTTTGGCCACGGCGCGGAACGGCCGCCCCATGGGAAGGCTGTAGAGCGGCGATGCGGAGGGGCTGGGTGAGGACAGCACCTGCACGGGTTGCTTCGACACGAGAACCTTGCCGGCCAGGGGAGAGCCCGGCGGCAGCGGTGTGCCCATGGTCGGCTGGTTGCTTCCCGATGCCGAGCCTGCGTCCTCGGCCGGCGGCGTAACGTCGACCGTCATGCCCAACGTGTCTTTGGTGGTCGTGTCTTCGGTGTCGATCAAGAAGAAGACACCCGCGACAAGGCAAAGGCCGATCGCCAGAAGAATTCCGAGTAGCTTATGCTCGGCCATGAACGTTACTCCCTACGCAGACGCGCACTATGCCACAGGCCCGACGCCCGATCCAGCGCGCCACCATTGCGATTAAGCGTGCTGATCGGAGGCTTGTCCGCGCCGGCCCATCCGGGCGCGCCCGTTTGTGCCCCAAGGCGATCTAGGCTTTTTCCGTTAATGGCACGTATCGGTGGGCGCGCGCTTTGTAGCGATCTCGGCCGCCCCCAGACCCGGAAAATCGCGGGGGCCGAATCGATAATGGCGCGCATCTCGTCGTAGCGCGCAGGATGGCTCTTGCTGCCCAACACCACGCCCACGATGGTTTGGCCGTTGGGGGCCCGCCAAGCCGTGACCAGGTTGTAGATGTTGTTGGAGACATGCGACCCGGTCTTGGCGCCGATCACCGTTCCTTCGCCGAGGATTTCGAGGCTCGTCTTGAGCTCGACCGTGCGGGGCTGCCGACCCGCGATATGCAGCGTGCGCTCGGTACAGGCCCATGCGGGCAGGATGCGCGGGTCGACGAAGATCTTTGCCGCGATCAGCCCCATGTCGCGCGCCGTCGCGGCGTTCTTGGGCGACAATCCGTAAGGATCGGCGAAGCGCGCGTTGTGTGCGGCGAGTTTCTTGGCAGCGGCTTCCATCTCCTCTACGAAGCGCGCCGTCGCCTTGGCCGTGTCACCATGCTTGGCCTCGGAGGCCAACAAGTCGTGCCCGACCGCGTCGGCAATGGCGAGCGAGGCGTCGTTACCGGAGACCAGGACCATGCCGTAAAGCAGGTCCTGGAGCGTCCAGACATCGAGCCGCTTGAGCTTCGCGGACGAGCCGCCGGTCAGATGCGGCCAATTGATCTTGATCGTCTCGGAGAGCCGGTCGCCCATCCGGTCCACGAGGATGTAGGCCGTCACCAGCTTGGTGAGGCTGAGGATGCGGAAGATCTCGTCGGGGTTCTTCTCGTAAAGGACCTCGCCCGTGTCCGCGTTCAGCACGAAAACCGATTTCGCGCTCACGTCCGGCGGTTGGATCCCTTTGTTCATCGCGCTCGACTGTGCGGTCCGGTGGAGCCCAATCAATGCTATCGCCGCGGCCATCGTCACGACGATGCAAGCAAGTCCGAAAAGCCGCCCCCACTTTTGCAACATGATCCGGCGCCGCCGCGTTCCGTTCAACTGTCGTTGCGCATTCTATAATGACGCTCGATGACAGTTCCAACGGCGCGGTGGTCGCAGGTTGCGCGTCGGCATCCCGCGTTGGCGGCGTTCCTACTTGCCCATTGACGCTTCCGCGAGGTGATTCACCGTCGGTTTCTTGCCGGCGTTGGCGCTGTCCTCGAGCCCGAGAGCTTCGTGGGCTTCGGACGCCTTCTCGAAGACATGCGGTGCGAGCCCGCGCTTGCTCAGCGCTTCCTGCATCTTGAGGCGCATGAAGGCGCTGGTCGTGTACCGGGTCGTTGACGCGTAGTGATGCTCCATCATGTGCTCGATCATCGCGGCGTAGTCGTCGTAGAGATCCTCCGCGATCCGGCTGCCATCGTGATTGACGACGGCGTTGACCCGCTTGCCGGCTTTCTCGCAGGCATCGCATAGGACCTTTTGAAGGTCGTCGATGTCGCTCTTCTTGCGGACGCTCCAGCCTTCGAGGTTCAGGAACAGGATGTTCCGGTCCTCGTCGTAGCTGACGCGCTCCCACAGCTTGAGATTCATCAGGTCGGACAAGAGCTCCATCGGCTCTTCGAAGAAGATGCGCCGCTCCATGCAGATCGGATTGACGATGACCGGCTCGAACTCCATGTGCGGGAGAATGTCCTGATCGATGTCGATACCCGGTGCGACTTCGATCAGCTCGAGGCCGTCCGGCGTCAGCTGGAAAACGCAGCGCTCGGTGACGTAGATCACCGGCTGAGAGCGTTGCTGGGCAAAGTGCCCGCTGAACGTAATCTGCTCGACTTGATTGACGAACTTCTTGGCCCGGCCCTCTTGAACGATCTTGAGCGTGCCGTTGGCGATCTCGACTTGCAGGCCGCCGGCGGTGAATGTCCCGGCGAATACGACGGCGCGGGAGTTCTGCGAGATATTGATGAAGCCGCCGCAGCCGTTCAGGCGCCCGCCGAAACGGCTGGTGTTGACGTTGCCTTGCGCATCGCACTCAGCCATGCCGAGGCAGGTGAGATCGAGCCCGCCGCCATCGTAGAAATCGAACATGGTGTTCTGGTCGATGATCGAGTGGGCGTTGGCCGATGAGCCGAAGCTCGACCCACCCGCCAGCACACCGCCGACGGCGCCGGCTTCTGTGGTGAGGGTGATGTAGGGCGTCACCTTCTCTTCGTTGGCGATCGAGGCCACGCCGTCGGGCGCGCCGACGCCGAGATTCACGACGCCGTTCGGCGGCAACTCGAACGCAGCGCGGCGCGCGATCACCTTGCGGGCGTCGAGCGGCATTTTCGGCATGCCTTCCACGGGCACCCGGATTTCGCCGGACAGCGCCGGATCGTAGATCACGCCATAATTCATGCGGTGCATTTCCGGCGGGTCGGCCACCACGACGCAGTCCACCAGAATGCCGGGGACCTTCACGTCTTTCGGTTTGAGCGACCCCTGCTCGACGATGCGCTCGACCTGGGCGATGACGAGGCCGCCATTGTTGTAGGCGGCCATGGCCTGGGCCAGGCTGTCGAGCGTCAGCGCTTCCTTCTCCATGCTGAGGTTGCCTGACGGATCGGCGCTGGTCGCGCGGATGAAGGCCACGTCGATCTTCGTCGCCTTGTAGAAGAGCCACTCCTCGCCTTCGACCTCGACGAGCTTGACGATGTCTTCCTCCGTCACGTCGTTGACCTTGCCGCCGTCGATCCGCGGGTCGACATAGGTGTGGAGGCCGACCTTGGAGAAGAGGCCGGGCTGGCCGGCGGCGCAGGCCCGGTAGAGCTGGGAGATCACGCCTTGGGGCAGGTTGTAGCCGCAGATCTTGTTCTGCTGGGCGGCCTCGGCGACTTTGGGCATCCGACCGAAATTGGCGGCGATCACGCGTTTCAGAAGACCCTCATGGTGCAGGCGCCCGGTCCCTAGGCCCTTACTGTCGCCAGCGCCGGCGCACATGATCAGCGTAAGGTCACGGGGCCCGCCGGTCTCGACAAAGCGGGCCTCAAGCGCTGCATGAAGCGCCTCCGGAATGCAGCTTTGAACAAAACCGGTCGTCGTGACGACATCGTTGTCATGGATCAGCGCGATGGCTTCGTCAGCCTTTATGGTCTTGTCTGTCATTCTCAATCTCAATCCGTTTCCTCTGGGGTCTTCTCTTTTCGCACTTGCGAAAAGGGCACAGCATTATTGGAAGCCCGATCGCTGAGCTTCAGCCGTTCAGGATTAGACTAAAGGCTCGTTGACTTCCAGACCGTGTATGACTTCGGGAGCCTGTCATGGGGGCGAGCCCAATACGGGCCCCGGGAAATAGCCTTGGGACAACGCGCCGGCGGCAGGGGGGCAGGCGCGACGTTTGGCCCGGTTGGGCGCGTGGAATCGCCATGAATGGTTCGCATAGTGCACGAGGTCGGCTCTGACCGGCCGCTCTGTCTGCAGGAAGCCGAAATGCACGCAAGACTCCCCACCTATTTCATCTCGCATGGGGGCGGCCCGTGGCCATGGGTGCCCGATATGCGGGCGATGTTTGCGAACCTGGAACGTTCGCTCAAGGACATGGCTGCGGAGCTTGGCGACCGGCCGAAGGCGATCTTGGTAATCTCAGGCCATTGGGAGTCGGACGATGTCGCCATCATGGCCTCGCCTGCACCGCCGATGGTGTATGACTATTTCGGCTTTCCACCAGAGACCTATGACGTCCTCTATCCGGCCCCGGGCGCCCCGGCGCTGGCCCGAAAGGCGCTGGATCTCCTCACCGCTGCGGGGATCACTGCGCATCTGGATGAAAGCCAAGGCTTCGATCACGGAACGTTTGCACCCCTAGCGATCATGTATCCGAACGCGGATGTGCCGATCTTTCAGATTTCCCTGCTGAAGTCTTATGATCCGGCTGCTCATCTCGCCGTTGGCCGGGCGCTCTCTGCTTTGCGGGACGAGGGCGTGGTGATCGTCGGCTCCGGCCTGAGCTACCACAACCTGAAACTATTCGGCCCCGGCGCAAAGGTGCCGTCGGAGGCATTTGACGCATGGCTAGGGGAGGCGCTCGCCCGCTCGCCGGAAGAGCGGATTGCTGCAGTGCTCGACTGGGAACATGCGCCCTACGCGCGCGTCTGCCATAAGAAGGAAGACCATTTACTCCCCCTGTTCGTCGCGCTGGGCGCGGCCGAGGACGACCCGGCAACGCGGATCTATCACGATGAAAATCTTATGGGCGGCGTGACGGCGTCCAGCTATCGGTTCGGGTAGGCGAACGTTCGAGGCGCCCCATTCGCTTGTCGTCGCCCGATGCTCGATTGCGCACTTGAGACTAGTCGACAAGGCGGACGGCCTTGGTGCCGGGGCTCAGATGATCTCGTCTTCGTCGAACAGCGGGTCTTCTTCCAGCTGACCCGCCAGCAGGTCGATCGTTGCTGCCGGGTCGTCGTCGGCGCGAATTCTGGCGACGTGAAATAGCCCGTCGCCTTCGTTGACCACGGGCAGATTGGTGCGGCCGACCAGTAGGCCCGGCTCGCCCGCAACGATCTCGGTCTCGACTTCGCCGAACGGATTGGAGATCAGTCCGAGGATGTCGCCGCACTCCACGTGGGCGCCGATCGTCTTGACGGTACGCAACAGTCCTCCGGCCGGCGCGCGAAGCCAGAAACTCGACGAGGACCGCATCGGCGCGACCTGAGGCTTTGCAATCCCCTTGGCCTTGACCATCCCGAGATGACGCATGACCCGCAGGATGCCCATCACGCCCGTGCGTGCGGAGACCTCATCGAAGCGCAAGCCTTCGCCGGCTTCGTAGAGCAAAATGTCGACGTCCAGCTCACGGGCGGCCTGACGCAGGGACCCGTCGCGAATCTTGGATGTCATCACGATCGGCGCGCCGAAGACTTCGGCAAGCGTCATCGTTTCCGGTTTGCGTGGCGACACGCGGACCTGCGGCAGGTTGGTGCGGTGGATCGCCGCCGAGTGCAGGTCGATGCCCACATCGGACCGCTTGACGATCTCGGTCATGAACATCTTGGCGAGACGCGCGGCGAGGGAGCCGATCGCGTCGCCGGGGAAGGAGCGATTGAGGTCACGCCGATCCGGCAGGTACCGCGAATGATTTAGGAAGCCGTAGCTGTTGACGATGGGAATCGCGAGCAGCGTCCCTTTCATCGTATCGAGGCTCGGCATCCGCAGGAGCCGGCGGACGATCTCCACGCCCATGACCTCGTCACCGTGGATCGCAGCGCTCACGAACAAGGTCGGTCCCGGTTCGCGGCCGTGCACCACATGGACAGACATGGTGACGGGTGTGTGATCGGACAGAACGCTGACGGGAAGATCAACGGTCTGGCGTGAGCCTGGCGGAATCTGACGGCCGCCGATCTCGAATGGTTTTCGCCTCAACTTCAACCTTTGCCGCGTGTCCGTGTCTTGCCTGGTTTCGCTTCTTTCTCGAGGAACTCGATCATCCTCCCGGCGATATCGATGCCTGTGGCCTTCTCGACGCCCTCCAGCCCTGGGGAGGAATTTACCTCCATGATAACGGCGCCGTGGTTGGCGCGCAGCATGTCGACACCGCAGACATTCAACCCGAGCGCTTTTGCCGCGCGGACCGCGGTCGACCGCTCCTCCGGTGAAATCTTGACCGTCTGAGCGGAGCCGCCCCGGTGGAGGTTGGACCGGAACTCACCCTCCGCACCGGTGCGCTTCATGGCGGCGACTACCTTTCCGCCAATAACAAGAACGCGGATGTCGCTGCCACCTGCCTCCTTGATGAACTCCTGCACCAGAATGTTCACATTGGCGCCGCGGAAGGCCTCGATGACGGACTTGGCGGACCGATCCGTGTCCGCGAGGACCACGCCGATGCCCTGCGTGCCTTCGAGAAGCTTGACGACCAGCGGCGCGCCGCCGGCCAGCCTGACGACTTCCTCGGTCTGCTTTGGGTCGTGAGCGAAGGTCGTCACCGGCAAACCGATTCCATCGCGCGCCAAAATCTGCATCGAACGGAGCTTATCGCGCGAGCGGCCGATAGCGACCGACTCGTTGAGGGGATAGACACCCATCATCTCGAACTGGCGCAGAACGGCCAAGCCATAGAAGGTCACCGACGCACCGATGCGCGGGATGACAGCATCGTAGTGGGGTAGCTTCTCGCCGTTGTAGTAGATCTCCGGGCGGCGCGAGGCGATGTTCATGTAGCAGCGCAACGTGTTGATGATATCCAGCTCGTGGCCGCGTTGCTCTGCTGCTTCCTTCAAGCGCCGATGCGAATAAAGTTCCGCGTTGCGGGCCAACATTGCGATCTTCATATCAAAACCCCGGTATCAACGAATTAAACAAAACAAGACGCCGTTGCGTCCTCAGGAAGTTTCACGACTACGTTTCGTGCAACTCAAGCGGCGCGGGCCCGATGGGGTCGCCTGCGAGATACGACCGGCCCGAGTTGACGATCAATCGCTGCGTGCGCAGCGCTGTTCTGCCAACGATCATGTCGAACTTCATATTCTCGCGATCGGCGAGCGAAATCTCAATCACCCAGGCGCGTTTCCCCAGGACCATCGTCGTCTTGATTATGGGGCGAGTCTCCGGCACGCCCCCCGTGTTCTTGATGTTGCGAACGTCCTCAAGCTGTGCCTCGTAGCGCACTTTCGATCTACGGCCGGCCGCCGGGAGCGTAAAGCTTATCCAGTGCTGCCCATTGCGCTCAAACCGCTCCATGTGGTCGGTGTTCAAGGCCGAGGTCCGCGCGCCGGTATCGATCTTTGCCCGCATCGACGCAATCCCGAGTTCGGGAAGGGCGACATGCTCGCGCCAGCCGATCTCACGGCCTTCGAGACGCTTCGAACGAGTGACGCGTTTCTTCATGTATGGAAGTCCTTGCCGCAACGAGCACCAACGAGGTCAGAGCACCATACTGTCTTTCCACTGAACGTGAAGCGGCAACGCGCCGAGGCTGTGCGGTTATCACGAACAGGCATACGTGCTTCAGAGTCCCGAATCGCTGCGTGCAGCATCTGACCTATTCTCCCTGCCAGAGCCCGCGCAAGACTTCCTGCATATGGCCTTCCAGGTCGAGAGCCAGCTTCTCGGCGTCGGCGGCGACCGCCTCGATGGCCCTTCTGCGCGGCGTGTCGGCAAAGGGCCCCGCCGCCTCGCGAAGATACGCCGCCGCCTCCAAGATCTTCCTGTGGGCCACGCGAGCTTCTTCTAGATAGGTCTCTGTATTCATCGGGTCCCAACCTCTCGGCTTATCGGAACCTGAAGTGCGGTGCCGCGATATCACGGCGCCGTTGTTCCGGCAAAAGTCACGGCGACGGCCCTGCCGACGGCACAATAGCGGACGCGCCGCTCCAAATCTCCTGATAGGCCTTGATCTTCAGTTCGGCGATTTCGTTTGGTGTACTGACAATCGTCGTTGGGCGCGTTGCGGCCAGGTCCTTGAAGGATTGTGTCACCGTCCAGGCACGCTCTCCGTCCACGATGATCAACCTGTCGTGCAACGGGGCCTTGGCGAGGCGCACCTGAAGCGGCCGCTTGTCGCCGTATTGTTTCTTCCAGATTTCACGTGCCGCCTTGAGTGTCGGCCTGTGCTTGTCGGGATCGGTCAGAACACGGACGACGATGTTGTCAGGGGCCTGTTCCGCGTATGCCTTGAGGATGGTTTCATCGGCAAACGGATCAACGAGGAGGACATCTTTGACCGCAGTCCTCAGCACGGCGCCGACGGCCTTGTGGGCTTCATCGACATCGCCCGCGGGGACATAGGCGCCAACGATTGCCGTTTGGACCTGAAGCTCCAGCCGTCCCAGTACGCGGCGAAGCAGGGATATGACGATACGTGCATTCGTCGCCCGCAAATGAGCGTTGGCGATCTGCGATACGACCATCTTTGCTGCGTACTTCGCGTCAAAAATCTCCAGAACATCCGGTACGGGGACAATCTCGGATGCGCTCTCGATCACGGCCAGTGCCGCAGCCAGCCATTGATCTTCTTGATCGCTGAGCGCGCCCTGCCGATTGAAGTTCGGAACCTCGGACAGGAGTATGCCCGCGCGCTGATAAAGCTCCTCAGATGCGCTCATACCGCGCATCCTCTCGTGAGCGTGCCGGGGCTACGCCGCGTCTGGCATTGCAGTGTTCCCATTATGACAACGCCCATATGACAACACCCATGTGAAAACAGCTATGGCCATTGGTGATCCATGCCTGCCCAGGTAGACTGTGGGCACGAGAGCCAAAGGGTAGGGTCGATGGCCGACTCGGTCAAAGTGTTCAGTCGTACGTTGCTAACGTGGTTGCTCAAGGCGCTGCTCGCGATCGCCGTATTCGGCCTGCTGCTTTGGGTGGGCGTCACCGCCTATGAGCATTGGACCTATGACCGCCACGTCAAGAAGGTTGCCGTCAGCGTGACCGTGCATCCGCAAGGCGCGGGGGCGATCTGCTCGGACGCTCAAGACCGCCCGCTCTATGTCGACATCGTCAACAACTCGTCGAAGACGGTCGAGGAGATCAGCTTCCGGTTGAGGGCCGAGCGTAAGGGCGACACCACGAACTTGGCGAGCCGCCTGGCCTACAGCAGCGACAAGATCCTCAAGCCGGGAGAAGCCTGGGGCGCCTGCCTGCCTGCCGCCTTGCAGGACGACGTGACCGTTGACCCGCTCAGCCTCGAATGGAGCGTCGGCGGGCGCATCGTCACATTCGAATAGCAAGGCCCCGTTCGCCTTTCATAGTGCAGGCGTGAAGCAGACAACTCCAACACCCGACGACTACTTCGCTGGCGGGGGATCTGCCTCATCCGCCCCATCCTCCGGCGCGCCGCCCCGCATGTGGACGTCGCGCTGCGGGAACGGAATGCTGATGTTCGCGTCGCGCAAGGCCGCCAGGATCGCGAAGCGCAGGGCGCTGCTCGTTGTGATCCGCTCGCGGACGTCCCGCAAGAACACGCGGAGCTCGAAATCGAGCGAGCTGTCGCCAAAGCCGGCAAAGTGCACGACGGGCGGCGGATGCTTGAGGACGGCGCGATGCGACCGCGCCACGTCCAGCAGCGTGGAACTGAGCAGTTCCATGTCCGTGCCGTAGTCGACACCCACGGGCAGATCGAGGCGGCAGCTCTTGTCGAGATGCATCCAATTCACCACGGGATCGGTGATGAGCGTCGCGTTCGGAACGATGACGGATTGCCGATGGATCGTCTCGATCTCTGTCGACCGAACACTGATCTTCTTGACGGTTCCTTCCTGGTCACCGACCCGGATGTAGTCGCCGATCTTGATCGGCCGTTCGGCAAGCAGGATCAGACCCGACACGAAGTTGTTGAAAATACTCTGCAGGCCGAAGCCGATGCCGACCGACAACGCGCCGGCGATGATAGCGAGGTTCGAGAAGTCGACGCCGAGATACGATATGCCCGCGAGCGCCGCTAAGACGAACCCGAGATAGCCGATGCCGATCCGGACAGATTCGTGCAGGCCGGACTCGCTTTTTCGCCCGGCGAAAACACGGCCCGTGACCCAGCGCTGCACAAACCGCGTGAGCGCCAGGCCCAAGGCAAAAACGCCAAGCGCGATCAGCACGGACTGAAGCGAGATCCGTATTGGGCCAAATTGGAACCCAAAGAAAGCCGCCTTGATCCAGCTGTGAACCTCGACCCAGTCGAACCGCCACAGCAGCAGGAGGATCGTGATGCCGACCGCGAGGATGGCGATATCGAGGAACAGACTGGCGATGATCCGCATCGTCAGAAGCGAGGGCGCCCCCATGTCCTCGTCTTCTTCGATGTCGTCGTCGATGGCCTGGCCCGAGATCATGCTGACGCTCGAGATGGACTCGGCGGCCAGATGCAACAGGTACATGATCCACAGCACGCCAGCCGTCGAAACGGCATGAGTTCCGATGAAGTGTGCGAGCGACTCGTAGCCGAGCAGCATGGCCAGCAGGATGGCCCCGGTGAGAACGGCAGCGAGTGAAAACAGCCAGCCCCGCCAACCGCTGAGAGCGGCTTGGCGTATCTGCGGCCCTTTGTGGATGGTCCAGAGAACCGAGAGGAGAAGGAGCCCGCACAGCGCGGCGAACAGGGTCGAGCGAAAGACCGAGACCTGATAGGGCGTGAAAACGATGAAGTCTTTCAACACGAACAACTTGTCGAGCAGCCAGACGGCAATCAGCGCCCATAGCAAGACCGCCACCTTCCAGGCGACGGCATCGGTTGCGGGTACAATTCTTTGAACGCCGCCGTCCGGAACGAGCGTCTCACGAACGAGGGATGCGAGGAGCGTGGCCCAGGCAATTGCCATCAGCGCTTGCGGCAGGAAGGCGTCGAGCGTGGGGCCGGCCAGTCCTGCCGATACCGCGATGAGACCGAAAGCGGCGAGCCCCGCCCAAACGGGTAAGCAGGTTCGTAGCAAGGCCTTGATCACAGCGACGCCCCGGTCCTGAAGACTGGCGGTTTGACCGGCCTCGGCGGCGCTCGGCGCCAGGCGGCGCGTGAAGCGGTTCGTCGCGAAGCCGGCCCATATCGGCGCGATCAAGAGAAGCCCGAAAACCAGGACTCCCTTGCTCCAAGCTTCTGCGATCCGCTCCTCGGCCTCTGCGAATATGCGGACGAACTGCTGAGGCAGCGTTTCGAGAGCCGTCGGGAGGATGGAGGAATACAGGTTGGGGACCGGCCGAAAGAGCGAGTCCGTGAAGCGATCGCGGCGCGCCTCGTTGGCCTGATCGATTACCTGGCCCGCGCGTACGAACAGCACGTCCGCTTGTTTGAGCTTGCCGTCAATGTCCGCAACTTCATCCTCGAGGTGCATTCTTTGCTCGGCGATCTCGTCGCTTTCCCGTGGAGCGTCGTCTTTAGGCGCGGGGCCGAGCTTCGCCAGCCGCTCCCGCCGGTCCTCCAAATTCGGCCGAAGTTTCGCGCGGCGGTCGATGATCCTCTGGCGCAGTTCTTCGAGTTCGTCCGGGATGTTCCGAAGGTCCTCGTCGGTCGTCGAGGAATCGGCAATCTCGCGTTCCGCTGCCTCGATCTTGGCGCGCCATTTGTCGAGCTTCTCGCTGAAGGCCAGAACATCCGGATCCGTAGTTGCAGCTTCGGCGGCTTCTGCTTCGATGGCCGCGGCATCTGCGGCCCCCGGTTTGGCGGTACTGGCTTCAGTAGCGGGTGCTTCAGTAGCGGGCGCTTCAGTGGCGGGTGCTTCGGTAGCTGGTGTTTCAGTGGCGGGAGCTTCGGTAGGGGGCGCGACTTGTGCATCCTGGGCGGCGGCGCACGGCACGCCCAGCGGCGTCAGGAGGAGACCGGATACCGTCAGTATTCGTAAGAGTTTCTGCAGTGGCCCCAAGTTTGGCACGGTCGGTGGATCTCCTCGGCGAACGGCGGCTGGAAGCTCCCTGGGAGTTCCAGAACAGGTTTTATCGGCTGACGTTCAGCCACGACAATGAGGAAGATTGACGGCAGGCGAGTCCATCTGCGGGGCTGAATCCGCGCCCGCGGGTGCTTTTCTGCCAAATCCAGCGGAAACCGCCACGACCAGCGAGGCCCGGACAAAGCTCGAACGTCTCGTCACAGGCAAGGGCCGGCTTCGTGTCGCCGTCAGTCGGCCCGCCTCAAGGTGAACGCGAGATAGGCCGCATACAGCAGTGCGGCCAGCAAGGCATTCAGAAGGTCGAACTGGACCCAGATTGGTCCCTCCGGGTCGGTCAAGTCGTAGATCGCATCTGTGATCGGGCCATAGAACAAGACCGCCATGCCAAGACCAAGGCAGATCAATTGCACGAGCAGCCGGCGCCCGGAATAGTGCGCTCCCGCACCGCGGAAAATGCGTCCCCAGAGGATGTAGAGGATGACGAAAACGCCCATCGCCAGCAACGAATAGACGAGGTAGAGCGAGGGCGTTGAGGTGATGTCCCAGGTCGCTCTCAGGGCCAGATTGACTTCGATGAAGTCCGCTACGAGCGTGCTGATGGCTGCCAGAAGAAAAAAGACGATGGCGTCCCGGTACAGGTTCGGCCGGCGCGCCACCGGGCGCGAACCGTCAGGGAGCTCCAGAAAGGCGTCGAGCTCTCTGCCGCACTCGCTGCAGAATTTGTCGTCATCGGCGAGGGGCGCATTGCAGCTTGGGCAGACATGAGCCATCGGTAGTCAGTGCTCCTAACACTCTTGCATTCTATTGGCAGGCGTCCGCTGGCGATACCGCCGCCATCGCGACAATAGAGCTATTGCGCACAGAGAGCCTACACCGACTCGAACCACTCTAACTGACCGCTATCATCAAAACATTGCATGCCGTCGTCAACGTGCGGTGCAAGGTGATGTTCCAGGACCCGGTGTCGGCCAGCGGCGGGATGGGTGTCACGTCCACTTTCCTCAAGCTGTCGTCTGCCTGGCGGTCAAAGGGTCTGCGCCCAAGACCATGGACAGGGCCTGAGGGCTGCATCGAAATTCGAACCGGGATCCGGTGGTGGGCTCCCCATCCAGCGTGACGTGGAGCGGGTTCGTTGTTTCGAGCGTGAAGCCGGGGACTTGCCGATAGTAGACGTGCTCGTTCTCGGGGTGGGCTGGATCACTCAGCTCATCCAGCAGAGTGCCGATCGACTCGGTTGCCGTTTCGGTGATCAACGCAATATCGAGTAGGCCATCGGTCAGACTGGCCCGTGGGGCCACGTCAAACCCTCCGCCTGCGAAACGGCCGTTGCCGACCACCATGATCAGGAAATGCGCCTCGATCGTCTCGCCGCACGGCAGCGTAAGCCGTCCTTCGTGGGGCTCCGCTTGGAATGCGTGTACGAGTCCCATGATGGAATAGGCCGTGCCGCCTAAGAGTTTCTTCATGTCCTGCGGCGTGGTCGCCGTGACGCGTGCTCCGAAGCCGAGGCTGGCCGTATTCACGAAATAGCTTCCGTTCACGTGTCCGACGTCGATCGCGGTCGCTTGGCCGACACAGGCGAGAGTGAGTGCTTCGGCAAGGTCGCTCGCGGGGATGCGGGCACTCTTCGCGAAGTCGTTGGCTGTACCGAGCGGCAAGAGCCCGAGCGATGCCTGTCCGCCCAAGCCTGCTCCCATCAGTGCATCGACCGCAGCATTGAGAGTGCCGTCGCCGCCGGCCACAACGATCCGGCTGGCGCCCTCTTCGATCGCGCGGGGGATGGACTCCTTGAGCGCGTCGGGGCTCGGAGGCGTGCGGATATCGAGCGCGACGGAGGAGCGCCGCACCTCTTCCACCGCAGCCGTCACATCCAGCCGGGAGAGGATCTCCTCGCGTGCCAGCAGGCATGCACCGGGACGTTCTATCGGCATTCAGGTGTGCCTCCAGCGCACGCGGACAACTCCCCATGTTGATGCCAGCAACCGCCCCAAGACCGAACAGCTGGTTTGCCAGGTTGTTCCAAAGCTCGAAACAGCACGTGCCGCCGGGTTTGTCCGTATCCCCAGCGTCTGCCTGTCTGCCGTTTCCCAGCGGGACGGGGCTCGATCCGAAACAACATCTTGTTCGAAAGCGGTCGCCCCCGTTTTGCTATCTTTTCCCGTCAGACATCAGGCGCTATCTAGAAGTTCCTTTTTCATCCCACATGGACCAATAAACGGAGGCCGATCTTGAGAAGGCGAGTGATCTACGGTGCTCTGATTGGGCTCTTGTGTTTGGCCGGCATCGTGGGCGTAGTTTATCTGAAAGATAACGACAAGAGTAATACAAGATCGGGACCGGGCGCAGCGCGGGACTCCGAAGCGTCCGTCGAGTATGTCTTCGGTAGCTACTACGATGTGAAAGTATCAAGCTACCTTATTCTCAAACCGAAGATAGCAAGCGGCGGTGGTTTGGCGCTGGCCGGTGGCAATCGTGTGCTCCTAACGACTGGAGACGGCGATTCCTATTTGCTCTTTATTGACGAGGCAGACATACGGCTCAAGCCTCTCGACATAAAGCCGCCGCTGGACGTCAAGACCCACCGCAAGCTCAATCCAAAGGCCAAGAACAGGTGGTACCGCGTTACGGACGTCATTTTGGATAAAGGGGACGGCGACGAGGGTCTGCTCTACGCAGCCACCACCCATTGGGATCGCGCGCGTAAGTGCTACACGCTGCGTCTGTCCGAAGCCAAGATCGACTTTGAGAACCCGTCTTCGGCCGATTGGACCGTGCGCTATGAGACGGACCCGTGCCTCAAGACGAGGTTGCCCAACGAAACCGGAGGGCGACTGGCGTTTGCGGACGACGGGTCGATCCTGATGACCACGGGCAATTTTCGCGACCCCAGCAACGTCGATGCCGAGGCCCCGGATTACGAGTACGGCAAAGTCATTCAAGTGGACCGCGACGACTGGACGACGCGAGTCTTCACCAAGGGACATCGCAATCCACAAGGGCTGCTCGTCGACAGTGGGGAAATATTCGAAACCGAGCACGGACCGCAAGGCGGCGACGAGCTCAACCTGCTGACCTACGGCACCGACTATGGGTGGCCCAAGGAAAGCTACGGCACGGACTACGGACGGAAGACGTTCGCCAACAATCCGGCAACGGGCGATCATTCGAAAACCAAAAGGCCCGTCTACGCGTGGA